>NZ_JBEXSX010000009.1:0-197464 GCF_040613835.1 Streptomyces sp. NPDC006207 | reverse complement strand
CCTTGGGCACACACCCTGGCGCGGCGGGTTCCCCGCGTCGTGTCCCGCGGCGCACGCGACGGGGGCGCGGCAGCGACGAGGGCCTGGTCACGGACCTCCGGGCGGTCCCCGCCGGCGTTCCCGGCCGGCCGGTCAACTCCGGTTCCACGGCGTGCCCCAGAGCCGCCGCGGCCCCCGTGGACGCCCGGTGCGGGCGGGTCCCGGGGCGCGGGAGGGGCGGCGGGCGGGGGCGATCGCCGCCCGCGGTCAGGGGAGTTCGGGCGTTCCGCCCTGTGGCCACCGTCACACCGACCGGTGCCGGGAGCACGAAGAAGGCCCCGGTCGGTGATCCGACCGGGGCCTTCCCTCAAAGAGCGGACGACGAGATTCGAACTCGCGACCCTCACCTTGGCAAGGTGATGCTCTACCAACTGAGCCACGTCCGCACGGCGACTACCCTACCCGATCCTCAGGACCGGTCGAGCAATCAGAGCGGGTGACAGGAATCGCACACTGCGCCTTCCCCCTGGAAGAGGGATGTTCTGCTACTGAACTACACCCGCGTGGCCCGGGGGTCTCGGCCTTTCGGCCCGCCCTCGGCGTGCTCCAGACTCTAGCGGATCAACGGGGGTGGCTGTCCAATCGCTTCTTCCGGGTGATTCCCGGGCGGGGCCCCGGCCCGTCCGGGAAGGGCCCGGCGGCGGATCAGCTGGCCTCGGCGTACGCCTCGTAGAGCTTCTTGGGGATACGGCCGCGCGGCGGCACGTCGAAGCCCCGGGAGAGCGCCCAGGCGCGCACGGCGGCCGGGTCGGGGGCGAGCGAGGTGTGCTTGTAGGCCTTGCCGAGCCGGTTGCGGCGGCGCCCTGCCTCGACGTACGGCGCGAGGGCCTCCCGCAGCTTCTCGGCGTTGCCGGCGGACAGGTCGATCTCGTACGACTTCCCGTCGAGGCCGAAAGTGACCGTTTCCGCCGCTTCACCGCCGTCGAGGTCGTCGGAGAGCGTGACCACTACGCGCTGCGCCATGGATGCCGGTCCTTTCAATGGAGAAGGCCTGGGGACTGCGTTGGCCCCGTTGTTGTATCGAAGCCCCAGGGCCGGGGTCAATGCTTTTCCATTTACCGGTCCGCATTTTTTCGCCGCAACCGATCGGCCAATTCCTCCGGGTGTCCCGAGGGCAATCCGGTGGGGGGATATTCCGTGACCATTCTGGAATATCTACCCGCGTAGATTTTTCGGCGGGGTACGGTGGGGACATCTCACCGCAGCACACCACCGGGAGTGACCGTGGCACGCGTCGTAGTCGACGTCATGCTCAAGCCGGAGATCCTCGACCCCCAGGGCCAGGCGGTGCAGCGAGCGCTGCCGCGCCTCGGGTTCGAGGGAATCGCCGACGTCCGCCAGGGCAAGCGTTTTGAGCTCGAACTGGAGGGGCCGGTCGACGACGCCGCCCTCGCCCGTATCCGCAAGATGGCCGAGACCTTCCTCGCCAACACAGTGATCGAGGACTTCACCGTGAAGGTGGAGTCGTGACCGCACGCATCGGTGTCGTCACCTTCCCCGGGACGCTCGACGACCGGGACACCCAGCGCGCGGTCCGCGTCGCCGGCGCCGAGCCGGTGCCGCTGTGGCACCGTGACAAGGATCTCCACCAGGTGGACGCCGTCGTCCTGCCCGGTGGATTCAGTTACGGCGACTATCTCCGGGCCGGGGCGATTTCCCGCTTCTCGCCCGTGATGGAGTCGGTCATCGCCGGCGCCAAGGACGGTCTTCCGGTCCTGGGTATCTGCAACGGCTTCCAGGTGCTCACCGAGACGCATCTGCTGCCGGGTGCCATGCTGCGCAACAATCACCTGCACTTCATCTGCAGGGACCAGAAGCTGCGTGTCGAGAACAACTCGACGTCCTGGACGGCCGATTACGAGCAGGGCCAGGAGATCAGCATCCCGCTGAAGAACATCGACGGCCGCTACGTGGCCGACGAGCACGTCCTCGACGAGCTGGAGGCCGAGGGCCGTGTGGTGTTCCGCTACGCGGACTGGAACCCCAATGGCTCGCTCCGGGACATCGCCGGCATCACCAACGCCGCAGGCAATGTCGTCGGCCTCATGCCGCACCCCGAGCACGCGGTCGAGTCGCTGATCGGGACCGGCCGCACCGACGGCCTCGGATTCTTCACCTCGATCCTCAAGAAGCTGGTTCACGCGTCATGACACTCGATTCCGTCAAGCACGCCACCGGGACTCCTGACACCGAGCAGCCGTGGGCCGAACTCGGCCTGAAGCAGGACGAGTACGAGCGCATCCGGGAGATCCTCGGCCGCCGGCCCACCGGTGCCGAGCTCGCCATGTACTCCGTCATGTGGTCCGAGCACTGCTCGTACAAGAGCAGCAAGATCCACCTGCGCCAGTTCGGCGAGAAGGCCCCCGCCAACGACGCCCTGCTGGTCGGCATCGGCGAGAACGCCGGCGTCGTGGACGTCGGCCAGGGCTACGCGGTCACCTTCAAGGTCGAGTCGCACAACCACCCCTCGTACATCGAGCCCTACCAGGGCGCGGCCACGGGCGTCGGCGGCATCGTCCGCGACATCCTCGCCATGGGTGCCCGCCCGGTCGCCGTCATGGACCCGCTGCGCTTCGGCGCGCCGGACCACCCCGACACCAAGCGCGTCCTGCCGGGCGTCGTCGCGGGCGTCGGCGGCTACGGCAACTGCCTGGGCCTGCCCAACATCGGCGGCGAGGTCGTCTTCGACCCCTGCTACCAGGGCAACCCGCTGGTCAACGCCCTGTGCGTCGGCGTGATGAAGCACGAGGACATCCACCTGGCCAAGGCCTCCGGCGCCGGCAACAAGGTCATCCTCTACGGCGCCCGCACCGGTGGCGACGGCATCGGCGGCGTCTCCGTGCTCGCCTCGGAGACCTTCTCCGACACCGGCCCGGCCAAGCGCCCCGCCGTCCAGGTCGGCGACCCCTTCCAGGAGAAGCTGCTCATCGAGTGCACCCTGGAGATCTTCAAGGAGAAGCTGGTCGCCGGCATCCAGGACCTCGGCGGCGCCGGCCTGTCCTGCGCCACCTCCGAGCTGGCCTCGGCCGGCTCCGGCGGCATGCGGGTGGAGCTGGACACCGTGCCGCTGCGCGACGCGACGCTCTCGCCGGAGGAGATCCTCATGAGCGAGTCGCAGGAGCGCATGTGCGCCATCGTCGAGCCGCGGTACGTCGACCGCTTCCTGGAGATCTGCGAGAAGTGGGACGTGATCGCCACCGTCATCGGTGAGGTCACCGACGGCGACCGGCTGGAGATCTTCTGGCACGGCGAGCAGATCGTCGACGTCCCGCCGCGCACCGTCGCCCACGAGGGCCCGGTGTACGAGCGCCCCTACGCCCGCCCCGCGTGGCAGGACGCGCTCCAGGCCGACGACGCCAACAAGCTGCCGCGCCCGGCGGGCGGCGAGGAGCTGCGCGCCCAGGTCCTGACGATGGTCGCGCACCCGAACCAGGCGTCCAAGGCGTGGATCACCGACCAGTACGACCGCTTCGTGCAGGGCAACACCGTGCTGGCGCAGCCGGAGGACTCCGGCATGATCCGCATCGACGAGGACACCAACCTCGGCGTCGCGGTGGCCACCGACGGCAACGGCCGCTACGCCAAGCTCGACCCGTACACGGGCGCCCAGCTCGCGCTCGCCGAGGCGTACCGCAACGTCGCCACCACCGGCGCCAAGCCCCTGGCGGTCTCCGACTGCCTCAACTTCGGCTCGCCCGAGGACCCGGCCGCGATGTGGCAGTTCGCCGAGGCCTGCCGCGGCCTCGCCGACGGCTGCCTGGAGCTGGGCACGCCGGTCACCGGCGGCAACGTCTCGCTCTACAACCAGACCGGTGACGTCGCCATCCACCCGACGCCCGTCGTGGCGGTGCTGGGCGTGATCGACGACGTCACGCGCCGCACGCCGGTCGCCTTCAAGGACCAGGGCCAGCTGCTCTACCTGCTGGGCGACACCAAGGAGGAGCTGGGCGGCTCCGCCTGGTCCCAGGCGATCCACGACCACCTCGGCGGACTGCCGCCGGCGGTGGACCTGGAGCGGGAGAAACTGCTCGGTGAGATCCTCATCTCGGCCTCCCGCGACGGCATGGTCGACGCGGCCCACGACCTGTCGGACGGCGGGCTCGTCCAGGCCGTCGTCGAGTCCTGCCTGCGCGGCGGCAACGGCGCGCGCCTGGTCGTGCCGGACGGTCTCGACCCGTTCGTGCTCCTCTTCTCGGAGTCGGCGGGCCGGGCGGTCGTCTCGGTGCCGCGCAGCGAGGAGCTCCGCTTCACCGACATGTGCGGTGCGCGCGGTCTGCCCGCGACGCGGATCGGTGTCGTCGACGGCGACGCGGTCGAGCTCCAGGGCGAGTTCAGCATCCCGCTGGACGAGCTCCGTACGGCTCACGAGGGCACGATCCCGGCCCTCCTGGGCTGATCCGTCCGCCCTTCCGACGCGCCCTTCGGGCGCGCCCTCCCGAAGCGCCCCCGTGCCGCCAGGCGCGGGGGCGCTTCGCCGGGGGCCGGTGACCGGCTCCGTTGGGGACGGCCTCATACTCCAGACGTGAGCGAGCGCGACACCCCCGGCGAACCGCCCCTGTGGCGCGGCCTTGACGCAGCGCGCTGGGCGGCCTGCCGCCCCGCCGCGTGGGCCCGCCCGCGCTGGGGCGCCCTGGCGCTGGCCGCGGCCGCCGCCGTCGGGGCCGCGGTGGCCCCGGGGGCGTTCGGGACGGTGCACTACGGGCTGGTCGCCGTCCAGGTGTACTGGCTCTTCAGACTGCCCGGGCTGACCCTCGTGTCGGCGCCGGTGCTCGCCGCGCTCCTGGTCTGGCGGGTGGAACCGCAGGCCGCGCTCCCCGCCGTCGCCGCGCTGCTGCTGTGCTGGGCCGGCGCCCGGCACCGTACGGGCGTCCACCGCCGGCAGCGGCTGCTCGCCGCGAACGCCGCCCAGGACGTACGGCTTCCGCTCCCCGGGCCCCTCCCGCCGCTGCGCCGCGGGCCGGCCACGATCGCGTTCGGGGTGCTGTGCGCGGCCGCGATCCCACCGCAGATCCGCCTGCTGTCACTGGCCGGCGGCGCACTGCTCGCCGTGGGCCTGGTGGCCCGGGTGCGGGCGGGCGCCCTGCGGCGCGGCGCGCAGCCGGTGCTGCGCGTGCTGACCCGGGTGGACGAGGACGCCCGGACGTGGGTGTTCGCGGCCGACGACCACGCGGGCCGCACGGCGCTCTTCTCCTGTCCGGTCGACCCCGAGCCCGAGCCGCCGTCCGGGTCCCGGGAGGACGCGCTGCGCCCCGCCCTGCTGTTCGGGGCGCCGTACGAGGGCGCCGAACTGGTGCTGCTGTCCGCCGAGACCGAGGGCGGCACCCTCGTCTGCCGGGCGGCGGGACCGGTCCGCCCCGCGTAGCCCGCGACCGGCGGTACTACTGTGCGTCCCGCAACCACCGGCACGACAAGGGGTGTCAACGATGTACGAGTACAAGGTCGTCAGCTTCCGCGAATCGCTGATAGGCGACGCCATCGACGACGACAAGCTGGAGAAGACGCTCAACAAGCAGGCCGAGGACGGCTGGCAGCTCAAGGCGATCACCTCCGCCGACGTCAAGGGCCGCATCGGCCCCGGCGCCGTGCAGGGGCTGCTGCTCACCTTCGAGCGCCCGCGCCAGGCCTGACCCCCGGGGTCGGGGTGCGGGCCGGGCACCGCGCGTAGGCTGCACGCATGCCGTCCACCGCCCGCAAGGCCCGCACCTACGACCCCGCCAGGACCCGCGCGGCGCTCACCGCCCAGCTCGCCCATGTCCTGGGGGCCGCACGGGGACTGACGGCGGCTCAACTGGCCGCGCCCGCCGGGCTGCCGGGGTGGGACGTGCACACGCTGGTGGTGCACATCGCCCGGCAGGTGGAGGCCGTCGCCCGGGTGGTGACCGCGCCCGCCCCGGCCAAGGCGGACCTCGACCTCACCGCGTGGGCGCGCTCCACGGCGCGCATCGCCGGCCCGCTGGACGCCGACACCCGTGAGGCCGCCGCGGAGACCGCCGACGCCGCCGCCCGCCTCGAGGAGGCCGCCCACGGCCTGGCCGGGGTGCTGGACGAGGCGGTGGCGCCCGAGCGCCTGGTGGCGATCACGCTCGGCGCGATGCGGTCCACGGACTTCCTGGTGACCCGGCTCGTCGAGCTGGTCGTCCACAGCGACGACCTCGCCGCGGCGACGGGTGTGCCCGTCCCCCTGGAGCGGCAGGCCGTCGCCGCCGTCGTACGGCTCCTCGCGGACACCCTCGCGGTCTCGGTGCCCGGCAACTCCGTCGAGGTCCGCGTACCGCCGTACGCGGCCGTGCAGTGCGTGCCCGGGCCCCGCCACACCCGGGGCACCCCGCCCAACGTCGTCGAGACGGACCCGCTCACCTGGATCCGTCTCGCCACCGGGCGCACGTCCTGGGCCGCCGCCCTGGACTCCGCCGCGGTCTCCGCGAGCGGTGAGCGCGCCGACCTCGCCCCGTACCTCCCCCTGCTGGGCTGAGGCGGTCCCGGCGTCCGCATAATGCGCCGGTGACCTCGACGAACGCCCCGGCCGGCACACCGGCCCGCCCCTGGCTCTCCACCGACGCCCACCGCTGGGCCGCGGTACGGCTTCCCGGCTGGGCGCGCCCGCTGTGGTGCGCCCCGGTGCTGGTGGCGGCGGTGATCGCGGCGATCGCCCTCGCGGCGGACGACGGCTGCACGGTGGCCGCGCCCTGCGGGCCGATGTGGTTTGACGCGGTCGGCACCGTCGGCTTCTTCGTCCACACCCTGTGGTTGTTCGTCCTGCCCGAAGCTGCGGCGCTGTCGGCGCCGCTGTTGCTGCTGTGGATGACCCGGCCGGACCTGTGGACCGGCGGCGCCGCGGAGCGCGGCGTGGACGTCGTGGTCGTGGCCGCGCTGTGCTGGGGCTGGGCCGCGGTCCTCGCGCGGCTGCGGGTGCGCCGCCGCCAGCGGGCCCTGGCCCTGGAGGCGGCGGGGGCAGTCGCGCTCCCGGTGCCGCAGCGGGCCGGGCCGGTGCGGCGTGGCGTGCTCCGGATCGCCGTCGGCGTGGCGGCCCTGGTGGTCGCGGCGGTGACCGCGGCGACCGCCGTGTCCGGGGACCGGGCGGACCGGGCGCACGCTGCGGCGGCCGTCCGCGCCGCGGCGGTCGTCGTCGGCAACGGTGCCGAGGACCACATCGTCGTCCGCTTCGGCGACGGCACGCGGCACCGCGTCGCGGTGACGTTCCCGGAGGACCACGACCGGGGCACCGAGGTGCCCGTGCTCGTCGACGGGGAGTGGCTGCGGCTCGCCGCGGAGCCGTACGAGGACCGCACGG
The DNA here is from genome assembly GCF_040613835.1 of Streptomyces sp. NPDC006207. NCBI lineage: Bacteria > Bacillati > Actinomycetota > Actinomycetes > Kitasatosporales > Streptomycetaceae > Streptomyces > Streptomyces sp. NPDC006207. The sequence goes on along the minus strand of NZ_JBEXSX010000009.1, from coordinate 190,134 downwards.
GCCTGCAGCTCCTGACGCTCACGGCGGGCGGCCTCGGCCTCTCCCTGCTGCTGTCGGGGGCGCTGTCGGCGCTGCGGGCCCGCTCGGTGCGCCGAGGACCCGTTCCCGTGCTCCGGGTGCTGGCGGGGCGCGAGGACGGCAGGACCGTCATCCGGCCGGTGGACGATGCCGCCGGGGCACCGGTGCTGGCCTACCGCGCGGCCGGACCCGGCGCGTGGGCCAGCGGCGAGGGCGTGCTCTTCGGCCTCCCGGCGGAAGGCGCGGAACTGGTGCTGGCGGCCGTCACGGCTTCCGGCGACCTCCTGGTCGGTGCCACGGAGTCGCCGGCGCGGCGGTGGGTGGCGCCGTCGTCCGGGAGCGGGTCGCCCGACCACGCCGAGCACCGCCGGGAAGCGGAGGCCAGGGTCGCCGAGGCGGCCGCGGCCCTGAAGCCCGGCGCGGGCCCCGTCCATTGGCACGGCGGTGCGGGCGACCGCACGGCGGGCGCGCTGCTCCTTGTGGGCACGGTGGTGTTCCTGGGCTCCGGATTCTCCGGCGGGCCCTGGTGGCGCGCGTTGCTGCCGGTCCTGGGCGGCCTGTGGCTGGTCGACAAGGCGCTGTCCATGATCACCTGGCGGATCACCGCCGACGCCACCGGTCTGCGGGTCCGTCGCCATCTGCGCACCCGGCACGTGCCCTGGGCGGAGGTCACCCGTGTCGTCCGCACCGCGGACGGGGAACTGATCGTCCGCCGCGTCGCGGGTCTGGACGACCTCCGGCTCGGCGCGGTCGCCGTTCCGGGATGGGAGCGGGTGCGGCACCGCCCGTCGGCCGCGACGCGTGCCGCGGCCGAGCTCACCGCCATGGTCCGTGACCCCGGACTGCGCCCCTGAGCAGGCTTCGACCGAGAGCACGACCAAGGTCACACGGCCAAGTGCCCCATGGGTTTACGCGCATAGAACGCACTTTTGTCGCGTTCCCTCGTTCGGACGACACCGGAACCTGCCCTAGACTCGGTGCCGTGCCACGTGGTGACGGACGACTCAACCACGACCTGCTCCCCGGCGAGAAGGGCCCCCAGGACGCTTGCGGCGTCTTCGGTGTCTGGGCCCCCGGCGAAGAGGTCGCCAAACTCACCTATTTCGGGCTGTACGCCCTGCAGCACCGCGGACAGGAGTCCGCGGGCATCGCAGTGAGCAACGGCTCCCAAATCCTGGTCTTCAAGGACATGGGCCTGGTGTCCCAGGTCTTCGACGAGACCTCCCTCGGCTCCTTGCAGGGCCACATCGCGGTCGGGCATGCCCGTTACTCGACCACCGGCGCCTCGGTCTGGGAGAACGCCCAGCCCACCTTCCGCGCCACCGCCAACGGCTCCATCGCCCTCGGCCACAACGGGAACCTGGTCAACACCGTCGAGCTGGCCGAGATGGTCGCCGCGCTGCCCCAGGGCAACGGCCGGGCCACCAGGGTCGCCGCGACCAACGACACCGACCTGGTCACGGCGCTGCTCGCCGGGCAGGTGGACGAGGACGGCAAGCCGCTGTCCGTCGAGGACGCCGCCCGTCAGGTGCTGCCCGAGGTCAAGGGCGCCTTCAGCCTGGTCTTCATGGACGAGCACACGCTCTACGCCGCCCGTGACCCGCAGGGCATCCGCCCGCTGGTGCTGGGCCGCCTGGAGCGCGGCTGGGTCGTCGCCTCGGAGACCGCCGCGCTGGACATCGTGGGCGCGAGCTTCATCCGCGAGATCGAGCCCGGCGAGCTGATCGCCGTCGACGAGAACGGGCTGCGCGCCTCCCGCTTCGCCGACGCCCGCCCCAAGGGCTGCGTCTTCGAGTACGTGTACCTCGCCCGCCCCGACACCGACATCGCGGGCCGCAACGTCTACCTCTCCCGGGTCGAGATGGGCCGCCGGCTGGCCAAGGAGGCCCCGGTCGAGGCCGATCTGGTGATACCGACCCCGGAGTCCGGCACGCCGGCCGCGGTCGGCTATGCCGAGGCGAGCGGCATCCCGTACGGCTCGGGCCTGGTGAAGAACTCGTACGTGGGCCGGACCTTCATCCAGCCCTCGCAGACCATCCGGCAGCTGGGCATCCGCCTGAAGCTCAACCCGCTCAAGGAGGTCATCCGGGGCAAGCGCCTGGTGGTCGTGGACGACTCGATCGTCCGCGGCAACACCCAGCGCGCGCTGGTCCGGATGCTCCGCGAGGCCGGCGCCGCCGAGGTCCACATCCGGATCTCCTCGCCGCCGATCAAGTGGCCGTGCTTCTTCGGCATCGACTTCGCCACCCGCGCCGAGCTGATCGCCAACGGCCTGTCGGTCGACGAGATCTGCAAGTCCCTGGACGCTGACTCGCTGTCGTACATCTCGCTGGACGCGATGGTCGAGGCGACCACGATCGCCAAGCCCAACCTCTGCCGGGCCTGCTTCGACGGCGAGTACCCGATGGAGCTGCCGGACCCCGAGCTGCTCGGCAAGCACCTTCTGGAGACCGAGCTGGCCGGCGGCCCCGACGCCGCCGACGCGCTCCGTCGCCCGTAAGCATTCGACGCAAGGACACAACACAGCCATGTCCGAGAACACCGGTGCCAGCTACGCCGCGGCGGGAGTCGACATCGAGGCGGGCGACCGCGCGGTCGAGCTGATGAAGGAATGGGTGAAGAAGGCCACCCGCCCGGAGGTCGTGGGCGGTCTCGGCGGCTTCGCCGGGCTCTTCGACGCCTCCGCGCTCAAGCGTTACGAGCGGCCCCTGCTGGCCTCCGCCACCGACGGCGTGGGCACCAAGGTCGACATCGCCCGCCGCATGGGCGTCTACGACACCATCGGCCACGACCTGGTCGGCATGGTCGTCGACGACCTGGTCGTGTGCGGTGCCGAGCCGCTCTTCATGACCGACTACATCTGCGTCGGCAAGGTCTTCCCGGACCGCGTCGCGGCCATCGTCAAGGGCATCGCCGAGGGCTGCGTGCTCGCCGGCTGCGCCCTGGTCGGCGGCGAGACGGCCGAGCACCCGGGCCTGCTGGGCGAGGACGAGTTCGACGTCGCCGGCGCCGGTACGGGCGTGGTCGAGGCCGACCGGCTGCTGGGCGCGGATCGCATCCGTAAGGGTGACGTCGTGATCGCCATGGCGTCCTCCGGTCTTCACTCCAACGGGTACTCGCTCGTCCGGCACGTGCTGTTCGAGCGGGCCGGCTGGGCGCTGGACCGGGAGGTCCCGGAGTTCGGCCGGACCCTCGGCGAGGAGCTGCTGGAGCCGACCCGGATCTACTCGCTGGACTGCCTGGCGCTGACCCGTACCACCGAGGTGCACGGCTTCTCGCACGTCACCGGCGGCGGGCTGGCCAGCAACCTGGCCCGGGTCGTCCCGGACCACCTGCACGCCACGGTGGACCGCTCGACGTGGACGCCCGGCGCGGTGTTCGGCACGGTCGGCGAGCTCGGCGGCGTGGAGCGGCTGGAGCTGGAGAAGACCTTGAACATGGGCGTCGGCATGGTCGCCGTGGTGCCCGAGGGCTCGGTGGACGCGGCGCTGACCACGCTGGCCGACCGGGGCCTGGACGCCTGGGTGGCCGGCGAGGTCGTGGAGCGCGGCGAGCACGCCGAGGCCGTCGAGCTCACCGGGGACTACGCGGGCTGACCGGCGCGGGGCAGCACGAAGCCCGGTCCGGGCGGCGCCCGGACCGGGTCAGTGGTCAAGCTGGAACGGAATGTGTTGCGTCAAGCACGACGGCGTTGTGAGGAGGACTGGGACTCGTCGTCCTCGTCGTCGTCCTCGTCGTCGCCGTAGAGATCCGCGTACCGTGCGTACGGGTCGTCTTCCAGCTCGTCGTCATCGTCGTCTTCCTGTACCTCCGGATTGACCGGCAGTGTCGACGATGCGCCCAGCTCTTCGGCCAGACGTGAAAGGTCCGTTCCGCCGCTGTTGTACTTCAGCTGGCGGGCGACCTTCGTCTGCTTGGCCTTGGCCCGGCCGCGCCCCATTGGCTCGACCCCCTCAACGGTGGGGCTCGACGGCCCCGAGTCTTGACACGCGTTCACGATGTGGAACGGGCCCTCACATGAGAGTCCCGGTCCGTAGGACTTCAACGGTACCTGCTTCCGAGGCCGCACGGTACGTCGCCCGCACGACGCGCGTCGGAGCAGGGGCCCGCGATGGCCCCGTCCTGGCTGGTCAATCGCGATTTTACCTTCTTCCGCCGCGGTCTGGCTGCCGGGGCGTGGTAACGGTCGGATGTCCAGCCTGCGGCCCTCGTCACGGAGGCCCGCAGGGAGCCGCCCCGACTCGTGAGGACGCGCGGACAACGTACGTCGGCGGCACCCCGCGGGTGTCCGCTTTGTGATGGACGACACGCCCCCGTCCACGGGCGGACGGGGGCGTGCCGGAGGGGCCGCGGCACCGCCGCGGCCCCATGGCTCACGGGCGCAGCCAGCTCTCCGCCGGGGTGCGCTCGGCCATGCGCTGCTCGGCCAGGCGGTCGGCGGCGGCGGCCGGCGGGATGCCGTCGGCCGCGGCGCGCTCGAAGATCGCGAGCGTGGTGTCGAAGATCTTCGTCGCCTTGGCGCGGGCCCGCTCGAAGTCGAAGCCGTGCAGCTCGTCCGCGACCTGGATCACGCCGCCCGCGTTCACGACGTAGTCCGGCGCGTAGAGGATCCCGCGGTCGGCCAGGTCCTTCTCGACGCCGGGGTGGGCGAGTTGGTTGTTGGCCGCGCCGCAGACGATCGAGGCGGTGAGGGCCGGCACCGAGTCGTCGTCGAGGGCGCCGCCGAGCGCGCAGGGGGCGTACACGTCCAGCGGTGTCCGGACCAGGACGTCAGCGTCGGAGACGGCGGTTACCTGAGGGTGACGGGAGGTGATCCGGTCGACGGCCTCGCCGCGAACATCGGTGATCACGACCTCGGCGCCGTCCTTGAGCAGGTGCTCCACCAGGTGGTGGCCGACCTTGCCGACACCGGCCACGCCGACCCTGCGGCCGCGCAGCGTGGGGTCGCCCCACTTGGCCTGGGCGGAGGCGCGCATGCCCTGGAAGACGCCCCAGGCGGTCAGGACGGAGGAGTCGCCGGCGCCGCCGTTCTCGGGCGAACGGCCGGTGGTCCACTGCGGGGCGGTGCGGGAGACCACGTCCATGTCGGCCACGTAGGTGCCGACGTCGCAGGCCGTGACGTAGCGGCCGCCGAGCGAGGCCACGAAGCGGCCGTAGGCCAGCAGCAGCTCCTCGGACTTGTCCATGTCCGGGTCGCCGATGATGACGGCCTTGCCGCCGCCGAGGTCGAGGCCGGCGAGCGCGTTCTTGTACGACATGCCGCGGGCGAGGTTGAGCGCGTCCTCGACCGCCGCCTCGTCGGAGGAGTACGCGTGGAAGCGGGTGCCGCCGAGGGCCGGGCCCAGGGCGGTGGAGTGGATCGCGATGACGGCCTTGAGGCCGCTGGCGCGGTCCTGGCACAAGACGACCTGCTCGTGACCGCCCTGCTCCGATCGGAACAGCGTGGTGACGATGCCGGGTGTCTGACGTACGTCGGTCACTGTGGTGACTCCCGAATGTCCAGAGGTCGCCCTCCGGGTGGGTGGGGGAGGGCCGGTTGGCAGAAGACTAGAACCACCCGGCCGTGAACATCCTCCCAGTGTCGTGGATCACTCCCCGTGCCGGAAGCGACGTGGGACGATGCCAGGGCGGAAGCCGTCACGAGGGAGCGGGTGTGGGCTTGTCATCGGTGCTGGTCCCGTACGCGGCGTATCTGCGGGTGTACGAGCCGCTGGCGGCCTTCCCGGAGCCCGATCGCGGCTACTGGTACCGGTATGCCTCCCAGGGCGCTCAGCGGTCCGCACAGGACGAACTGCGCCAGTCGCTGGCCGGTCTGCTGTCCGTGCCGCCCGTCGCCGTCCCGGTGCGCGAGAGCGGGGACGCCTTCGTCGCCGTCGTGGACGGCGTGACCCACGTCTGCCCCTGGCGCACCCGGTTGCGCGGCTGGCTGGCCCTGTCCGAACTGGTCGAGGAGTTCCCCGCCCCCGTGGTGGACGCCGTGCTGCCGCCGGTCGCGCGCGAGCAGGCGGAGGCCGACTTCACGGCGTGGCGGGCGGAGAAGCCCGAGAACGCCGATGCGCGGCCCTGGATCCGCGGGGCCACGTGGCACGTCCCGGTGCGCTGGTTCGTGCTGTTCGACGATTCCGAGCGTGAGTACGAACCCGCGGGCGCGGGCGAGTCCAAGCAGCCGGTGATGCGTTACCGGACCCCCATGGTGCAGGCCCGCCGGCGGACGGCCCGGGCGCTGCGGGTGCTCAAGGATTCACTCGAAGAGGGACCCCTGATCGACGGCCTGGTAGATGTAGGGCGTTGGCTGGAGGAGTTCCACCCGCGCTCCTTGGTCGAACTCGACTACGGCGGGCTCGTCCACGCCATCGCCCCGGACTCCCTCGCGGGGGACCGGTCCGCCGCCGACGTGGCGGAGGCGCTGGCCGCGCTGCGGGACGGGGACAGCACCCGGGCCGGGGAGGCTTACGAGCGGCTCAGCGACCGTTGGCGGGCCGTCAGGGAACTGCTGTACGCGAGTTGAGGGTCCGTCGGGAGCCGGTCGTGGGGGAGGGACTTTGGTCCTGAGTCCGGCCGACCGGTACCTTTGGCCTAAGCGTGACCTAAAGCACGTTTAGGGGTCTTGCCCTCATCCCCACCCCCCATGACAATATGGGACATCGGGTCCGGAAGGACCTCTTTCCACTCGCTCTGGGTGGAATGTCCGGGATTGCATCCCCTTGAGGTGGGGCTGTGGCTCGTGGGTTGGCTGTGACTGATCGTCACTCAAGCGTGACTGTCCGTTATGGCCCGGTCCATCGGCTTCCGTCGAGCTTAGACACCTCAGAGGGCAAATCCATCGGTTTGGCCGACACGGCTGGACAGATGGTGTAGTTGTAGTGCCAAGGACAAGCCGTTCGTCCTATTACCGACTCGGCCCGCGTCCGCCATTTCGGGCAACGCGGGTCAAGGTGCAGAATTTAGAGGAAAGAACCGTGTTGGTTCGGTTCTCTCGAGGAGGCCGCTCATGACCGCTCGCACCCCTGATGCCGAGCCGCTGCTGACCCCCGCTGAGGTTGCCACGATGTTCCGCGTGGACCCGAAGACGGTCACGCGCTGGGCCAAGGCTGGCAAGCTCACGTCCATCCGCACGCTCGGCGGGCACCGCCGCTACCGCGAGGCGGAGGTCCGTGCACTGCTCGCGGGCATTCCGCAGCAGCGCAGCGAGGCCTGACCTGAACAAACGGGCGTCCACGCGGGGCCCCCAACCCGCCGCAACGCCCGCTCCGAAGGGTCCCTGCCCCCATCAGGGACGCCCGTAGGAAACGTCGATCGCACCGGAGTCCGCCGGCTCCGGTGCGATCTTTTTTGTGCGTGTGGTGTGTCCGTCTTGTGAGGACTGGGCCCTCTGTCATGAGTGCAATTGCACATATTAAATTGACGGTCCCACAGGAGCCCCCAAGTTCCCTCAGAGCCGGAACTCTTCACGTGACTCCCGTCACATGCCGGAGTCTTGTTCCCCTCCGGACTCGTGCGGTAGTGGGACGGCGGTGCGCCGCAACGTCAGCCGCATCAGCCGGTGGCACACCGGGCAGTGCCGGGTCAGGTGCCGCCGTCCGCCCCCCGCTGCGGCCGCCAGGTGCGCGCGCAGCAGCGCCCGCGTCACGTCCCGGGGCGGCGGGCCCGGGTCCCTCGGCGTCGCGCTCATGTGCCAGGCGTACCACGCGGGAACGGCCGGAACCAGGGGACCCGCACCCTCCGCAACCGCGTCCCGGCCACGCCGTCCGTCCCGCGCACAGCAAGAAGGCCCGCGTCCTTCGCTGGACGCGGGCCTTGCTTTCACTGCGGTCCTGACGGGATTTGAACCCGCGGCCTCCACCTTGACAGGGTGGCGAGCACTCCAAACTGCTCCACAGGACCAGGTTTCGCGGCCGTCGTTCCCTGGCCGCGAGGAAGACTGTACAGCAGGTCAGAGGGTGATTGCGAACCCGATCAGCCCCAGGCTTCGTCGAGGGCCTTGAAGATGCGTTTGTCCGAGACGGGGAACGCCGTCCCGAGGGCGTGCGCGAAGTAGCTGACCCGCAGTTCCTCGATCATCCACCGGATGTCGCGCACCCGTTCGGGGACCGGGCGCCCGGCCGGCTGGGCGGCCAGCAGCTCGGCGTACTCGGTCTGGATCTCGCGGACCTTCTCCATGCGCGTGGTGTCGCGCTGGACGCCCGTGGGCATCTGCTGCAGCCGCCGGTCGACGGCCACCAGGTAGCGGAGCAGGTCCGGCAGCCGGCGCACCCCCGTGGCGGTCACGAAACCGGGCCCCACGAGGGCTCCCAGCTGTTCCTTGACGTCCGCGAGGTTGGCCACCAGGGCGAGGCTCTGGGCGGCCTTCAGGCGGCGCTCACAGGCCTGCCAGGCGGCCAGCACCTGGCGCACCTGGGCGACCATCCTGACGGTCAGCTCGACGAGGTCGGCCCGCACCGAGTCGTACAGCTTCCGGAACGACTCCTCGTCCCAGGCCGGGCCGCCGTGCTCGGCCATGAGCCGGTCGGCGGCCGCGGTGACGCAGTCGTCGAACAGGGCGGTCACCGAGCCGTGCGGGCTGCGCGACAGCGCGAGCTTGTCCTGGTTGGACAGCCGGTCCGCGGCGAACTTCGCCGGGTTCGTGGGCACGTTCAGCAGGATCAGCCGGCGGGTGCCGCGCCACATCGCCGCGGCCTGCTCGGCCTCGGTGTCGAAGAGCTGTACGCCCACGCTCTCGCCCTCGTCGACCAGCGCCGGGTACGCCTTGACCGGCTGCCCGGACCGCCGCGTCTCGAAGGTGCGCGGCAGGGCGCCTACCGTCCACTGCTTCAGGCCCGTGCGCCGCTCGATGCCGATGGAGCCCGCGGCGTCGAAGGCCTTGCTGATCGCGGCCTTGGTCTTCGGCCGCAACTGCAGCTTGAGCGCCTCCAGGTCCTTGTCCTCGGCCAGCTTGCGGCGGCGCTCGTCGGTCACCCGGAAGGTGATCTTCAGATGGTCCGGGACCTTGGCGAGGTCGAAGTCCTCGGCGGTGACGGGCACGCCCACCATCCGCTGCAGCTCCCGCGCGAGGGTCTCGGGAAGAGGGTCCTGCACGGGGACGACGCGGTCCAGGAAGGCCTTCGCGTAGTTCGGCGCCGGCACGTAGTGGCGGCGGATCGCCTTGGGCAGCGAGCGGATCAGCTCGGTGACGACCTCCTCGCGCAGGCCCGGGATCTGCCAGTCGAAGCCGTCCGGGGTGACCTGGTTGAGCACCTGCAGCGGGACGTGGACCGTCACGCCGTCCGCGTCCGCGCCCGGCTCGAATTGGTACGTCACACGGAACTTGAGCTTCCCCTGGCGCCAGGAGTCGGGGTAGTCGTCCTTGGTGACGGCCTCGGCGTTCTCGTTGATCAGCATGGAGTGCTCGAAGTTGAGCAGCTCCGGCTGCTCCTTGCGCTGTTGCTTCCACCACGAGTCGAAGTGCGCGCCGGAGACGACGTGTTCGGGCACCACGCGGTCGTAGAAGTCGAAGAGCGTCTCGTCGTCCACGAGGATGTCGCGGCGCCGCGCCCGGTGCTCCAGCTCCTCGACCTCCGCGAGCAGTTTGCGGTTGTCGTGGAAGAACTGGTGGTGGGTGCGCCAGTCACCCTCGACCAGCGCGTTGCGGATGAACAGCTCCCGGCTGGTCTCCGGGTCGATCTTGCCGTAGTTGACCTTGCGGTCGGCCACGACCGGCACGCCGTACAGCGTCACCTTCTCGAAGGCCATGACCGCGGCCTGGTCCTTCTCCCAGTGCGGTTCGCTGTAGGACCGTTTCACCAGGTGCTGGGCGAGCGGCTCGATCCACTCCGGCTCGATGCGGGCGTTGACCCGCGCCCACAGCCGCGAGGTCTCCACCAGTTCGGCCGACATGATCCACCGCGGCGGCTTCTTGAAGAGCGAGGAGCCGGGGAAGACCGCGAACTTGGCGCTGCGGGCGCCCAGGTACTCGTTCTTGCTGTCGGTGTCCTTCAGGCCGACGTGCGACAGCAGGCCCGCCAGCAGCGACTGGTGCACGTGCTGGAGGTTGACCTCGTGGTCGCCCTCGGCGAGGTGGATGCCCATCGTCTTGGCGACTGTGCGCAGCTGGCTGTAGATGTCCTGCCACTCGCGGATGCGCAGGTAGTTGAGGAACTCCGTGCGGCACATCCGGCGGAAGGCGGAGGAGGACAGCGCCTTCTGCTGCTCGCGCACGTACCGCCACAGGTTGAGCAGCGCCATGAAGTCGCTGGTCTCGTCGGCGAAGCGGCGGTGCTTCTCGTCGGCCTGCTGCTGCTTGTCCTGGGGGCGTTCGCGCGGGTCCTGGATCGACAGGGCGGCCGCGATCACCATGACCTCGCGGACCACGCCGTTGCGTTCCGCCTCCAGCACCATGCGGGCCAGCCGCGGGTCCACCGGCAGCTGGGAGAGCTTGCGGCCGGTCTGGGTGAGCTTCTGGCCGTCCAGCGCGCCCAGTTCCTGGAGCAGCTGGACGCCGTCCTTGATGTTCCGGGCGTCCGGCGGGTCGATGAAGGGGAAGCGGGCGATGTCGCCCAGGCCCGCGGCGGTCATCTGCAGGATGACGGAGGCCAGGTTGGTGCGGAGGATCTCGGCGTCGGTGAACTCCGGGCGGGACAGGAAGTCGTCCTCGGAGTACAGCCGGACGCAGATGCCGTCCGCGAGGCGGCCGCAGCGGCCCTTGCGCTGGTTGGCGCTGGCCTGGCTGATCGGCTCGATCGGCAGCCGCTGCACCTTGGTGCGGTGGCTGTAGCGGGAGATGCGGGCCATGCCCGTGTCGATCACGTACCGGATGCCGGGGACGGTGAGCGAGGTCTCCGCGACGTTGGTGGCCAGCACGATGCGGCGGCCCGTGCCGCGCTGGAACACCCTGTGCTGCTCGGCGGAGGACAGCCGCGCGTACAGCGGCAGGACCTCGGTGAGGCGCAGCTGCCTCTTGTTCAGGGCGTCGGCGGTGTCGCGGATCTCGCGCTCGCCGGAGAGGAAGACCAGGATGTCGCCCGGGCCCTCGGCCTGGAGCTCGTCGACCGCGTCGCAGATCGCGGTGATCTGGTCGCGGTCGGCCTCGTCGGCTTCGCCGCCCCCTTCGGCCAGCAGCGGCCGGTAGCGCACCTCGACGGGATACGTACGCCCGCTGACCTCGACGATCGGCGCGTCGCCGAAGTGCCGGGAGAAGCGCTCGGGGTCGATCGTCGCGGAGGTGATCACGACCTTGAGGTCGGGCCGGCGGGGCAGCAGCTGGGCGAGGTAGCCCAGGATGAAGTCGATGTTGAGGCTGCGCTCATGGGCCTCGTCGATGATGATCGTGTCGTACTGGAGGAGATCCCGGTCCGTCTGGATCTCGGCCAGCATGATGCCGTCCGTCATCAGCTTGACCAGCGTGCCGTCGCCGACCTGGTCGGTGAACCGGACCTTCCAGCCGACCGCCCCGCCCAGCGGGGTGCGCAGCTCCTCCGCCACACGCTCGGCGACCGTGCGGGCGGCGATGCGGCGGGGCTGCGTGTGACCGATCAGGCCGCGGACGCCGCGGCCCAGCTCCAGGCAGATCTTGGGGATCTGCGTCGTCTTGCCGGAGCCGGTCTCGCCCGCCACGATCACGACCTGGTGGTCGCGGATCGCCTCGAGGATGTCGTCCTTCTTCTGGCTGACCGGCAGCTGCTCGGGGTAGCTGATCGCGGGTATGGCGGTGCGCCGCGCGTCGGCCTTCAGCGCGGCCTTGTCGATCTCCGCCCCGATCTCGGTCAGCACGGCCGAGCGGGCCTCGGGCTTGCGGATGCGGCGTGCGCCGTCCAGGCGACGGCCGAGGCGCTGCGCGTCGCGCAGGGTGAGCTCGGCCAGCCGTGCGCCGAGCTCGCCGAATGCGGGGGAGGGGGGCTGCGTAGACATACGCGTTCCAGCATCGCATCCGCCGCGCCCCCCGGGCGAACGCATTACCCCCGGCGATCCCCGCCCCGGAGGACCGGCCCGGCGGCCCGGTGGGCGACGGTGGTGCGGGTGGTGTTCGCGACGGCACCGACACGGCCGGCGTGACTCCCCCGCGCGTGGGGTCGGTTGCGGGGCCCGCCGGGAGGGCCGGCCGCCGGGAACACGAAACCCCCGCCGAGGAACTCGACGGGGGTTGCTGGTGGCTGGGGCCGGGGTCGAACCGGCGACCTATCGCTTTTCAGGCGATCGCTCGTACCAACTGAGCTACCCAGCCAGCGCGGTCCTGACGGGATTTGAACCCGCGGCCTCCACCTTGACAGGGTGGCGAGCACTCCAAACTGCTCCACAGGACCTTGCGTTGCGCTCTGCGCGAGAGACAGTCTCCCACACGTTTGTGCGTGCTCCCAACGGGATTCCGCCGCGCTGTGCGAGGAACGGATCGTTGGTGGACGTCTCCCGGTCGGTGATTCTCGGTGACCGGTCGGACACGCACTGGCGGGCCGATCTCGCTGGACCAGCGTATCAGACCCCGGGCGGTGCCACGCACGCGTGACCTGCGGGCCTGTGAGGGGGAGGCGCCGGTTCCGGCCCGGAAAACACGGAAGGCAGCGCCGCCGGTGAACCGGCCGCACTGCCAACGCGCATGGTCTGCGGGACGACGCAGACGACGTATGTGCCCCCAACGGGATTCGAACCCGTGCTACCGCCTTGAAAGGGCGGCGTCCTGGGCCACTAGACGATGAGGGCTGGGTGGCCCGCCGGGCGAATCTTCGGCCGTCGGGACGCGTCAGCAGGATATGGGATGCGAGGGGGGATCGCCAAAACGGTTTACGGGCCGGTTCACGGGCTGCTTGTCGCCGTGGCGGAGGGCGCCTTCGAGGGGGAGGAGGAGGGGGACGGGGCGCGGCCCGGCTCCACCTCCTCCGGGAGGTGGCGGGAGACCTCGGCGGTGGACAGCCCGAGCCCGCCGAGGGTGATCTCGTCCCAGGCCTGGAGGGCGTGGGTGTCCCGGTCCAGGTAGAGCACGGAGGCCTCCACCTTCTGGGGGGTGTCGCCCTCGACGGCGCGCAGTCCGCCGCCGCCGGTGGTGCCCTGCACCATCAGCCGGCTGCCGTGCTCGAGGACGTCGACGTCCCGGGTGTGGGTGTGCCCGGAGAGGATCAGCGGGACGGTGCCGTCCGTCTGGGCGGCGGCGATCGGATTGTGGGCGACGGCGATGTCGACCTTGGCGCCCGTGGCGTTCTGCCGACGGATGGCGTCGGCCAGCTCCTGTCCGGCCACCCGTTCCGACGGGTCGCCGGCCGCCTCGACCGAGCGGTCCGGGGTGAACTGCGGGTCGCCGATGCCGGCGATGCGCAGCCCCTTGACGACCACGGACCGGCCGTCGTCGACCACGTACGCGTTGGCCCGGCCCGCGACCGCGCGCTGGCTGTCCATGGAGTCGTGGTTGCCGCGGACGAAGACGTAGGGCGCGCCGAGGTCGGGGATGGCGGAGGTGAAGCCGTTCTCGGCGGTGGTGCCGTGGTCCATCAGGTCCCCGGTGTCGACGATCACGTCGATCTTGTACTCGGCGACGACGGACTCGATGATCTGCCAGGCCGCCGGGTTGAGGTGGATGTCCGAGACGTGCAGCACGCGCAGCGTGGTCGGGTCCGGGTTGTACGCGGGCAGCGTGGACGTCGCGTCGTACAGCCTGGTCATGTTGGTCACCAGGCGGGCGAGTTCCTGCTGGTAGATGTCGAAGTCGCTGACGATGCTGCGCGCGTTGCCGACCACCGAGGGGGCGCTGCTCAGCAGCCCGGAGAACCGGGGTTCCAGGACGCTGCGCGGGTTCCAGGTGCCGTACGCGGTGCCGGCGCAGGCCGCCAGCACCGCGAGGGAGAGCCCGCCCGCGGCGAGGGCGCGGCGGGGCCTGCGGTAGACGGCCAGGCCGAGGGCGGTGGCGCCGGTCAGCGCGGCCACCGAGGACCGCAGCGCGAGCTCGGTCGTGCTGTGCTCGACGTCGGCGGCCACCTCGCTCTGCAGCCCGCTGATCCGCTCCGGGTGCCGCACGAGGGTCCGGGCCCGGTCGGGGTCGAGGGTGTCGACGTCCACGACCAGACGCAGCGGGCCGTCGTGGCTGTCGAGCTGGAGGGAGCCCAGCGGGGAGATGTTGACCTTCGTGTCCCCGGTCCAGGACGGGTGCAGCGACATCCGGGTGTTCATCGGGCCGACCGGTTCCTCGATGCTGCCCAGCACCACCAGGCCGAGCCAGCCGCCCACCAGGGTCACCGCGAGCAACCCGAGCGCGCCCAGGTAGGGGCGGGCCGGGGGGAGGGGGAGGAAGGAGGCGGGCGGTTCGGCGGTGCGGCGGCGGCGCCACAGGTCACGGATACGGGGCACACGAGAGCGAACACGGACCATTGCCGACGTATGCCCCCGGCCGTCGCGGGCCATGCGCCGCCCGACGGACGTCCCCCGCGCGCCCGCCGGGGGCCACCGGGGCTCAGCCCCAGCCGAGTTCGTGCAGGCGTTCGTCCTCGATGCCGAAGTGGTGTGCCACCTCGTGGACGACGGTCGTGGCGACCTCGTGCACGATCTCCTCCTTCGTGCTGCACATGCGCAGGGTCGGGCCGCGGTAGATCGTGATCCGGTCCGGCAGGACGCCCGCGTACCACTCCCCGCGCTCGGTCAGCGGCGTCCCCTCGTACAGGCCCAGCAGCTCCGGATCGGCGGGGTCGGGCTCGTCCTCGACGAACACCGCCACGTTGTCCATGACGCGGGTCAGCTCCGGCGGGATCCGGTCCAGCGCGTCGCTGACCAGTTCCTCGAACGCTTCGCGTGACATCTCCAGCACACCGCCATTGTCCGGGACGGACGGCCGTTCGGGCAGCGTCCGGCGCGGATTGCGGTACCGGGGCGCGCCAAGGGGGCGCCGGGTGGCAGCCGTTCGGTGACCCGCGGGGGCGGGCCGGTCGCCGCGGGGGCGCGCTCCCGCCCGTACGGGCGTGTCCCCGAGGGCCGTGGGCCCGTTGGGCAGCGCGGAACCCGATCCCGCCACGCCCCCGCGGGACCCACCGGACCCACCGGTCCCGCCAGATCCACCAGAGGTGCCTCCGTGACCCCTGCCACCGCCCGCGCGCGTACGGCGGCCGTGCTGCTCCTGCCCGTGCTCGCCCTGGGCTCCGTGACCGGCTGCGTGAGCGTGGGCGGCGCGGGCGGCGACGCCCACCCGAAGGGCGCCTCCTCCGGTGTCGCCGGGGAGGCCGGAGGTGCCGGGGGGACCTGGGAGGACGGCGGGATGGTGCTGCCCGGCGGCCCGGGCGGGGTGGAGGGGCGGCCCGGGGCCCTCGCGCCCGGGGCCGGCTCGCCGTCGGTGTCGGCGCAGGAGTCGGTACCGGGGCCGACCCAGGGCCCGGACCGCTCCCACAGCGGGAAGCCGTCGGGGCGCCCCTCGTCCTCGGGGCGGCCCTCGCAGTCCTCGCCCCCGTCGGACCGGCCGTCGACGACGTCCTCGCCGGGGGACAGCTCGCCGCCGCCGTCCGGGGGCGGCGAGTCGCCCGAGCCGTCGCCGTCCAGCGCGCCCTCGGTGAACGGCGCCACATGAGGAACGGGAGGGGCCGAGAGGACCGAATTGGCCAAAGCGGTCTCGTATGCGTATGCTGGTAGATCGTTTGATCCCATTGCCCGGCGCCGAACCGAAGCGCGCCGCGTTGGCGCGTTCCTTTTCTCCTGTGGCTGACCGCATCGAGGCGGTTGTAAGCAACCTCCGGAGCTGGCGCGTGCCGAAATCTCCGAGAGGTTTTAGCTTCAGCATGTCTATTGACACTGCCGACCGTTCCGCCATGCCCATCGACACCGACGGCACCGACGAGGCCGTCACCGAGGAGCAGACCGCTCCCGAAACCCCCAGCGTGACCTTCGGCGACCTCGGCCTGCCCGAGGGGATCGTCCGCAAGCTGGCGCAGAACGGGGTCACCACCCCCTTCCCGATCCAGGCGGCGACGATCCCCGACGCCCTGGCCGGCAGCGACATCCTCGGCCGCGGCCGTACCGGCTCCGGCAAGACCCTCTCCTTCGGTCTGCCGCTGCTCACCTCCCTGGCCGAGGGCCGCACCGAGCGCAAGCGTCCGCGCGGTGTGATCCTCACCCCGACCCGCGAGCTGGCGATGCAGGTCGCGGACGCGCTGCAGCCGTACGGCGACGTGCTCGGCCTGAAGATGAAGGTCGTCTGCGGCGGCACCTCGATGCAGAACCAGATCTACGCCCTGGAGCGCGGCGTCGACATCCTCGTCGCCACCCCGGGCCGGCTGCGCGACCTGATCGAGCGCGGCGCCTGCGCGCTGGACCAGGTGCAGATCGCCGTCCTCGACGAGGCCGACCAGATGGCCGACATGGGCTTCCTGCCCGAGGTCACCGAGATCCTCGACCTGGTCCCGGCCGGCGGCCAGCGGCTGCTGTTCTCCGCCACGCTGGAGAACGAGATCGACACCCTGGTCAAGCGGTACCTGAAGGACCCGATCACGCACGAGGTCGACCCCTCGGCCGGCGCGGTCACCACCATGACCCACCACGTCCTGGTCGTGAAGCCCAAGGACAAGGCCCCGGTCACCGCCGCCATCGCCGCCCGCAAGGGCCGCACCATCATCTTCGTCCGCACCCAGATGGGTGCCGACCGCGTCGCCGAGCAGCTGCGCGACGCGGGCGTCAAGGCCGACGCCCTGCACGGCGGCATGACCCAGGGCGCCCGCACCCGCACCCTGGCGGACTTCAAGGACGGTTACGTCAACGTCCTCGTCGCCACCGACGTCGCGGCCCGCGGCATCCACGTGGACGGCATCGACCTGGTCCTCAACGTGGACCCGGCCGGCGACCACAAGGACTACCTGCACCGCTCGGGCCGTACCGCCCGCGCCGGCCAGTCCGGCACGGTCGTCTCGCTCGCCCTGCCGCACCAGCGCAAGCAGATCTTCCGGCTGATGGAGGACGCGGGCGTCGACGCCTCGCGCCACGTCGTCGGAGGGGCCGGGGCGTTCGACGAGGACGTGGCCCAGATCACCGGTGCCCGGTCGCTGACCGAGGTGCAGGCGGACGCGGCGGGCAACGCCGCCCAGCAGGCCGAGCGCGAGGTCGCCGACCTCGCCAAGTCCCTGGAGCGCGCGCAGCGGCGGGCCGCCGAACTGCGCGAGGAGGCCGACCGCCTCACCGCCCGTGCCGCCCGTGAGCGCGGCGAGGACCCGGAGGCCGCCGTGGCCGCCGCCCAGGCCGAGGCCGCCGAGGCGGTCGCCGCCGCGGCGAGCGTCCCCGCCCCGGCCGCGGAGAGCTCCGCGCCGGAGCAGCGCACGTTCCAGCGCCGTGACGACCGGGGCAACTACGAGCGCCGCCGCGACGACCGTCGTGACGACCGCCCGTCGTTCCGCGACCGGGACCGCGGTGACCGCGGGTACGAGCGCCGTGACGAGCGTCCGTCGTTCAACCGCGAGCGTCGTGACGAGCGTCCGTCGTTCAACCGGGACCGTCGTGACGAGCGTCCGTCGTTCAACCGCGACCGTCGTGACGACCGCCCGTCGTTCAACCGCGACCGTGACCGTGACCGCGGCTTCGAGCGCCGTGACGACCGCCCGGCGCGTTCCTACGACCGCCGCGACGACCGCCCGGCGCGCCCCCACGAGTCGCGTGACCGCCACTTCGGCGGCGACCGCCCCTTCAACCGGGACCGTCGTGACGACCGCCCGGCGTTCAACCGCGACCGTGACGCCAACGACCGCCGCCCGTACGGCCGTCGTGACGACCACCGCCCCACCGGCGGCTTCGACCGCCGCACGGACAAGCCGCGCTGGAAGCGCAACGGCTGACCCCAGCTGAACGGCAGGGGCCCGGCAGATGGACGTCCATCTGCCGGGCCCCTGCCGTTTCGGGGAAAGCCCCAGGTCGGGCGGCTGGTGCAGACCTTCTCTTCCTGTGCGCCGGCTGTTAGGCTCTGGCCACTTGCGTGGGGGGGTACAGCCGGGGGCTTGAGAGCTGCGCAGCGCCTTTCGTGCGCGCGCGCCGAGCCGTGTCCGTTCGCCCCTCACGCCTCTCGCCTTGTTGGACGCAGGAGGTTCGGGTGACCCGTCGTGCCCTCGTGCGCGGCAATCCGGCCGCGCTCGTCAGCGCGGTACTCGCGGTAGGACTCGGTTCGTCCGGCACGGCCGCCGTGGCCGACACCGGCTGGAACACCTTCAAGGGGATCTTCTGATGGCCCGCACGGGAACCTCCGCTCCGGACAGGACTCCCGCGGCGGGCCCCGGCGCCCGCCGCAGGACCCTCGCCGCCGCCGTGATCGTCCTGCTGGGCGCCGGGCTGGGCCCGGTGGCGCTGCCGGCCGCCGCGGACCCGGGCACCCCGCCGGAGGCGGTCTTCCCCGCCGGTGTGCGCTCCACGCCGTTCAGGGACACGCTGTACACCGCCGGCGGCTCGGGTTTCCTGCACACGCAGGAGGGCAACGGCTCGTACCTGTGGACGGACTTCGCGAGCGGCGGGACGACGACGATCACGGCCATGAGCGCCCTGCTCAACTCGGGGCTCATGGGCTTCCCCGCGTCGAAGAGCATGTCGGTGCTGGACCTGGCGAGCGGCGAGCGCGTCGTCACGGCCCTTCCCCCCGGCCGGTACGTCACCGGCGCGTTCACGATGTCCGAGGTCCTCACCTACGAGAAGCCCGCCGGGGGCACGATCACCGGACTGCACCTGCTGCGCACCGCCGAGGGGCAGGTGACCGACGTCGCCCTGCCGTCGGACGCGCTGCCGGAGGGGTACACATCCGTCCGCACCGTCGCCCAGGACCTGCGCGGAGCGGTGCTGGAACTGGGCGGCGGCCCCTCCGGCAAGCGTCTGGTGCTGGTCGACTACGCCACCGGCGCGGTCACCGGCCTGTTCGGCTCGCTGGCCACGCCACCGTCCAGGATCGCGCTGTCCGCCGACCGTGTGCTCGGCTGGTTCGGCTCCGCGGGCGCTCTGACCGCCTGGGTCGTCCCGCGCGCCGACACGGCCGCGGAACCCGGGGCGGTCGTGATCCCCCCGCTGGAGGGCGCGTCCTTCCAGCCCGCGGTGACGCTGGCCCTCGTGGGTGACTGGATCGTGGTCGCGCGTGCCCCGGAACCGCTGAGGTCGCGCCCGGGTGAGACGCTGAGCGTGGTCCCGGTGGGCGGCGGTGAGGCCCGGACGTTGCTGACGTACGCCACGAACCAGCTCGTCATCGCCGCGGACGGCAGTGTGCTGGTCGTCGGCGGCAGCGGAGTGACGGACTGGGCGGTGCGCCGGGTGACGGCCTCCGGAGCCCAGCCCGTGGTCACCGAGGTCATGCCCCTCCACGCGGTCAACTCCCGGGTCGACGGCCTCGCCCTCGGCGCAGGGAAGCTGTCCGTCGCCACCGACGCGGACGGCAGCTCCCTGCGGTCGCTGTACGAGTTCGACCTGGCGCCGACCGGGGCCCCCGAGCCCGGGCCGCGGACGCTGCTCTTCCCGCTCCACAACTGGTACAAGCCCTGCCAGGCGGGCTCCGACTGCGTCGAACTCCACGCCCTGGGCGACGGGCACACCGCGTACGCCGATCACGGGGTCTCGGTGAACTCGCCCCGCACCCCGAGCTCGCTGGCCTCGGTCATCCTGCCGAACACCGGCAACCGGATCGTCGACTCCTCCGGGCGCTACACCGTCGCCGACGACGGCACCGGGGGCAAGCAGTACGTGGGGGACTTCGAACAGCATCGGGAGAACAACGTCACGCTGACCCGCACCACCACGGCCGCCTCGGTCTGGGGTACCGAACTGTGGAAACCGGGACCGGCCAAGGGCACGCTCGACGTGTTCGACCTGAAGACCCGCAAGACCTCGTCGGCCGTCGACGTCGGAGCCGGCTGCGTGCCGCAGGAACTGCAGACGGTCGGCCGCTGGGTGTACTGGTCCTGCGGGCCGACGGGCACGGCGGGCGTCTGGGACCGCACCGGCAGGAAGAGCATCGCCGTGCCCTCGGGCGAGGCCCTGCTCGGCGACGGTTTCCTCGTCCGCCACGACCGTGCGGCGGGCAAGCTGCTGCTGACCGACTTCCACGGCGGAGCGGGTACGGCGGCGGTCACCGGCGAGTTCGCCGACCTGCCGGCGGAGGACGAGCTGGTCTCCGACCGCCGGATCAGCTGGACCGTCGACAAGTACGGCGGGGACGTCGCCTTCGTGGACGCCGGCGACAGGATCCACGTCAAGCGCGTCACCGTGCCGCGCTCGCCGGTCACGTCGATCGAAGCCACCACGGACGACTACATCAACCTGAGGTGGCCGGGTCCCCAGAACGTCTGGCACGGCACCTGGCAGTTGTCCCGGCCGCCGGCGGGCTGGAGCCTCACCTTCCGGAACGCGGCGGGCAAGGCCGTGCGCACCGTCCGCGGCACCGCCCACGAGGGGGCGCGGATCACGACGGAGTGGAACGGCACCGACGACCACGGCACCGTGGTGACGGGCGGCCGCCACACATGGACGCTGAGCGTGGACGTGGGCGACGGCAGCGGCTTCCGTACGGCGCACACCGGGACCATGCAGCTGGCCGGGGCCAGGAGCGCCTGGCGGGACCTCGACGCGGACGGGGCCGGGGAGCTGGCGGCGTTGGCCCCTGACGGGATGCTCGACTTCCCGTCCCCGGGGGCGGGCTACGCCGGCGGCACGCCCGGATGGAACACCGGGTACCGGTTCGTCCCCTTCGGCGACCTCGACGGCGACCGCTGCTCCGACGTCCTCGTAAGGAACACCGTGGGCGAGCTCTTCCGCTACGCGGGCCGGTGCCAGGGGGCGATCACCAAGAGCAGCCCCCGCCTGTCGTTGGGAACGGGTTACCAGCAGTACAACGTGCTGACGTCGGCGGGTGACCTGAGCGGAGACGGTCGTCCGGACCTGATCGCCCGGCAGACGTCGACTTCGGACGTGTGGCTGCACAAGGCCACCGGCAACGGGAAGCTTGCGGTGCGGGTGAAGCTGGCGTCGAAGTGGACGGGTTACAAGAAGATCGTGGGTGCCGGGGACCTGAACGGTGACGGGATCGGTGATCTGCTGGCCCAGGACAAGGCGAACGTCCTGTGGCGTTACGACGGTGACGGCAAGGGGCATCTGCGGCCGCGGGTGAAGCTCGCCTCGAACTGGGGTGCCTCGTACAACGCGCTGGCGGGCGTGGGGGACATCACCGGTGACGGCAAGGGCGACCTGATCGCCCGGGACACCGCGGGGAACCTGTACCGCTACGCCGGCACCGGCAAGGGCACCTTCGGCAGCCGCACCAAGATCGGCACCGGCTGGGGCGTGTACAAGAGCCTTTTCTAGCCAGTTCCGGACGCGTCTGTGACGCATATCACGCCCCCGGCGAGGGAATCGCTGGGGGCATGACAATTCCAAAAGAACCGGGTGAGGCCGCCGGGCCCCCGGCCCCGGTCTCCGACGAGGAACGCCTCCGCCAACTCGGCTACACCCAGGTGCTGGCCCGCCGGATGTCCGCGTTCTCCAACTTCGCGGTCTCCTTCACCATCATCTCGGTCCTCTCCGGCTGCCTGACCCTCTACGCCTTCGGCATGAACACCGGCGGCCCCGCCGTGATCACCTGGGGCTGGCTGGCGGTCGGGCTCATGACGCTGGTCGTCGGCCTGGCGATGGCCGAGATCTGCTCCTCGTACCCGACCTCCGCCGGGCTGTACTACTGGGCCCACCGGCTCGCCCCGCCGCGCAGCGCCGCCGCCTGGGCCTGGTTCGCGGGCTGGTTCAACGTGCTCGGCCAGGTCGCCGTCACCGCCGGCATCGACTTCGGCGCCGCGAGCTTCCTCAACGCCTACCTGGACCTGCAGTTCGGCTTCAGCAGCACCCCCGGTCACACGATCGTCCTGTTCGCCGCGATCCTGCTGCTGCACGGGCTGCTCAACACCTTCGGCGTCCGCATCGTCGCGCTCCTCAACGACATCAGCGTGTGGTGGCACGTGCTCGGCGTCGGCCTGATCGTCGGCGCGCTCGCCTTCGTGCCGGACCGGCACCAGTCGACGTCGTTCGTCTTCACCCACTTCGTCAACAACACCGGCTGGGGCAGCGGTATCTACGTGGTCCTGCTCGGCCTGCTGATGGCGCAGTACACCTTCACCGGCTACGACGCCTCCGCCCACATGACCGAGGAGACCCACGACGCCGCCACCGCCGGGCCGCGCGGCATCGTCCGCTCCATATGGATCTCCTGGATCGCGGGTTTCGTGCTGCTGCTCGGCTTCACGTACGCGATCCGGTCCTACGACGACGTCCTCGACACGCCGACGGGCGTCCCCCCGGCGCAGATCCTCATCGACGGCCTCGGCGACGTCGGCGGCAAGCTCCTGCTGCTCGTCGTCATCGGCGCCCAGCTCTTCTGCGGGATGGCCTCCGTCACCGCCAACAGCCGCATGATCTACGCCTTCTCGCGCGACGGGGCGCTGCCCTTCTCCGCGGTCTGGCACCGCATCAACCCGCGGACCAAGACGCCCACCAATGCCGTCTGGCTGGCCGCGCTCGGCGCGCTCGTCCTGGGCCTGCCGTACCTGATCAACCTGACCGCGTACGCCGCCGTGACCTCCATCGCCGTCATCGGCCTCTACATCGCGTACGTCATCCCGACCTTCCTGCGCCTCGGCAAGGGGGACGACTTCGAGCGCGGCCCCTGGCACCTCGGCCGCTGGTCCCGCCCGATCGGCGTCATCGCCGTGACGTGGGTCGTCTTCATCACCGTGCTCTTCATGCTGCCCCAGGTCAGCCCGGTCACGGTCGACACCTTCAACTACGCGCCGATCGCGGTGCTGGTCGTCCTCGGCTTCGCCGCGACGTGGTGGTTCGTCTCCGCCCGCCACTGGTTCCTCCGGGACCGCGGCCCCGCCTCCGCCGAGCTCCCCGACCCGGTCCCTGCCCCCGCCCCGGCCGGCCCTTCCGGCTGATCTCCGCGCCCCCTCGCCGGCGGCGGCCGCGCCGCACGGGCCGAATGCGCTCGGAGCCACGGCCGCCGTCCGGCTATGCTGCGGGGTGCGGGCCGTTAGCTCAATTGGCAGAGCAGTGGACTTTTAATCCATTGGTTGTGGGTTCGAGTCCCACACGGCCTACGAAAGAGGCCCAGGTCAGATGCGTTCTGACCTGGGCCTCTGGCGTTTGAAGATCGCTAGCTCAACCGGTGCTCAACCGAAGTGTGCGGTTTGTCAGCGTCGCGCGGGGCGCTCGGGTGCCTCGCGGGACGGCTCGACGGCCGCACAGAAGCCGCCCGTTGGCGCTCACCCCTGGGTGCGCACACCTCGACCACCGGCGGCAGGCGCAGACAGCGGTCCGGGCGGGACGTGGTAGACGGCGCCGGGGCCGGTGAGGCCGGCGGGGTGCTGGCGACCGGGGGCGGGGTCGGCGAGGTGGAGGGCTGGACTGTGGGCGCCGGAGGGGGCGCCGTGGGGGTCTCTCCCCCCTCTGCGCTGAAGGGCAGGACGTCGGGTTCCTCGGGGTCCCTGCGCGGCTCCAGGACGGCCGGGTGCTCGCGGTCCGTCTCCTCTTCCGCTACGGGCGCTGATTCGGGCTCAGCGGGCGGCGCAGGGGCCATGCGGCCGGGCGCGCGGGCCGGTTCGTCGATGGGGGCGGTGCCGGTGCCGCCGGCCATGGTGATCGCCGCGGCGGTCCCGGCCGCGGCGACCGATGCGACGGCGACGGTGACGGCACGGTGCGCGCGGATAGCCGAGCGGAGGCGGCCGCCGAAGGAGGCGAGGGCGGCAGCAATGCCGCCGCCGATGTAGAGAGCGAGGTGCCCTTTGCGCCGGTCCGGTTCGGGCGGGGCTGCCGCGTGACGGGGCCCCGGCTTCGCCATGGCGGCGATCTTTTGGGCCGTCACCTCCGCGCGTAGCTCCGTGATGTGCTGCCGATTCCGCTGGTAGCCCCGACTGAGTAAGACGATCGCCAGCACGGCTGCGCCCAGCACGCCGGCGAGCAGGACAACGACCACGACCACGTGTGCCCCTCTTCAGTTGAAGAACGTTTCAGAACTTGATGCCGAAAGGACATCCTGGTCGTGGCCTACGCATCGCTACGCAGATTGTAGCGATCCGTGATGAAGTCGTTACCGTACGTTGCTTGCGCTATCCGGCGTGACGGCTTTGCCTCTCGGGCAACCCGTAGTCGTCTGCCTGCGGTGTCGTACGACCGACGCGGCGCAGCACCTCCTCCTGCGCCTCCGGCGGGAGGGTTGCCAGGAGGGCGGCGATCGCGTCGATGTGCGGGTCGCTGGCGTAGCCGGTGGACGCCGGAGGTGCGAGCAGTTCCAGGTCGGCGAGTTCCGTGGCGGCGTCCGCGCGGCCGGCCTTCGTCAGCTCGTCGGGGGTGACCCCTACGACCTGGGCCATCCGCGCGAGAGTCTCCGCCGGTGCCTTGACGGGGATGTAGGAGCCGCTGACGGACTGGTAGCCGCTGACGATCTGGCGCCAGCGCGCTTCGCTCAGGTCTGCCTTGCTGGCGGCTCGTCGGGCGGTGAGCCGGGACTTCTTGAGTGCGGCCTGGATGAGTTTGGCCTCGGCTGGGGCCTCCGGGCGCTGGGCATCGCTCATGAATCGAGCTTCGCACAACTACGCGCTATTGCGCTACGGCGGTTCCCGCTCTGTCGTGTTTTCGCCCGTAGGAGCCCGCTCCTACGCAACACACCGATCACTATTCGCGAATTGTTTGCACTACGCCCTACTACGCGCTAGTTTCGGATCATGACCAATTCCTCCCCACACGGTCCGCGTAAGCGACCCCTGAATCACTCCCCGGAGGCAGTCACGTACGCCCGGGAACAGGCAGGGCTGACGAAGCGGGCCCTCGCCCAGCGCATCGGGATCAGCGAGCAGCTGATGGGCGAGATCGAGTCAGGCCGCCGCAACGCCACCCCCGAGCGCATCAAGCAGCTCGCAGAGGCCCTGTCCTGCCCGCGCGTCGCACTGGAGGCCAAGCGGGGCGCCGCGCTCACGGAGGCGGACGCCATCGCGCCGGAGGCAGTCACCTACGCCCGGGAGCAGGCGGGCCTGACGAAACAGGCCCTTGCCGAGCGCATCGGGATCGGAGAGCAGGTGCTCGACGAAATCGAGTCCGGCCACCGCAACGCCGCTCCCACGAACGTCACCCAGCTTGCGCAGGCCCTCAACTGCCCGCGCGCCGTGCTGGAAGCCCAGCCCCAGGAGCTGGAGGAAGCGGCGGCAAGCCGCTCATGAGCGCGGGGCCGTCGGACATTGCCCGTCCGAACAGCCCCGCAGAACACCGGCACCTCAACCACCAGAAGAAGAGGTAGACCCGATGACATTCCATGCTAGCCCCCAGTACCAGGCGGGAATCGCTCTCGCCGAACTCGTGGTCCGAGTCCCGGAGCTCGACGGCACTTTCGACTGGGCCGTCACCTCCGACGGGCGGATCGTCGGCAAACGCGAACACCTCGTCGACGGCCCCGGCCTCGTAGCCCGCGTCGCCGAGGTCATCGGCGGCACCCCGGTGACCACCACCTACGAGCGCGGCGCCGACCTCGCCCGCGTGACCGACCTGCAGAGCATCTGGCGCGGCGTGCACTTCGACGTCTGGGAGTCCAGCCCTGCCCCGGGCAGTGACGTAGCCGCCAGGCTCCGCGCCCAGTTCGCAGGCGACTACCCGGCCGAGCTCATCCCGACCGGAGGCAACCACTGATGGACGTCGTCGAGACCATCAAGGCCTGCATTCTCGCGGCCATGGGCCTAGCGGCTCTCGCGCTGCCCGTCGCGGTCGCCTTCGCGCGCATCCTCACCGACCGGACGCAGGCCCCGCCACACGACGCCGCCACGTGCAAGGACTGCGCGGAGCTGCGGCACCCGTCGAACTTCGCGGCCCGCGCCGCGATCGCCGCGATGCCCCGCCCGCGCACGGGCGGTATCGCATGACCCCCCGCCTGGGCCAGCGGATGCCCGACCACAAGGGCGCGGCCGTCATGGCTCGCGGCGAGCGCGGCATGTGGGTGCTGGCCGCCGTGTACTCGTCGAGGAAGACCGCCCGAATGATCGCGTCGAACGTGGAGCGCGGCGTCAACACCTCGTACCGCCCGGCGGGCGACTTTGAGGCGTACACCGCCAACATCGATGCCGGGGCGGTCCTGTGGGTGCGGTTCGTCGGCGGGCGCGGTCTGCCCAAGGTGCCGGAACTGCCGGTGGCGATGACCGTGAACGTGCCCGACTTCGACACCGAGAGCGACGGCATCCCAGTCGTCAGGGTGACGATCAGCTCGCTGTGCCCGCGCTGCGGCGGCCCCCGCGGCTTCGACCGCGTCATCCCGCAGCGGATCCAAGCCCGCAACTCTTGGTACGTCTGGGACCACTGGACCAATCCCTGTGACCACCGCGACGACTACCGGGATGTGCTGGCCGAGGCCCGGGGCCTGCCTGCCGTCCCCGCCATCCCTGACGGCGGCCGGTACGGCGCGGCCGTCCAGACGATCCTGACGGCCGCCAGGGGCGCCCGCTCCATGCACGCCACGCAGGTCGTGCCCGCGCTAGAAGAGGCCGGGCACACCAAGGCCGCCCAGATCATCCGCAACGAGCTGCAGAGTCGCCGGGGCCAGATGTCGGCCAAGCAGGCCGCGCATCACCTCCACGTCCTCGGCGGGGGTGGCCCGCGATGACCGAACTCCGCAAGAGCAGGCCGGTTCACCCGCGCGTCACCGCGGTGGTGGACGGAGCCCGACGGCGCGTCTCCGCCTCGGAGAACTCCACGAGGTATCTGCGGACGACCCGCTACTACGCCGACGCGCTCGTGCGCGGCGAAGAGCCGTTCCCGCCTTCCCTCGACGGCGACCCGATCGACATCGCCGCCCACATCGAAGCCTTGGCCGGCCTGCGTCGCATCGCGGCCGCCCGCCATCCCCTCGGCTGCCGCTGCGAGAGCTGCCGCGGCGCCCTGTTCGTCATGACCAGGAGGGTCCCCCAGTGACCATCACCACCGAGCGCGCCGGGGCTCTGGCCCCGGCCGCCGGTCGGCCCGAAGCGCCGACCGCTCACCTCCTCCTCCCCGCCGACGCGCCCGAGGCCGAGTGGCACGCGGTGCGCCGGGCCGGGATCGGCGGCTCGGATGTCGCTGCGATCCTCGGCCTGGCCGGGAAGTACTCCAGCCCCCGGCACGTCTTCGAGGCCAAGCACGGCCGCTCGACGTTCGACGGCGACACCGAGTACGCCGAAGTCGGTCGGGAGATCGAAGACTTCATCGCGTACCTGTTCAGCAAGCGGTCCGGCGTGGCCGTGGCCAAGCCGCCCGGCACGCTCGTCCACAACGAGCGTGCGTGGATGCGAGCGAACGTGGACCGGTACGCCCTCGACGAGGACGGCGGAGTCGTCGCCCCCGTCGAGTGCAAGAACCGCAGCGAGTACCAGATCGACGACTGGGAGGACGGCGTCCCGGACGCCCCGGCCCTCCAGGCCCACTGGTACATGGCGGTCGGCGGCTGGGACTACGCCTGGGTGACCGCGCTCGTCGGCGGGAACAAACTTCGCTACCACCGCATCGCGCGCGACGAGGAGATGATCGGCTACCTCGTCGACTACTGCGGCAACTGGTTCCAGAAGCACGTGGTGGAGGGCTTTCCGCCCCCGCCTGACGGCCTGGAGGCAACGACGAACCTCCTGGCCAAGCTGTGGTCGGTCAAGCCCGACGAGGTCGCCACCGTCGACCTCGCCACGGCGAAGGAGCTGTTGGCCCGCCGGGCGGACCTCAAGGCGCAGGAGAAGGTCCTCGACCACGCCTTGCGCACGGTCGAGAACGAGATGCGCCTCCTCACCGGTAAGGCCGAGGTCGCCAAGGCCGACGGCAAGCAGGCGTGGTCGTGGAAGGCCAACGGCACCTTCGCGGCCAAGAAGTTCCGCGAGGCCCACCCCGAGCTGGCCGCCGAGTACACCACCGATGCGCCGGTCCTCGACACCGAACGGCTTTCCGCCGAGAAGCCCGAGATCTACGCCGAGTTCCGCGCCCGCGTTCTCCGCCCGACCACCAAGGAGCTGTGACCCATGACGACCTCTCTCAAGGACCGGGTCCGCTCCGCGACCACGGCCAACCCCCAGCGCACCACCGCGCGGAGCCTCGTGCCGGAGGGCATCATCCCCGCACAGCAGGCCGAGGAGCCCGAGGCCGCCCAGGTGGCGATGGACTTCCTCCGCCGGTATGAGCAGCACTTCGCGGAGGCCCTGCCCGCGCACGTTGACCGTGACGGCTTCTTCGCGGCCGTGCGGGCGGTCCTGCCGTCCCTGGCCCGCTGCTCGCCGGCGAGCGTGCTGCAGGCGCTGTTGGCCTGCGCCCGGTTCGGGCTCGTCCCGGACGGGCGCCGGGCGGCGATCGTCGCCGACGAGGGCCTGGCGGTGTTCGTGCCCATGTATCAGGGCTACATCGAGCTGATGCACCTGTCGGGACAGATCGACTCGGTTCGGGTCGGCCTGATCTACGAGGGCGATGAGTGGCACTACGAGCCGTCGGCGCCGCCGCCGGACGACTTCACGCACAGGGCGCGCGTGGAGCTGCCCCGGGAGAAGCGCGGGGAGCCGATCCTCGCGTACGCGTTCTGCTGGATGAAGGGCGGCGCCCGCTCGCAGGTGATCGTCCTCAGTCGGGAGGACGCCGAGCAGATCCGCGACGAGCACAGCCGCGCGTACCAGCGGGCCCAGGAATCCGGGCGGCTCGATTCGTTCTGGCACCTGCGGTTCGACGACATGTGGACGAAGTCGGCTATCCGTCGCCTGCCGAAATATGTGCCTATGTCGCCCGAGCTGGCGGCGCTGGCGGCTGCGGACGACGCCGGGGACTCCGGCACCCCGCAGATCCTCCACGCCCCGCCGGCGCCCGGCGAGGCGGCGTGGATCGCGGCCCGGCAGGACGCCGACGCGGAGGCGCCGCAGGTGCCCGCCCGCGCGGCGCACGAGCCCCGCCGGGTCCTGGTGAAGCGGAACACGCTCCGCCGCCGCGCCATCCGGAAGGGGCGCCGCTGATGTCCTGGCACGAAGGGGTCCTTGTCGGCGTCGATTTCGAGACGTCGGGCACGGACCCGGAGACGGACCGCATCGTGACGGCCTCGGTCGTCTACTGGCAGAACGGGCAGACGCTCGACTCCCGGTCGTGGCTCTCGGACGCCGGTGGCGTCGAGATCCCGGCCGGGGCCACGGCAGTGCACGGCATTTCGACCCGGGTGGCCCGCTCTGCGGGCCGCCCGGCCGCCGAGGTCGTGGCCGAGGTGAAGATCGCGCTTGCGGAGGCCGTGGAACGCGGCCTGCCCATCGTGGCGATGAACGCCTCCTTCGACCTGACGATGCTGGAGGCGGAGGCCGTCCGGTACGGGCAGCGGGGCCTGTTCTCGGTGTCCGTGCCATACGTCCTGGACCCGCGAGTCCTGGACAAGCACACCGATCCGTGGCGGCCCGGCCGCCGGACCCTGACCGACCTGTGCGGGCACTACCGGGTGCCCCTGCTCGACGCGCACTCCGCGCACGCCGACGCCGAGGCCGCGTGCGCGGTGGTGTGGGAGATCGCCGCCCGGCACGACTGGCTGACGGACCTGAGTCTGGAGTCCCTGCACGAGGACCAGGCCCGATGGGCGCGCGAGCAAGCCGTCGACCTGCGGGCCTACTTCGCCCGCACCCCGGGCCGGGAGCACCTGGCGGCGGGGGTCCGTGAGGACTGGCCGATCGTCCCGGCGTGGCCGGTGGGGATGGGTGAGCGCGTATGAGCCCCCTCGCCGCGCTCCGCGCCCGGGCCGGCCGCCTGCGGGCGGCGATGTCCGATGCCACAACGACGTTCCTCGAGGACCTGGGTGCCCTCGACGACGACTGCGACGGCGACCCCGAGATGGGCGAGGTCGACGCCGATTCCAACGACTTCGAGCAGTGCCAGCGCGAAGGGCGCCGGACCCCTCACGCGATGCGTGGCGACGGGTCCCGCCGGTGCTGGAGCTGCGGACACGAGACAGCGGGTGACCAATGAGTGTTGAGACCTTCGGCCCGGAGTACGTGCGACCCGCACGGCAGGACTGCCCCGACTGCCCCTGTTGCACCGCCGCCCTGTGCGCGCGGGGCCGGACGACGGTGTCGGCCTGTGCCGGGTCGACGCCAGCCGAGCACCGGGCGACCGTCGACGGCTGCCCGTGCTCGGCGGAGTCCACGACGGGCACCGCGGCCTGGCACGCGGCGAAGATCAGCCTCACCCGGCTGGCCATGGGCAAGGGCCTGTCTGGGGAGGCGGAGGAGCTGCTGCGCGGCCTCGCCGACGGTGAGGTGTTGGACGGGCTGCTCGGGCCGCTGGAGGAGCTGACGCGGCGATGGCTCGTCGAGTTCGTGGATCTGCGGCCGCAACCGACCGACCTCGGGCACGTGTACCTGTCGGCTCGCCGGCTGGACGAGTGGAAGCGGGGCCCGGTCGTCGTCATGGACGTCGACGAGCGGGCACGCACGGCGCAGGTCGTGGTGACCGCGTGGAAGACGGACGAGCCCGTGACCGTCCACGTCGATCAGCTGGTGGGCGCGAGCGGCCTCCAGCCGGGCGACCTGCCCGGCAAGTTCCTCGACGCGGCCGCGAACTGTGCGGTGGAGGACGCCGACCACATCGTGCTCCTGGAGATCCGCATGGCTCCGGCGCTCGCGTCGTGGGCCGGTCCGGCCGGTGGCGCCGAGTGAACGCCCCGACGCTGTTCGAGGAGGTCCCCGCCCCCGTGGCGGGGGCCCTCCCCTCGCTGGCCCTGCCGGAACCGCTCCTCGTCATCACCGCCCGGGGCGTGCCCGGGCCGCAGGGCTCCAAGACGCGCACCGCCAGCGGCGGCATGCGGGAGTCATCGGCGAAGGTGAAGCCGTGGCGGGCCGAGGTGGCGTGGCGGACCTTGGAGGCCCGCACGAAGCGGCGCGGATGGCGGCCCCTGCTGGGCCCCGTGGCGCTGTCCGTCGTGTTCACCTTCGACCGGCCCAAGTCCCATTACGGCAAGGGCCGGAACGCCTCCCGGCTACTGCCGTCGGCTCCGGTCCGGCCGGACGTCAAGCCCGATTTGGACAAGGTGCTGAGAGCTACGAAAGACGCCCTCACGGAGGGGGGCGCATACCGGGACGATGCGCAGGTCGTGGAGATGCTGCGCCTCGGCAAGTGGTACGCCACCGACCACGGCCGGGTGCCCGACGTCCTCGACGGCCCGGGCGCCGTGATCCGCGTCTGGTCGTTGGCGGCCGGAGGCGACGGGTGACCGGCGTGGGCGGCATCACGATCGAGGAGATCGCGGAAGCCCTCGACTCGGTGCTCGTGGTGCGGCATGCGACGGACGAGGAGATCGCCGCGGCCCTGACCGGGCCGGACGTGTCGTGTGCGTCGGTGGCCCGGCTGCTGCGCTGCCGTAAGGACCGGGTGTCGCGGATCCGCCGGGAGATGGGCCTGGCGCCCTACCCGCGCGGGCGGCGGCGCACGGCCGGCTCCTGGGAAGAGGCGTACGAGGCGCGGACGGTCGCGGTCGACGGCGGCCACATGCACTGGACCGGGTCGCTCAGTGCGCGCGGGACACCCGTGGTCGGCCTGGGCGCGCGGTACCGCACCGCGTACCGGATCGGGTTCGCCATCCACCACGGGCGGGAGCCCGAGGGGCCGGTACTGCACTTGTCGACGTGCGACTACCCGCGCTGTGTGGCCGGCGCCCACCTCTCCGACACGTGGCTGCGGGCCCTGACGGCGGCGAGGCGGTGACCGCGATGGAGGGCGACACCTGGCACCGCGACGTCGACTACGTGGCCGTGCGGCGGGTCGTGAACGGCGACTGGCCGCTCCCGGAGCTGCAGGAGAAGGAGCAGCGGGTCGCCGCAGAGCTGATGTACCAGGCCGAGGTCGACGACAAGGAGGTTGCCCGGCGGCTCGGCATCAGCGAGCGGACCGTCGCACGGTGGCGGGAGGCGCGGGCCGATGTCGTGGCTTGACGTGGTCTTCGCGTACGGCGCCGCCGTCGATGCCGCCGCCCGCACGGTCCTCGTGTGGGGGCCGCCCGTCGGCCTTGGCGTGGCCGGTGCCGTGTGGTGGCGGCTGCGCCCGACGGGCCGCCGCCGCGGTGTCCGGACACCCGAAACACCTGTCCCCGGACACGGGGACAGGGCGGAGGACACCGCCCCCGAGGTGCCCGGGGGCGGTGCTCTGACCTGCACGGACACGCCTCCGGCCGTGTCCGTGGACACCGGCCCGGACATGTCCGGGCTCACGGGAGGAGATCACGCCTGATGGCTCGCCCCAGCCGCTACGCACCCGACACCTCCGCCCGTCCTCCGCACTGGAGCGACGACGCCGAATGCAAGACGCACCAGGACCCCGACATGTGGTTCGCGGAACGCGAGAGCGACCCGCTCGCGGTCATGGAGGCCAAGCGGCTGTGCGGCCTGTGCTCGTGCCGCCTGTCCTGCCTCGACCGGGCCTTGGAGGCCGGTGACCCGTGGGGGATCTGGGGCGGCCTCGACCCCGACGAACGACGCGCCCTCAGCAGCCGTGCCGCTGCCGCATGACCCGACGGAAGGAAGGAACCTCCCATGCCCCAGGGGCAGCGGCCCGCGCCGCCTGTCACCGGGGTCGTCCTCAACTGGAAGTCCTGGGACCACTGGTCCGACCTCCAGAAACCGTGCCGCTACTGCGGTGGCCTCACCAACCTGCGCGACTCCAAGCGCAAGCCCGCGCACAAGGTGTGCGCCGAGGAGGCCATCGCCCGACAGATCGCCGAGCAAGCCGAGTCGTACGAGAACGAGAGAAGGAGGCGCCAACGTGGTGACCAGCAAGAACTACCGGGCACGGATCAAGGGTGACGAGCGGTCAGAGATGGCCGGGAAGATGGCCGAGCTCTATGTGGCCGGGTCGTCGGTCCGCGCCGTCGCCGAGTACTTCGACCGGTCGTACGGGGCGACGTGGGAAATGCTGCAGGAGATGGGCGTGAAGATGCGCCCACGCACCCGCCGCAAGGCCCCCAAGACCACGGCCGCCGAGGGAGGCGGCGCGTGAACGCCCGCCCGTACTGGCCGGGCTGGGCCCTCCTCGCCGTCGCCGTCGCGTTCATGGCGGCCCTCGCCGCCGGGTGCATCCACGTCGACGGCGACCCGCCCCCCGCCGACTGCACCAGCCTCGGCCTCGCCGGCGCGGCCGTCGCCCCCGAGGCCACCCGCGGCCCCAGCTCGTGGAAGAAGGCCGACCCGCCCCGCCAGACCACCAGGCGGCCGTCAGGCGTGACGTCCTCGAGCGCCCCCCGCCACCGCAAGGACATCGACATCGACATCGAAGTCGGCCCCTGCGGCTGACCCACCCCCAGACCGGCCCCCCCGGGAACCTGCCTCCCCGGGGGGCCACCCACACGCCCTCACCCGCCCTCACAGCCCCGGAAAGCTCCCATGCCCTCCAGCGCCCCACCGCTGCCCGGAAGGTTCTTCCACGGCGGCATCCCCGGCCTCAGGCCCGGCGACCTCCTCACCCCGCACGAACCGAACTTCGTCGACGGCTGCCCGATCTGCACAGCGAAGAAAGCCGGCCAGCAGCCCCACGTTCCCGGCCTCGGCATCGTCGACCCGCTCACCGAACGACCCGACCGCGTCTACCTCACCAGTGACCGCGAGTACGCCCGTTGGTACGCGTCCCTGTTCCCCCGAGGGGACCTGTACGTCGTCGAGCCCGTCGGCGACGTCGAACCGTCCACCGAGGACCTGTTCCCGTCGTGGGCGGTCGAAGCCGCCCGCGTTCGCACCGTGTACGACCGGTACGTCCAGCTCACCGACCGGCAGCGGCGAGCCCTCAATCGGCGCTGGACCGCGCTCGACTTCGCCCGACAGGCGGCCACCCGGTGAGGTCAGGACTGGCCGGGCTCGCCGGCCTTCTTGCGGCTGGTGACGGTCGGCTCCCGGAGGCGCTCGATGTCCCGGGCGCGGGCGATGCGGCGGATCGTCTCGTAGCTGACGTCGGTCGCCTCGGCGACCTCCTTGGGCTTCATGCCGCCCTCGGTGAGGGCGTAGACCACTGCGTCGGCGAACTCCGCGGCGGCTCGGTCGCGGATGGCCTGGGCCTCTTCCTCGGCGCGGGTCCTGACGGCGGCGGCTTGCTGCAGGCGGGTCAAAGCGTCCTCCACTGGCATGCGCTGATCGTTCCACACCGCCATGGCCACACCTCTGTGGACACACCCTTGTGTCTGTAGCCAACATGCGGTTGTACAAGTGTATGTTGGCTATGTCGAAATCGCCAGACGCATGGCGATTTGCCCCGCCTACCCCGGACCACAGAGAGGAGGTGTTCCCATACATGGCTGACTGCGCGCCCGACGAGGTCGGTGTCAGCGATGACTGGCCGACCGGCTTTGCCCAGGTCCCGGACTGGATCACGCTGCACCCGAACCTCAAGGCCCAATCAGTGCGCGAGTACGCGTTCCTGGCGATGCACGCCCCGAAGGACGGTCGCCGCCGCGTCGCCTTCCCCGGCCAGGCGTCCATCGCGCGTGTTCTCCAGCTGGGCAGGAGCGACAAGGTCACTCCCTACACGCGCGCTCTGGAAGCGGTGGGCGCGGTCCGTGTCGAGGAGATCGCTACGCCGAAGGGCCGCGCGTACCGGTACGTACTGCGGTTCAACCCGCCCCCCGGCTACACCGGCCCGACTTCGTTGAGTGACTTCTACGGCGTCAAGGAGTCCGAGCTTGAAGGCCGTTGGGCCGGCTGGTCCATGGCGACGGCACCTGCCAAGACAGGAGGTCAGGAGGGGTCCCCCGAAAAAGAGGGATACCCCTCCCCCCAAAAAGCGGGGGACCCATCTCCCCAAAAAGCGGGCACTAACCAGACCTCTATGAACCAGACCTCTATGGACCAGACCCCAGAAACCACAGCGCCTTCGGCGCGTAGCGCCGCTGACGCCCGTAGGGCTACTGCGGGTGGTAGCGCGCGTGAGGCTGCCAGCGGCTGCGCCGCGACGGACAAGACCGGTCCTGCTGATGTTGCTGACGATGGCCAGGAGCTGGGCCGTACCGCGGCCGGGAGCGTGCCGAAGCCCCGCAGGGCCGCCCACAAGGAGAGCCCGTTCCCGGCCGAGGTCCGGCAGGCCATCTACGCGACGGAGGCGCTGCTCCCCGCCTCGCTGCGGGCCGTTCTTACCGAGAAGTTCCCGTACGGCCACCTGCCGAACGTGAACCGCGAGGTGACCGCCCAGGCTCTGCTGACCCGGTCGCCCGACCAGCTCGGGGAGCGCGCCGCCCGCCGCTGGACGACGTACGGCTACGAGCGAGACCACTTCGATGGCGTCCTCCGCTCGCCGCTCGGCGTCCTCGAGGAGCTGCTGCGCCCGACCCCGTACTGCCCCGACGTCGATTGCGAGGACGGCCAGAACCTGCACACCGGCGACCCGTGCCGGACGTGCGAGGCCCGGATCGCCCAGCGGCGCAACGACCGCCGAGCCGGGCGGTGGGTGCCCGAGCACCGGCCGCCGCGCCTGTACCGCGACCGGGAGCAGTGCGAGGTCTGCGATAAGCCGTTCCCCGGCACTGCCCCCGACGATCTCGTGTGCGACGGCTGCCAAGCCGGACTCGACCGCGCCCGCGCCTTCCTGACCGGTGCCCCGGCCGCCGAGGAGCCCCAGGAGGCCGACCCGGACCACTGCGCCACCCCGCCGAGCAGCGAGTACCGCCGCTACCGCGAGCAGCAGAAGCAAGCCCGCCTCGATGCCCTCCAGCCCGCCCAAGCCCCAGGAGCCCCCTGATGGCATCCCGCCGATCCCGCAGCATCCCCGCCGCCCGCGTCGTGGGCCTCAAGGACCTCCAGACCCGCATGGCGACCGCCAACGACCTCGCCTATCACCTGGACTACACCTCGGAGCCCGAGGACTTCGAGAAGGTCATGGAGGCCCTGGACGAGGCGTACTGGATCGCCGCCGACCTTGCCCGGAAGAAGTCCCGCACCGGCTGCACCGACCACCCACACGGCCCGATCGACCCCCTGGCCCCCGAGGGCTGGGGAAGCTGCCTGATCTGTAACGGCCGCCGCCGGTCCGGCAAGACCGGCGAGAGGAACCGCACCGGCGCCCTCCTGACCGGCGCCACGTCGGACACCAACCGGCCCGCCGAGCGCGTCGCCGCTGCCCGGGAGCCCTCACCGGCCGAAGCCGCCCGGTGGCGGATGCCGGACGAGCCGCGCGAGCTGGACAGCCCGATCCTTGCCGCCCGCCGATCCAGCGCCGACCGGACGCACGCCGCTGCCCTGGCCCGCGCCCGCCAGGAGCGCGCGACGAAGACGAAAACCGAGCCGCCGAACTCGCAGACAGCGGCCCGCGACAGCCACAAGCACCTGCCGCACCAGCGGCCCCAATCCGACAACCGAGAGGAGTTGGCCCGATGAGCCAGCTCGAACCTCTGCCGTACGTCCACCACCCGACCGGGATGCGCTGCAGCGCGATCCGGTTCCCGGACTGCTGCCCGCCGCAGCCGATGGGCTGCCGCTGGTGCGGCCTGCCTGCGACCGGCCACGGGCGGCAGACAACGCGGTCAGGGAAGCCCCACACGTGGGAGCACCCGACGGCCGACCAGATCTACCGGCGCATGAAGGCCCGGCGGCGGCTGGTCCGTGAGAGGACGGCGGGAGCCGTCGCGGTGTCCGCCCGGTGCAACGGGGTGGCTCACGACTCGATCGGGTCGTGCGTGATCGAGGCCCCGGAGGGCGGTGACGTCGCCACTTCGGCGGCCGCCGCGGTGCCCGTGCAGCCGCCCGCCGAGAAGCCCACCCGGTGCGACGGGATGACGCACAACGGCATCGGGTCGGAGGTCCATTGCGTGATCGAGGACCCCGACCACCGGGAGGACCACGACGACGGTGACGGCAACACGTGGCCGGTCGAGCCGGAGGAGCGGGAGGGGGCGGCGTGACGACGAACCCGCTGGGAGGCGTTGCCTCCGCGCTGGCCGTGATCGTGAAGCACGGCGAGATGTCCGACACCGTGCGCCGCGAGCTGGGCGACCTCCTCGCCGACATCCAGGCCGCCGAGGACACCGCACCGCAGCCGGCGGAGGTGGACGGGCCGAGGGCGCGTATCGCCGAGCTTGAGCGGGCCACGGCCCAGGCCCGCGCCGACCTCGCGGACAGCCACGACGACCTCGCCCACGCTCTCGGGCAGGGCAACGGTGCTGAGTGGGCCGACCTGATCGCCCTCGCAGCCCACGCCCCCCGCGCCCAGCGGTTCGAGGAGGAAGCCCGGCAACTGCGTGCACGCGTCGCCGAGCTGGAGGCAGCACAGGGCGCTGCGGACAACTGCCGGTGCTTCGACGCGCCCGGGCATGACGCGGCCTGCCACAAGTCGAAGGTGCTGCACGAGGGCGTCGCGTACAGCGCCGTGCACTGGCACCTGGACAGTGGGCAGGACTGGTGGATGCCGTACGGCATCGACGAGGACGGGCAGTTGACGTTCCTCGCCGACGGCGACCCCTGGGCCACGCCGAAGCCGCTCGCCGAGCTGATCGCCAGGTACGGGCCGATCACGGGCACCGAGTACGGGGTCGAGATCGCCCGGCATGACCTGCCAAGGACCGAGCCGTGAAGCGCCTGGTGCTGGCCGAGGACCTGGTCCGCTACCCGCCGTCCCGCGACGACTTCGGGCACCGGCCCCGGCGGATCGACCGCGGCATGTGCGGGGCCTGCGACGCCTGCGGAGACCGCGTCGAGCGCGACGTGTGCGCCCGCTGCATGCGCCTCGTCCCCGGCACCCCCGGCCCGTGGCCGCGCGACTACGTGGACTGGCCGTGCACGTCGGCGATCGTGCTCGGCCTCATCGACCCCAGGGAGTTCGAGTGACCGACCCCGACGACCTGCTGAGGGAGGCCGTGATCCGGGCGACCGCGCTCGGCTGGCGGACCCTGTCCGTCCGCCGCCTGCAGCGCCTCGCCGCCGGTGACCGGACCGCCCTCCCACCCGACTCCCGCCCCGCCCGGAGGCCCCGCCCGTGAGCCCCGCCAACGACCCCAAGGAGTACGCGTGATCACCGCACCCCGCACCATGCTGACCGCGACCGGCGACCCGGCGCCCGTGGAGCGGGCCGCCGTCGACAGCATCCTCGACGGGCACGAGCCCGAGACGTTCCTGTGGGTCGTCTTCACCAAGCCGGACGGCGGCGCCCGCGTCTGGCACGCGTGGACCGACGGCGGCACCGCCCTGGGCGACCGCATCGACGGCCTCGCCACGGCGGCCGGCCTGGACGCCGCCGACTGGCTCCACATCGGCGACCGCCACTGCCTGCACTCCACCCGGGGCCGCATCGAGATCCAGGCGTACCCGCTGCGCCCCGTCCTTGCCGACGTCCAGGCCGGAGTCCGAGGCCCCGACGACCGCCGCAAGACGCTCCGCGAGTTCGTCGACCTCGCCGCCGAGATGAACGGCAACACGAAGCGCCCCGGCGAACCACCGTGGCTCGGCTACGGCCCCGCCATCGTCAACCGAGTGAGCCGGGCGGGGGGCCGCACATGAGCCGCACCGGCGGGTTCCTCGTCCTGTTCAACTGCCTGGCGTGCCTCGTCCTGGCTGGGCTCAGCGTGATGTGCGCGGAGCACGACGCCCGATTGTTCGCGGTCGTGTTCGCCGCCGCGTCGCTGATGCCCCTGATGGCCATCCGCTGCGTGTTCGACGAAGAGGCCGCCGACATGCAGCGGGCGCAGATCCGGCCGGTGCAGCCTCAGCTCGGCGACGTCGGCGGCCCGATGCCCCGCACCGCCGCGAAGGCCGCCGCGGTCGTCGCCCGCACCGAGTGCGACCGGTGGTGGACGTCCCTCGGCGCCGAACACGACGACCACTGCCCCCACGCCCCCCGCCCCGCGGCCGACCCTGGCTGCTGACCCAAGGAGAACCGATGGACGACGAGACCCGCGCCCGGGCGATCAGCCTGCTGTTCGCCGCAGCCGAGACCAGCGCCGAGATCAATGCCCTGGCGCGCGTGGCCCGCAGGGCGGGCTTCCTGTGGCGCTGCCCCGACTGCAAGGACGACCAGTACCCGACCAGGGACACATGCCGGTGCGGTGCGGCACGCCCTGCCGGATCCGCCGAGGAATGACCACCAGCAGACGAGCCTCCCGCCCCGACCGTAACGGGGCGGGAGGCCCGCACCCCGCAACCTACCGAAAGGCCCCCCATGTCCGCCCCGGACACCATCGCCAGCGCGCTCGACCGCGGGCTCGCCGGCGACACAGACGGCGCCCTGGCGCTGCTGCAGACCGTTGCCGACCTCGGCCCGCGCGAGACGGCCGCCATGCTGTCCGCGCTCGCCCAGACCGCCGTCTACAAGGCGATGCGGGACCAGGAACCCGGCACGGACTTCGGCGTCGAGCTGGCCCGCGCCGACGGCACCCCCGGAGGGCCGGAGGAGGCGCCGCCCGCGCTGCTGTTCTCCGCCCGCTTCGTCGCCGCCTGGGCCAACCGCGACCGCGCCACCGCCTACGCCCTGTTCACCGCCGCATGGGAACGCGACGCCCTCGGCCGCACCAACCACGTCGGCGACGCCATCGGCATCGTCTTCGACATGGCCGTGCACGCGGCCCGCGAGCTCGTCGACGAGGAGAACCGCCAGCAGCAGAACGACCACGGGAGGACCCGATGAGCAGCACCCAGCCCACCCCGGACGACGAGCTGCGCCGCCTCGCGTCCATCGCGTGCCCCCAGGACCGCGACGAGAGCCCGTTCGGCTGGAGCGACCCCGACACCGACCACCCCGCCCCGGACGCCCGCACCGTGGAGCAGATCCACGCCTGCGCCGACCGGCTCGACGAGGACGCCCGCGACCTCTCCGGGCCCGACGCCG
The DNA here is from genome assembly GCF_040613835.1 of Streptomyces sp. NPDC006207. Lineage (NCBI taxonomy): Bacteria > Bacillati > Actinomycetota > Actinomycetes > Kitasatosporales > Streptomycetaceae > Streptomyces > Streptomyces sp. NPDC006207. The sequence goes on along the minus strand of NZ_JBEXSX010000009.1, from coordinate 150,396 downwards.
CTCACCCGGTCGCGGCCAAGCTCCGCGCCCTGCTCCGCCGCCGGGACGGCGCCCAGTGACCGCCGGGCACCTGGCCGCCGCCCTGGCCGCTGTCGCCGGCGGCTACCTCGCCGGTCGACTGCGGCCCGGGCGGCGCCTCCTGCACTGGGCCGAGGACCACCGGCCCGCGTGGTCGCCCCTGACGCCGCTCGCCGCGCTGGTCGTCCTCGTCGCCCTCGCCCACGCCTGGACGTTCCACCCGCGCCGTTCCCTGGCCAACGTCCGGTCCTGGCGAGCCGACGCCCGCCGCGCCCCCGCGCCGCGCTTCAACCCCGACTGGGCCGCACCGCCCCGCCACTGACCACCCCCCCGCCCGGCCGTCACCACGGCGGCCGGGCACCGACCTCAAGGAGAGGCTCCATGACCACCACCACCGACACGGTCGTCCCGGCGGCGCTGCCGCCGTACTCCGGCAACGACACCGTGTGCCCCAAGTGCGCGTACACCGAAGCCATCACGCGCTACCGGCGGGCCCTGGCCTCCCACATGCTCATCCGGCGCGACAGCGGAATCCAGCAGGGCCCGCTGCCCGAACGGCTTGAGCGCGAGTGCCTGCGCTGCGACTACGCGTGGGACGAGGCCCTGGCCGCCGACGTCCAGCAGCTCCGCGTCGACCAGGTCGTGCACGCCCTGCAGTTCGCGATCGCAAAGGTGCCGTCCCATCACTTCGAGGCCATCGCCCTCGGGCTGCTGGAGCGCTTCCACATGGTCCCCCGGTCCGAGCCTCCGGTGTCGCAGCCCGACGAGGAGCCGTCGACCGGCAGCGTGCTGCCCGAGCCGGCCGAGGCCGCCCCGTGAGGGCCGCCTGGCGCGCCTGGTGGCGCTCCCTTGTCGTCCTGGCCGGCATCGGCCTCCTCCTCGCCCTCGCAGCCCACCTGGACGGATCATGACCACCCCCACCCAAGCCCTGGCCTTCAAGCAGCTCTGCGACAGCGGCATGCTGTGGCTGATCAATCGCACCGTGTTCCACCCCCACGGCCTGGCCCTCTCCCTTCACGCCGACGGGCGCGGCGTCGCCTACGGCTGGTCGATCGTGGCCGCGCCCGCCGGCCGCCCCTGGCAGTACGACCCCGAAGACGACGTGCGTTGGTACCGGTGCGCCCAGGCCACGTTGCAGGCCGCGCAGGACACCCGGACAGGCGTGTCCGGACCGTCCGGCGTTGCTGTCCTGGTGTCCCCGGACGGTGTCCGGACACCGCTCGCCCGCAACGAGCACGCACCCGTCGCGCCGCCCCCGGCCAGCACGGACACCGCGTCCGGACACGCGGACACCGGCCGGACAGTGTCCGGACAGGGGGAGCGCCGTGCCGAAGTGCGGGCCGCGATCGATGCCGCATTCGAGATTGCCGACACCCCCGCCGACGACGCGTGCGACCACCTGTGCCGGTGCGGGCACGACCACTGGGACCACAGCTCGCGCGGCTGGTGCAAGCAGTGCGACGACTGCCAGTCCTCCACCGGGCACTACCCCAGCGAGTGCTGGCACCAGGTGGACGAGCCGCCCGACCCGGCCCCGGAAGTCGTCCACCCCGACGGAGCCCCGCAGGTCACGGCGGTGCCCGAGCTGGACCGCGTCGACGTGGAGGACCTGGTCGGCTGGCTCGGCACCGTCCTGCCCGCCGACGTCCAGCACCTGGCCATCAGCGCGTGGGGCAAGGCGTGGGACCGCGCCGAAACGGCCCGCGCCGGCCTCGGCGCCGTCCGCCAGGTCCTCGCCGCCGACGGCCACCCGGCCGACGAAGACGCCGACCTCGGCCGCGCGGTCGCCGACCGCATCGCCCACCACCGCGGCCGCGCCGCCACCCTCGCCACGGTCGTGGACGAGGTCCTGCGCGAGTTCACCCACGACACCCACCCCGGCGAACCCTGCAAGCAGACCGGACACGTCTCCGTACGGACCGTCGACCGGTGGCGGGCACTCCTCGCCGCCAACAGCGACAGCCGGGGCGGCACCGCCTTCCAGCGCGTGCAGGGCCGATGCCCGGCCTGCGGCGGCGCCACGCTGTTCCTCGGCGACGGCGGATATGTCACTTGCTCTCTGAACACCTGCCTCGCCCCCGACGCCGCGACGCTCCTCCTGGAGCGCAAGACCGCCGACGCGATCAAGCCTGGCCCGGCCGCCACCAGCATTGCCCCGCCCCGCCTGCCCTGACCCCGGACACGACAGCGGCCCCCACCCGGCACAGGTGGGGGCCGCAGCCCGTCGCCGGGTCAGCCGGCGCTCGGAGTCCGCTCCACAGACACGACCTTCACCGACTTGATGTCGGAGATCTTGCCGTTCGTGATCTCGACTTCCAGCGGGGTCGTGTCGCCGGTGTGGACCTTTCCGACGCCGAGCTTGTTGGCCGTCACGCCAGTCCCGCCGAGCGTGTCGCCGTCCTTGTCCAAGAAGTCCAGGCTCACGAAGTAGTCGGCGGTCTCCGCGCCCCGGTTCGTGATCGTGTAGTGGACGACATAGGAGTTGTCGCCCCTGGCGTGATCCTCGACCCCGGTCTTCACGATCTTCACGTGATCGATGGGGCCCGCAGCCTCCGCCTGCGCCGACGCGGCAGCCGAAGCCTTCGCTGCCGCGGTGGAGTCGTTCGCCGCCGACGTCGATCCGTCGTCGGATGAGCAGGCGGTGAGGGCCGCCGCAGCGGCCAGGGCCACGGTGGCGAGGGCAAGCCGGGTACGCATCTGGTGGTGCCTTTCTGGTGGTTCTGGGAGCGCAGAACCTAACGGCGCCAGCCCGGCAGACGCGGAGGAATCGCCCCGGACCGCACGAAGGAGGCAGCGCTCGATCGCATGCCCGCAGAGCGCGCAGCAGGCGCGCGGTCAGCGGCTTCCGGCTTCCCGGATGCTGGCCTCCAGCGCCGCCATCAGGTCCACGGCCGGCACCGGCTCCTCCGGCTCCTCCAGCCCCGCCCCCGTCATCTTCGCGACCACCAGCTGCTCCAGCGCCGCCGCGTACTCGTCGTGCAGCTCGGCGATCTCGACCCCGGCGAGCTGGTCCATCAGCAGCTCGGCAAGCTCCAGCTCCCGATCCGTCACCGGCGCCGTGCTGGACAGGTCGCCGGGTTCGCGGATCTCCTCCGGCCACAGCAGCGTGTGGAGCACGAGCATCCCGTGCCGGGGCCGCAGCACCGCCAGCCGCTCCCGGGTTCGGAGCGTCACCTTTGCGACCGCCACGGTGCCGTGCCGCGCCAGGGCCTCCACCAGCAGCGCGTACGGCCGCTGCCCCTGCTCGCCGGCCGCGCCGACCCAGTACGGCTTGGAGTAGAGGACCGGGTCGACGTCGCGCTCGTCGACGAAGCCCAAGACGTCGACGGTGCGCTTCGTCGGAAGGGGGAGCGCGGCCAGGTCCTCATCGAGGAGCACGACGGTCCGGCCGTCCGGCCGCTCCCACCCTCGCGCGATCTCCGACTGCGGGACCTCGACGTCCTCGCTCTCACACACCCTCCGGTGCCTGATTCTGGAGCCGTCGCGCGCATGAACCTGGTGGAACCCGGTGCCGTGCTCGTCGGTTGCCGAGTAGAGGTGCACGGGCAGGCTGACCAGGCCGAAGGTCACGTAGCCGGTCCAGATCGCGCGCATACCGACAGCGTGGGATGCGGGGCAGGGCGGTGCACGGTGGACTAGCCCGCCCGGAGCTCCGCCTCGGGGCGGCACTCCTCGCACGGCGAGACGATGTCCACCTCCAGCGCCACCAGCGCCTCCTGCCGGTTGAGCGTCCCACCCGAGGCCAGCCTGCAGCGTGCCCGGTGCAGGACGCCGCGCCCACCGTCCACCGGCACGTGCGCGAGCTTCCACCCCGCAGCCGCCGGCTCCCGACCGGCCGGCTCCGCCGACGGCTGGCCCGGTACGCGGATCGCCTCCGACGACCACCAGTAGCGCCGCCAGTAGTGCACCGGCCACCCGTCGGCCTCGAGGAAGCACACCCGCATGAGCAGCGTGACCCGTCCGTCGGCGTGCCGGAACTTCACGAAGACGGTCGCCTGGTGCCACTGGCCGCCGACCCGCACCTCCACCCGCGGCCGCCGGTCCGACGGGTACGCCTCGACGTCCGCGCCCGGCACGCCCGTCGGCAGGTCCTCGTGATGGACGCGCACCACGTCGCCGTCGAGGAGCTGCTCCTCGACCGGGCTCACCGCGCGGGATTCCATGCGCATCCCGGCGTCGTCCCAGTAGAACCAGGCGCGGCGGCGGCCGTCGGGCAGGGCCGGCCAGAGCGTCAGGTGGAGCGCGACCCGTCCGTCCGGGTGCTCACGGCGCTCGGCGGCGATGGCCCGGTACGGGTGCCCGGCGATCTGCAGCTTGACCCGGGGGCGGTTGTGTTCCGGGTACGCCTCGGTGACGGCGACCGGCTCGGCGCCGTCCCCGGGTCGCCGGGGCGGCACCTCCACCGCATCACGCCAATCGCTCACGCGTTCGACTGTAGGGCGGGGGAGAGGGCACAGCCAACCCCGTCCGTCGCGGACCCCTCGTGTGGGTTACCCCCCGATCGGCACCGCAGGCCCGCGCCCGGCCAACCGGACACCCGGCCCCCACAGCTCCATCTGCTGCTGCAGGCACGAGTCGCACAACGGATTGCCACCAGGCCCGTAGCGGCAGCACGGCTCGAAGCACTTCCGGCACGAGCCGTTCGCGATCCTCGGAGGTTGGGGCGTGGGAGTGGCCATGCCGCGCACCCTAACCCCGGGCACTGACAGCCGACCGGATCGTCACTCTCGGCATACGGCTGAACGCTCCCTGCTACCCTCGACCTGGATCCACCAGGCAGGCCCGGCACCCCACCCCGCCGGACCACCACGGCCCTACGGTCAGGCCGTGAGCTCATCACAGCGGCCCCCGCCAGTCACCCGGCGGGGGCCGCACCCCGTTCGGACCAGCGCAAACGTCCCGAAAGCCGCAATCCTGTACGATCCCGCCACGGTTGAGGGCAACCCCGGGGCCGGGCGGCAAAGGCCACTGCCGCCCGGCCGCCCTCATTCGGGGCGCTCGTCTGTGGCCCGCTGGTTCTTCTTTCGCTGGGCCCCGCTCAGCCCCTTGCTGATCTGCTGGGCGCGCTCCGGGGTGACCCCGCCGATGATGGCGGCGATCTCTGGCCACGTCTTCTTCTCGTCCTGCCGAAGGGCGTTCACTCGGGCCTGACGTAGCTCCCGCAGTCGCGCATGAAGGTCCGGCCAGTCCCGAAGGGCCTGGGACACGGCGGCTGTGCACTCGGCGTCGTCCTCCATGGCAGCGAACGCCTCGATGGCTTCCCGCAGCCTTCTCACCTCCTCAGGCTCGCTCGCCAACGTCCGCTCTCCCTTCTCGACACGAGAGCGTGGCCGAGCAACACCAACCCTAGGGCTTGCCTCTTGTATGGACAATCCCTAGGGTTGGTACTACGGGGCCACCTCCCAGCGGTCTCGTGCGTACAAGTCGGCCCCGGTCGGGCTCTCACACACCGACCGGGGCCAGCCAGACACCTGCTGACACAGGAGCTGACACAGTGCACCTTACTGATCTGACCTTCCCTGGCCCCCAGTGCGGGGCCGGTGAACTGCCGTTCGTCGTCGGCGAGTGGGACGACAACGCGCCAGCGATCCCCAGGCACCGGATCCCCGGCCCGCGCCGTTCGCCCGAGACGAAGGTGGCGGCGTGATGGCCCGGCCGACCGCCGAGGAGCGGGTCGCCGAGCTGCACCGCCAGGCCCGTGCCGACTACGGCACGCCGGCCGAACGCGCATCCCGCCGCACCGAGTACGACGAGGGCATTGCCCGCGCGAAGGGCCGTCCCGACGTGAACGAGGCCGTGGCCGTCGCCCTGGCGGGAGGTGGCCGGTCGTGACCTGGAGCCTGCGAGGCGAGCCGGACCCCGCATCGAAGAAGCGGAGTTGGTTCCACCGCAACGGTGGCGCGACCAAGGCGGCCCGCGAGGGCCAGGCATGGGAAGACCGCGAACGCGAAGACGAGCGGACCGGCCGCCGACGAGGCCGCCGCCGAGGCTGACCAATCCCCGTCCCGCTGGGCCGGGCCCGACTTCCCTGCGGGCCCGGCCCCTGTGACGTTCCCCGCCGAGTTGAGAGGCGAGACCCGTGACCGAGACCCCCGACCCGCAGCAGCCGCGCATTCCTGGAGTGAAGTACCGCCCCGTCACGCGGCACCGCGAGGAAACGACGGTGATCAACGGCGTGCCCGAGACCCGCCAGGTGCCGTACGACACCTGGGAGCCGGTGCCGCCGCGCGACTGGGACGACATCATCGTGCGCGGCGTGACCGGGGTCGCGGTCGGCGTGACGGTGCTGGCCATCGCGGGCACCACGGCCGCCGTCGGTGGCCTCCTGCACCGGGTCGTGCACAGCGCCGTGGCCTACACCGTGGCATTGGTCTTTGACCTGGCCTGGCTCGCCAGCATCGGCATGGAGCACGTTGAGCGGTGGGACACGAAGCGGGCCCGCGTGGTCCGCAACGTCGGCTGGGTGGCGCTGGGCATCTCGATGGGCTCGATCGTCGCGTTCGGCGGCGTCATGGAGCAATGGGCGGCCGGTGGCGTGGCGGCCGCGGTGCCGCTGCTGTCGAAGGGCCTGTGGTGGATGGTCCTGCGCACGTACGCGGTGCCGCTCAGCGAAGGTACGCGGTTCTGGATGAGCCGCCAGCGGGAGAAGATCGCCGCGACGTTCGCCGTGGCAGGACAGCTCCGCCGCCTCGACAAGCACCGGCGATACGCGGAGGCGGTATACGGGCCGCAGGCGTCGACGGCCGCCGAGATCCTCAGCGTGCCCGCGCAGCCGCTCCCGGCCGTCGAGGTGCCCGGACACGTCGCGGACACGTCCGGACGCCCGGACCCGGACCCGTCCGGACAGCCCGCGCCCACGGCGCCGGAGCCTGCACGGACAGTGTCCGGACACGACGAGGACACCGCGCCGGACACGGCCGAGGAGCCGCCCACGCCGGTGCCGCCCGTCGCGCCGGTCGGCGGGTCCATCGCGGCCACCATCCGGTCCGAACTCGCCAAGGACAAGGACATCAGCGACGAGGACCTGATCGAGCGCGTGCGGGCCGCCCACCCTGACCGCGACGACAGCAAGCTCGCCGGAACCGTGATCCGGACCCGGCACCGCCAGGAGAACCCGCAGAAGAACAGGCGGCGCGCCTGATGAGCCTCGTCACGCTCCTCGTCCTCGCCGGCCTGGCCGTGTGGGCGTACCGGCGCCTCCAGCACCGCGGTGGTGCGGGGGCGTCGGCCGCCGCCCGCGCCCGCCAGCTCCGCACCCCGGCCGTACGGCTCGCCACGCTCCTCGGCATCAGCACCCGCGCCGAGCACCTGGCCCGCCGCTACGACGCGGGCGCCGAAGGGGAGCGGCGCACCGCCCGCCAGATCAACCGGCTGCGCATCCACGGCTGGACGGTCCTCCACGACCGGGCGCTGCCGACCGGCCGCGCCAACGTCGACCACCTCGCCATCAGCCCCACGGGCACGGTGATCCTGCCGGACACGAAGCGCTGGGACGCCCGGTTCCCGGTCTACGTCTCCGGTGAGCACCTGATGCACGGCGGCCGGATCGTCACCGGCCGGCTCGACGCCCTCGCCCACGAGGCCGCCGCCGTCGCCCGCGCCCTCGGCGTCCCCGTGGTGCCCCTGGTCGTCGTCCAGGGCGCCCGGGTCGCCGACAAGCAGCTGTCGTTCCGGGGCGTCCGCATCGTGTCCGCCGACCGCGCCTGCGACGTCATGCGGCGCCTCGGCCGCCCCCACGGCCGCAGCAGCCGACGCCACCTCACCGAGCTTGCCCTGCGCAAGCTCCCGCCGCGAACGGACGTGACCCGATGACCACCACCGAGCCCGGCGCCGACGAGCGGCGCATCGGCATGATCCTCCGTCACTTCGGCGTCGGCTACACGCCGACCGGCGACGCGGAGGAGGAGACCGAGGAGCGCACGCCGCAGCCCCGCCGGTGGCCGCACCCGCCGCCGCTCTGGATCCTCGGCAAGACCAAGCCGACGACGGACGGCGATGAGGAAGACCCGGACGGCGAGCCCGAAGAGGAGGAGCCGGGGGAGGAGCCGAAGCGCAGGCGGCCTGTCCGGCGCCCACGGACACGGCGTCCGGACACGGACACGGACACCGAGGACGAGGAGGAAGAGGAAGAGGACGGCGAGGACGAGCCGAAGCGGACCGCCCGCCGCCCGAAGACCCGGACCGTCAAGAAGACGAAGACGGCGGAGGAGGGCGACGACGAGGACGACGACGAGGACGAGGAGGAGCCGCGGCGGGCACGTCCGCAGCGCCGCCCGCCGTTCGCCGCCCCCGGCGTCCCGAAGCGCCGCAAGTCGCTGCTCATGTCGGTCCGGACGATGTCCGGACACCACCGGTGGGCCATCTACAACGGCGGCGCGCTCGCGCTGGGCTTCGCCTTCGGTCTGCCTCAGTTCTTCACCGCAGAGACCGCGTACCTGGTCGCCACCAGCAGCTCATGGGCCGACCCGAACTGCCTGTTCTGGTACGCCGTCGCCGCTGGGATCGCCTGGGTGGACTGGCGCACCCGCGGCTGGTGGCCCGGCCTCGCCCTCCTCCTGCGCGTGCCCGCCGCATCCCTCGTCGTCGGCGTCCTGCTCTACGGCGACCCCACCTGACCGCCCCTCCCGGAACGGAACAAGCCCGTGAACAGCTTCCTCGGATCGCTCGGCACCGTCGGCGTCGCCCTCGCCCTGTCCGCGCTGCTGCTCCTCGGCACCCAGCCCGGCGGCCGGCTCAAGCCGCTCCCGTGGGGCGCGTGCCTCGTCCTGAGCATGGTGGCGGGCAGCGCCTTCAAGGCAGCCGGGCCGCCGTTCTCGTTCGTCTCCGACCTCGTCGGCGACGGCATCGGCCTGACGCAGGGCATCATGCCCGGCCTGACGATGCCCGCCCTCGCCCTCACCATGGTCATCATCATCCTGTGGAAGAAGCTGACGCTGCGCGGCATCAGCATCATGGGCATCGCGTTCTGGTACGTCGCGGCCGGGGCCGGGGGAGCGTGGGGCATCCTCGCCGACCGCATCCACGACATCGCCCAGAGCGCGGCATGAGCGCCCTCCACGCCGTGCCCGACCCCGGCGGCGACGAGCCTCCGGGGGAGCAGCTGGTCGACGTCGAGGACCAGGAGCACGACCTGGTCGACGACGCGGGGGAGGAGGCCGCGCCCGGGCGGGCGTTCACCATGCCCGACCTCCGTCCCTACCTTGACCCGCGCGGCGCCGCCGGCGAGATGGCTCAGCTCGGCATAGACGTCAGCCGCCGTCCCGCCCGTGCGGCGGGCCGCGGCCTCGCCGCCCTCCTGCGCCGCTTCCCCAACGGGAGCGGCGTTCTGCTGCAGCTGGTCGTCGGCTGGCTCACCGGCACGCGCGGCAAGAGCGGCGGCTCACTCGTCTACCGGCTCGGGGGAGCGGTCGTCGTCGGCTACTGCCTGTGGCGCGCGGTCGCCCTGTGGCCGCTCCGCGCCCTGCTCGGCCTCGCCGTGGCCTGGATCCTCGGCGCGGCACTCGCCGACCGGTGGGCCGCCGCCGAAGCCGAACGCGGCCGCCAGCGCGGCAAGGGCAAGGGCAAGGGCAAGGGGAAGGGGAAGGCGGAGCGGCCGGACCCCGAAGAGGCCGACGAGGAGACCCCCGCCGACGACGTCGACGGGGAGGAGGAAGAGGCCTCCGCCGAGACCCCGGAAGAGGACCTGCTGACGGCCCTGATCCGGGCCGAGATCGGGACCGAGAACGGGGTGCATCTGCAGGACCTCCGACCGGCCATGCGGGCCCGCTTCCCCGGGCTGCAGAAAGCCACCGACGAGCAGCTCCGTAAGCACCTCATCGCGGCCGGCTTCAACCCCTCCAGGAAGTTCCGCGCGAGGGGGGTTGCGGGGAGGCAGGGAGTACACCGGAAAGACCTCCCTCCACTCCCCTCCCCCGAGGGAGGCCCAGAAGAGGCCCCCTCGCGGTCTCCGCGCGGCGGAGACCGGCGCCGACCTGCAAACTCTCCGCCGCTCTCCGGTCGCGGGGAGCGGGGCGGAGAGCGGAGCGGGGAGCGGTCCGAACAGGATTTCAGCATCGTTCCTGACCCCGAACGGGGTCCGAATGCCTGGCGGATCCGCCACCATAAGTAGGACAGACGAGGACGAGGAGGACCGCCATGTACCGCTACCGGTGCGACCAGTGCCGCACGACGTCCCCGGCGGCCCACAGCCGCCACGAGCTGAACCAGCACCGCAGCAGCCACCGCGACCTGTTCCACGGCGGCCACATCCCGGACGGCGAGCACGTCATCGCCCCGCAGCGGATGAGCCTCCTCGACCTCCCGCGCGAGCAGCGCATCGCCGCCGTGGTCCTGGCGGTCGTGCTCGTCGTGGCGTGCCTGATCCGGTTCTGACCCGCGCACGACGAAGGCCCGCGCACCTGGGGTGCGCGGGCCTTCCTGCTGCCTGGGGTGTCGTCAGCCGCTGGCCGTCTCCGGGTCCTTGGGCGTGCGGAGGTGGGGGACGTCGTACTCGCGGGCGATGAGGCGGACGTTCTCCTCGGTCATCGGCAGGTGCTGGGCGATGGTCCTGTTGGTGACGCCCGTCGCCTTGAGCTCGTCGGCGATGCGTTTGCGCATGGCCTGACGCAGCCGCCTTTCCTCCCTGACCGACTCCTCCCAGGCGCGGACGTCTGCCAGGAGTTCTTCGCTGGGCCTGTACTCGTCGCTCATACCGAAATGGTTGCACAAGCCGACTTGGACAGGAAGGCGGCGCGGCTGTTTATGCAGGTGAGGCGGTCGAAATTTCCCCAAATTCATTTGCGTAACGAGGGTATCCAAGGTGGTTTGGAGAATGATGAATGTGTAACACTTCACCACAAAAAGGGAGTTACCGTGATCGACCCCAACAGCACCCCCCAGACCGCAGCGGCCGCCGGCCTCGCCGACCTCTTCGAGCAGGTCGACGCCGAGCGCGCCAGCGGCATCCACCGCTTCTGGGACTCCGCGACGGCCTACGACGCCACCCAGTGCCGGGAGGACATCAACGACGGTGACGTGCTGGTCGTCGAAGAGGAGCAGGTGGTCGGCTTCCTCGTGGAGGCCTGGCCGCACTCGATCACGGAGGAGCACGGCGAGTTCCACGCCCTCACCACTCCCGTCGGCGACTACCGGGACGGCAAGTACGCGGAGGCCGCGGCCCGGGCCGCCAAGATCGCCCGCGAACTCGGCTACCCCGTCCACCCCGGCATCACCGACCTGGTCGAGGAGCCCGCGGCGGCCGACGAGCCCGCCGAGGCCGACGAAGCCCCGGCCGCCGGCGACGTCATCCGGGTCGCCGTCCGCGCCTTCCGGAACACCGGCCCCCTCGCCACGGTCCACATCAACTGCAAGTGCCCGCTCAAGTCCAGCCTGATCGGCACGTACGCCACGCTCGCCGAGGCCGAGAAGGCAGCGGCCGAGTACCGGGCGGACGTCGCACCGCGCCGGTGCAAGCTGTCCGGCCCGCTCCTGGCCGCCACCGCCCCCGAGTTCGCCGCCGGTGACCGCGTCATCTGCCCCGACGGCGCCGCCCGCACCGTGAAGGGCATGTACCGGGCGAAGGGACAGCCGACCGCGGTCATCGTCGACGGCGGCGGCATGGTCGACCCGGCCACGGTGCAGCGCGTCGACACCTCCCGCATCCCCGAGGCCCGCCGGGTCGCCACCCTGTCCGCCGTCCGCGTCCGCACCAGCCCTGACCCGAACGACCCGGTATGGGCCGAGGCGCTGCGCGAGCTGACCGAGGCCCTGCGGTACCTGGAGCAGGCCGACCCCCTGTACGCCGAGGTCATCGCCAAGAGCGGCACCGAACGCCTCACCCTCTCCATCCCCCGGACCGACGTCCTCAAGGGCGACGTCCTCCACGCCTTCGGCGCCCGCCTCACCGTGAACGACACCGGCGTCACCGGGGCCCGAGAGACCGGCCAGTGCGACTGGTGGGCCGAAGTCCACGGCGTCACCGACGCCGACCGCACCAAGACCTACCGCTCGCCGTGGAAGGTGGCCCTGCCCCTCGGAGACGCCACCTGGGACGTCGTCACCGTGGAGCGCGACATCCACGCCCCCGACCTCCGGCAGATCAAGGCCCGCCCCGTCGTCGAAGCCGTCGTCCCCGGGCGGCCGGCGACCGCCGAGGGCGTCGCCCCCCGGCACGCCGCACACCCGGACATCGACGCCGCCCGCGAGGCCCTGCGCCCCCTGCGCCCGGCGGTCGTGGCCGACGACACCGAGGTGACGGAACCTCACCAGGCCGACCCCGAGCTGCACGGCTACCTGATCGAACCCCGCGGCCTCGGCCGGGTCGCCGCCTACTGGATCGAGGCAGGGCGCGCCGTGTCCGCCGATCACGGCTGGCACGGCCCGTCGCTGGCTATCCTCGCGGACAAGCTCACGATGGCCGGATGGACCGTCACCCGCCCGACGGGTAGCGGGATCTGCGTCTTCGCCCAGCGCCCCGCGGACTGACGTCCCCCAAGACGACGCCCCGCCTGCACTTGCCGCAGGCGGGGCGTCCTGCTGTCCGGCCTCTTCCCGCCCGCCCCCGCTTGACGATCATTTGACCAAATCCCTTTGGCTAACGAGGGTATCCAACGGCATTTGGTCAATGAATGAGGTGTCACACCAAACCACAAAACACCAGGTCAGCGAAGGGCGGCAGCCATGGACGGCACCCAGAACACCACCACCGAGACCACCCGGTGCCGCCGGTGCAACCGCCTCCTCCGCTGCCCGAGCCCCGACGGGTACGGCCCGAAATGCCGCACCCGCATCCGCAAGGCCAGCCGCTCCGAGGTCGTCGCCCCCTACAAGCCGCACCTGGTCGCCAAGGCCGTCGAGCTGCTGGAGCAGGGCGGCGTCCTCCCCCTCCGCGCCAAGCGGGTCTTCGAAGTCGTCTCCTCCGACGGCTCCAAGACCTACCGCACGGCGGCCACCGGCCAGTGCAACTGCCCGGCCGGCCTCAAGACCCGCCCGTACGCCTGCTATCACGCGATCGCGGTCCGCATCGCCGCGGTCGCCTGACCCCTCGGGGCCGGGCGACCGCCCGGCCCTACCGCCCCACGGAAGGACCGGACATGACCAGCACCTACACCCCCCAGCAGCGAGCCGCCCGCCTCGCCCGCGCCTTCGCCCACGTCCTCCTCGCCCACAACGCCCTCCGCACCAGCCGCCCCGAGCCCCGCGAGATCGCCGCGCTCCTCGACACCGCGGCGACGGTCCTCGAGGCGGCACCGCCCGCCACCGACATGCCCGACGCCGCGGCGGCCGCCCTGCACGAGGCCGGAGAGATCGCCGAGGACAGCGACGACATCTCCGCCACGGCGCTGGAGTACATCACCGCCACGATCACCGGCCGCGTGCCCGAGCTGCCCGACCTCAACCCCGCCCGCCCCGCCCACCGCTGGCAGGACCAGGACCTCCGGGCGCGCATCGCGACCGTCCTGCACGACGCGTTCGACAGCGACACCGACAGCAGCGTCCGCTTCGTCGCCACCGCGCTCCTCGCCCTCCACCGCAAGTTCGACCGGCTCACCGAAGACGTCGCCACCGACCGCTTCCAGCCCACCGCCTGACCAGCCACCAGACCAACGAGGAGGACCCGATGTTCCACGAGACGATCACCCACGCGGGCGGCACCACCACCGGAACCGCCAGCGAGGCGCACGCACTGACCCTGCTCGCCCGCAGCCACCGCCGCGGCCTCCACATCGAAGCCCGGCGCGACGGCGGCGCCCTCATCTCCTGGACCCGCCTCCAGTTCGGCCCCGGTGACGGCCAGGTCGACACCGTGGAGCGCTCGATCCGCCTCACCCCGACCGAGCTGCTGACCTCGGTCCTCCGAGGCGGCACCGTCCGCCACGACCTGGAGACCATCGACGCCCACTCCCGGTCCCGCTGGGAGAGCCCCCGCAGCAGGCGAGTCGTCATCATCGGCGAGGACGGCATCGAGGCCGTCACCGGCCTCACCCTCCACAAGCTCGGCATGGTCACCGACGCCCCCGGCGGCCGGGTCCGCCTCACCCTCGCGGCCCGCCTCGGCCTGCTCGCCTACCACCACCGGCCGCGAACCCCTCACCCGGACCGCGGCCTGACCTACTGCACCTGCGGCATGACCGCGGCCGCCGGCGACGACCCGAAAGAGGCCCGGATGGTCCGCGCCCGCAACCACCTCCGCGAGGTCACCGGAGCGTTCGTCACGGGCCTGACCCGCCCGGCCGCCCGGTTCGCCTGACCTCACCCCGCCGCGCCGGGGGGTGACCGGTCTGCTCAACGGCTGGAAATCCCCCGGCCTTTCTTAGCCAAACGAGGTTGGACTAGGGCTCACCTCGGAATGAAGGAAGTAGTACCAAACCCCCTGAAAGGACGCACGATGGCCCTCCCTCCTGCCCGCACCCCCTCCGTAGCCATCGCCCGCGTCCTCCGCGGCCTCGGCCTCGCCCAGGGCACCGGCCGCGACTTCAAGGTGGTCGGCGAGTACCGGAACGGCGAGCGCAACGCGACCACCGTCCTCCTCCTCTCCCGCCACGGCGACGAGGTCGCCGCCCAGCACGCGGACGAGATCGAGCGCCTGGCCGCCGAGGCCGGGTGGGCCTTCCGCGTCTCGGTCACCTACAGCACCAGCGGGCGCCCCATGGTCATCATCACCAACGGCCCGTGCGACCGCGCCCGCCAGACCCCGCCCCCGGCCCCCACCGAGCCCACCCCGGAGCCCGCGCCCGAGCCCACCCCGGAGCCCGCGCCCGAGCCCACCCCGGAGCCCGCGCCCGAGCCCGAGCCCACCGAGGACGTCGCCCCGACGGCCGCCGAGCCCGCCGACGACTGGCGTGAGCGCTACCGTCAGCAGCGCCAGGCCGAAGGGCTCGGCTGGTCCCGGCGCCAGGCAGCCCTCGCCGCCTGGGCGTGGGCCGGCCAGGTCCGCATCGACCCCGACGGCACCGTCCGCCACGTGCCCATCCCCGGCCGCGACGGCTACCGCATCGCCGCTCACCTCCTCCCCCCGCTCGTCACCGCAGGCCTCCTGTCCTCGAGCGCCCCCGACGTCAACGGACGGCGCCGCGTGGAAGCCACCGCCGACGGCCGGCGGGCACTGCTCGTCTGGGCCCGGCACAAGCCCACCCCGGCCGAGAAGGACGAGAAGGCGGAGGCCGAACCGCTGCGCCCGCTCCTCGGCGGCGAAGAGGCCGCCCGCCGGGCGCACGAAGCCAGGAAGGACGACGCCCTGCGGCGCGCCGCTCACGACATCTGGCGCGCGGCCTTCGAGCTGCGCCAGGCCGCTGAAGCGCGCGAGGACCGGCTGCGCGCGGTGTGGGTGCAGGCCGAGGGCATCCGCAACCCGACCGCCCGACGCCCGGCCGGGTGGGTGCCCACCGCCGAGCAGATCGCCGAGCACCGCATCCCCGCCGAGCTCGTCGACGAGCTGCGCGCCGACGCCGAGAACCCCCCGCCCCCGCCGCCCCCGCTCACGTTCGACGACTGGCGCAGCCCGATCGCCGAGGACCGCACCCCCGCCGAGCACATCATCCTGGGCCCCGAACAGCTCGGCCTGTTCGGCGGAGTCCCGACCGCTGTCACCCACCACCACTAGCCTGGCCACGCCAGCCCGAGCAAAAGGAGCCCCGCCGATGGGAGCGATCCAGGAACCCACGCCCGCCATGGGCCCGTACCGCACCGAGGTCCGGCGAGAGTCCTTCTACCTGACCGCCCACGGGCCCACCGAGGGGTTCGCCGCGCGCCGCGTCGACGCCCACGCCCTGCGCGTCCCCGCCGACCACGCCCCCCTCATCCTGGCGGCTCTCGACCAGGTCACCGGACACAACGCCTGGCAGGCGTGGGCGGGCACCTCCCGCACCGGGAGGCTCGTCGTCACCCCCGACGACGGCGACCTGCTCCTCCGCACCGACCAGCCGGTCTACGACCAGGCATGGGACGACGAAGAGGGCAAGCACTCGTCGGTGTCGACCGAGATCGAATACGCCGACGTCGACGACCTCCGCCAGCAGCTGGTGGACGCCACCGCCTGACCAGCAGGCCGAAGGGCCCGCCCGGCACCCGCCGAGGCGGGCCCTCCTCGTGTCCGGACACTGTCCGGACGTCCGGCGGGGGCCGTGTCCGGACGGTGTCCGTGCAGGTCAGGGCCCCAAAACTCTTTACCCAAACGAGGTTGGTCAGAGGTGGGTCAGGCATGAATGAGGAGCGACACTCCACCACCAACCACCACCACGGAGGACGTCATGGACCGTTACATCTCCTCGGAAATCCTCGACCTCGACCTCACCCACCGTCCCCCGACCATGTCCCCGGAGTTCTTCGACTCCCTGGTGGAGGAGCAGGCCCGCCTCCGGGTCGAGGAGGCGAGGTTGGCGACCCTCACTCCGGCCCAACGACGGGAGGAGAGTCTGGACCGGTGGACGACCGAGCAGAGGGAGATCGACCGGTACATGGCCCAGGCCGGTGAGGACTACGCCCGGACGGAGAAGGCGAAGGCCGAACGTGGTCGGGAGGAGAACCGGAAGGAGGCGGCGGCGGTGCTCTCCCGGACCTGTATGGGGTGTTTCCAGGTCCCGTCCCGCAACGGGGTATGTGGGTGTTAGTCACCCAGGAGACGACGGCGCCCCACCCGGACCGGGTGGGGCGTCCGCCCGTGAGGCCGTCAGTTCTGGCGCGGCGCCGACGTGCTTCGGTGGCCGGCCGCGATGTCGGCGACCCGCTGCGGGGTGACCTGGAGGTGGGGGGCGATCTCGTCGCGGGTGCGGCCCTCGTCCAGGAGGGACCGCACCGTCTGCTGCCGCTGGGCGCGGAGCCAGCGCTGCAGGTCGGGGATCGCCAGGAGGGCGTCCGTCAGGGCCTTGGCGTGGTCGATGGTGACCGGCCCGGCCGCCAGGTCGGCCAGCGCGCGGAACGGCTCGGGGAGTTGGGGTGTGCTGTCCACGCCCCGATCGTAGTGGGTACCCACGAGCCCGGCCAGCGGACGTGACCCCCGGGGGGAATCGCCGCAGGTCAGAGGCGGGAAATTCCCCGAAATCTTTTACCCAAACAAGGTTGGCTAACGGTGGGTCAGGAAGGATGAAAGTAGAACAACCCACCACAAACCACCAACCCCCAGGGAGCCCGCCATGGACGCCACCACCGCCCTCACCAAGCTCACCGCCCGCGCCAACGGCGCCTTCGCCAAGGCCGAGTCCGCCCGCAAGGCCCTGACCGACGCACTCACGATCCCCGGCTCCCCGGTCGACGGCCTCATGGACGCCGTACTGGCCGCCGACGGCCAGGCCAAGCCGTGGCGGGAGCTGATGGTGCGCATCGAGCGGCACGGCGTCCGTGACGGCCTGGACAGGCAGCGGGCCGAGGCGCTGGAGGCCCTGCTCCACTACGGGTTCTCGATGAGCACCGGCCAGGTCACCAACGCGGCCCGCCACCACGAGGACATGGGCCTCCGCCGCTTCATCAACGTGACCGACGGCATGGACATCGAGGCCGGCGCCCCCGCCACCGCCTGACCACCCCGGGCCGCCCGCACCGGGCGGGCGGCCCTCCCACCCCAGCAGAACCCGATCCAAGGAGAACCGACGTGATCCGCCCGAACACCCTCCAGCTCGAAGCGCTCCGCCTCATCGCCGCTGGCGGCGTCACCGTCCGCGAGTTCGGCCCCCGCAAGAACCTGCGCGTCCTCAACCCCGACGGCACCAACGAGGTCTGGGTCCAGACCATGTGGGCCCTGGAGAACCACGGCTGGACCACGCGAGACTTCTCGTACTCGCTGGCGCAGGGCCAGCCGCTCGTGATCAACCCGAGCGGGCAGGCCTTCGTGGACGAGGCGCCCGCGCCGGACGTCGAGACCGACCCCCGCAAGCGCGGCCTCCTCGACCTCGCCCACCGGGCGCTGCGGGCCGAGCAGTTCGAGCGGGCCCGGATCGCCTCGGTCCTGATGAGCGAAGACCGCGTCATCGGCGCCGACGAGATCACGCGCCTGATGCGCGTCACCGCCAACGCCCTGCCGTGGCGCAGGCTCCTCGCCGCGGCCGCGAACGTGGATCTCTTCGAGACGCTGGCCGAGGTGCGGTCGGCGCTGACCGACCGGCTCGTGGACGGCACCCCCGGGCCCGCCGGCAACCTGGTGGGCGTCGCGGACGGCCTCATGGTCCAGGAGGGCATCCGCGACTTCCTCGCCGCGACCCAGAAGTACGCGCAGCCCGCAGCGAGCTGAGCGAACGCCCCACGCAAGGCAGCCGCGTGGGGCATCGCCCCAGGTCAGCGGCCTGAAATTCCCGGAAACTCTTTAGCCAAACGAGGTTGGCTAACGGTGGGTCAGGAAGGATGAAAGTAGAACAACACACCACAAACCACCAACCCCCAGGGAGCCCGCCATGACGGCCACCATCACCACCGCCACCACCGACGCGGTGTTCGCCGAGGCCGCCCGCGCCACCAGCTGGAGGGTCACCAACCTCGGCCCGGTCACCGAAGTCCGGCACGGCTCCTACACCTGGACGGTCCAGCTCCCCACCGGCAGCGGCCCGGCGACGGTCACCCACCGGGACGGATGGGGCGGCGTCGAATTCGTCGGCATCACGGCCACCCCGGCCCAGACGATCGGAATCGTCGAGGCGGCCATGGCCGCAACCCGGGTCCTCTGACCCACCCCGGCGGGCCCACCCGGGCCCGCCGGCCTCCCCCCTCAACCCACGACGAAGGAAGAGAGCGCGCCATGACCCGCACCCAGACCCCCGCCACCACCGCCCGCCAGGCCGCAGAGGCCGCCTACCGCGCGAACCCGACCCCGGCGAACCTCGCCGCACTGCAGGTCGCGGGCAAGGCCGAGATGGACGAATACCTGGCCGCCTTCGACGCCCGCCACGCGGCTACCCCCACCACCTGACCCCCCGCCAGCGGGGCCACCCGGCCCCGCCGCCCCTCCTCCACCCCCGAAGGGACACCCATGGCCCGCAAGCCCGGACCCATCGCCCACCACTTCACCGCCGACGAGCTGGAGGAGCTGCTGCGCGCCCTGCGCGTCGCCACCTTCTTCGACCACCTCGACATGACCCCCCGGCAGCAGGCCCTCGCAAAGCGGGTCGACGACCTGGTCCACGCGGACATGGCGGGCAAGCTGCCCGAGCCCCCGCCGCTCAGCGGCGAGGCAGTACTGGCCACCGCCATGCGGGCCGCCATCACCTGCGAGACCGCCGCCGTCGACCTCTTCGACGACGGCTTCGAGATCACCGGCCTGTCCGACGACTCCCTGTACGTGTCGGACCGCGCCATGACCCGCGGCGACCTGGCCCGGTTCCTCCGTATCCCCGAAGACCACATCGAAGACGCCCGGTAGCCCCCAGACCCCACCTCACCCCACCAGGAAGGCACCCACCCATGGCCGACATCACGATCAACCACACCCGCGCCGAAGGCACGCTCGTCGACGGGTCCAGCAAGGGCGACGGCGTCTATCAGCTGATGAGCCCGTACGGCTTCCGGTACTCGCGGACGCTCGGGCAGATCTACCTCCCGCACTCCCGCGACAAGCGCGCCCAGACGTGGCGGATCGACTCGGCCCGCGACGCCCTCAAGGCGGCCGGGCACACCGTCACCGTCGAGATCGACGAGACCCAGGCCCGCAGCTTCGCCGAGGCCGAAGAGGAGCGGAACGAGCGGGCCGTCGACCGGGCGCTCTCGTTCGGCGAGCGAGCCGGCCGGGCCGCCTCCCAGTCCGAAGCCGACTGGGCGGCCGGGAGGCGACTCGGCCAGGTCCTCCAGGGTGAACCCATCAAGGTCGGCCACCACTCCGAGGGGCGGCACCGCCGGGACCTCGCCCGCATGGACACCCTCGCCCGCCGCTCCATCGACGGCCAGAAGAAGGCCGATTACCTCCAGGGCCGCGCGGACGCCTCCGCCCACTACGAGCAGCACCGCACCAACCCGGCCCGCACCCTGCGCCGCATCGAGAAGCTGCAGGCCGACGTCCGGGGCAACGAGCGCGAGCAGCAGCGGGCCCGCGAGGTCAACGCCGCCCCCTCCTACATCGAGGAGCTGGAGCGGCGGCACGCGGAGTACACCGAACAGATCGCGTACTGGCAGGCCATCGTCGACCAGGCCGTGGAAGAGGGCTTCAAGGTCTGGGGCAAGGGCGACTTCACGAAGGGCGACTTCGTCCGCGTGGGCGGCCGCTGGTACGAGGTCCTGCGGGTCAACACCAAGACCCTGACCGTGCCCGGCGGCCCCGACCCGCGGAAGATCATCACCCAGGCCACGCGGCAGTACTCCTGGGACGCCCGCCTCCCGTACGACGGCGTCACCGGCCGCATCGGCGCCGAAGAGATGGCCCAGAAGCGGGCCGAGGCCGCCGCCCAGCAGCCCGGCGAAACCGTCCCAACTGTGACAACCGGGTAACCACCGGCTGCGTAGTGGGTACCCACGACGACCGGCGGAATGAATGAAGTAGCACCACAAACCACCCAAACCCCAAGAGCACAAAGGAGTCCGCATGCGAGCCACCATCGCCCGCCCCGTCACCCTCGACCAGTTCTACGACCAGATCGCGGACACCGTCCGCCGGCTCCTCATCGACGAGACCGCCCGCTACCGCGCGGCCACCCGCATCGTGCGGGCCGACGGCACCACCGACGACCAGGAACGCGAGATCCCCGGCAGCGAGCTGCGAGACGAGATCACGACCGTCCTCCAGGTCGCCTACGACCAGGTCAGCCAGTTCGACCCCAACGTCATCGCCCTCCGCTGGGAGCGGCCCGCCCTCCACTCCGACCGCCTCCGGGCCTGGCGCCGCACCTACACCCGGATCGCCTGACCCCACCCGCCCCGGGGCGCACCACGGCAAGTGCGGTGCGCCCCACCCCTCGACCACGAAGGAGCCTCCGATGCAGATCCCCAGCGACGTCCTCGCCGTCCTCACCGACCGCCGGACCGAAATCACGGGCGACAGGGTGCGGATCCCGTTCACCCTCGACGACCTCACCTACAAGCGCCTGAATCACATCCTGAAGGCTTTCGGCGGGAAATGGGACGGCCGCAAGAAGGTCCGCGCCCACGTCTTCCCGTTCCCCATCGAGGACTTCGTGCGGCAGGCCCTCATGATCGGCGAGTTCCCCTCGCGCTTCGACCAGGGGTGGTACCCCACCCCGCCGGCCGTCGTCGACCAGATGCTGGAGATCGCGAGCATCCGCACCGGCATGACCGTCCTCGAACCCTCCGCCGGGGCCGGGGCGGTCGCCGGACCGGCCGCCGGACGAGGCGCCATCGTCGACTGCGTCGAGATCGATGAGCGCCGCGCCCATCTCCTGCGCGAACAGGGCGCCGCCCGCCAGGTCCTGCACCGGGACTTCCTCACCATCGACCCGCTCGACTACGAGACCGGGTTCCGCCGGGTCCTGATGAACCCCCCGTTCGGCAAGGCCCTCGACCACCTCAACCACGCCATCGGCTTCATGGGCCCGGACGCCCTCCTCGTCTCCGTACTCCCCGAGTACGTCACGTACAACAGCGACCGCCCCACCGAGCGGTTCCGCGAGCTGGTCAAAGAAGCCGACGGCGAACTGATCAAGCTGCCCGACAGGGCGTTCGAGTCCTCCGGCACTCACATGCGCACCGTGCTCTGCGTCCTGGCCACCGGCCCCGACAGCCCGCTCCACCACCACGGATGGCACCAGGCCCAGCCCCGGCAGCTGGACCTGTTCGCCGCGTAGTGGGTACCCACTACGACCCGCGCGGGGCGGGCTCCCGGCCCGCCCCGCACCCCCTCAACCGCACCAGCAGAAAGGCACCGCGCATGACCCGCACCGGCCGCATCGCCACCCGAGTCGGCATCGACGACCTGCTTGGCCCCTTCGAGGCCCAGGTCGACCCCGCGCACCGGTGGAACGGCTTCCTCCACCCGCACTTCGCGCTGGACGCCGTCCGCCAGCTCGCCGCCCGCACGCAGGAGGTGGCCGCCCAGCTCGGCCGCGACGCCTACGACACCGTGCACGTCATCGACGGCGGCACCGACAGCGAGGGCCAGCCGCGGGCGGTCGTCCTGATCGTCAGCTGGAGGTACTTCGACGAGGGCCCCGAGGCGGTCACCGACATCGTCCAGCCGGACAGCCGTGGCCTCTACGACATCGGCGGCGGGTCCTGGGCCTGGTCCTTCGCCGGCTGGTGGTGCGCCTGCGGCTTCGACCAGGACTGGCACGAGACGCAGTGCGGGAACTGCGACCTGACCCGCGACACCCAGCCGGCCAAGAAGCCGTGCGACTGCGGGTGCGACCCGAGTCAGGGCGCCCTCGGCGACTACGACCTCGACTCCGAGGCCAGCCGCGCCCACTTCGCGGCGACCGGCCGCTACCTGCGCTGGACCGAATCCGCCCAGCCCTGCGCCTGACCTCCCCTCCCTCAACCGCAAGCAAGGAGCAGAACAGTGGCCTACCGACACGACGGCGAATTCCTTTCAGTACAGGACTGGTTCTGCGGCGCAGGCGGCTCCAGCCAGGCCGCCGAGAAGGTGCCCGGCCTCAAGGTGACCCGGGCGGCGAACCACTGGAAGCGGGCGATCGAGTCCCACCAGCGGAACTTCCCCGGCGTGGCCCACTACATGGGCGACATCCGCAAGGCCCCCGTGTGGGCCTGGCCGGTCACAGACCTCCACTGGGGCAGCCCGGAGTGCACCAAGTGGAGCATCGCCCAGGGGAAGGCGCGGAACTTCGCGAAGGCACTGCAGGGCGATCTCCTCGACCTGTACGCCGAGATGGAGGCCCAGAAGTTCCAGACGGCCGACGAAGAGAGGGACAGCGACGTCACCCGGGAAGAGTCCGAGTCGCGCGCTCTCATGGAGGAAATCCCGCTCTACCTGCGAGGGGTCCAGGAGCGCGGTGGGCTGGTCAAGGCTGGGTGCGTCGAGAACGTGGTCGACGTCCGGGCGTGGGACGAGTGGGACCGCTGGATCGGCGAGATCAAGAAGCTCGGCTATCACGTGCGGGTCATCGCCCTGAACTCGATGCACGCCGACCCGCGCAGCGTCCACCGCGCCCCGCAGTCCCGAGACCGCCTGTACGTGGCGTACTGGCACAAGAGCCTCGGCCGCACCCCCGACTGGAACAAGTGGCTCCGCCCCAAGGCGTACTGCACCGGCTGCGACGCCTGGGTGTCCGCGGTGCAGGTCTTCAAGAAGGACGGCGCCGACATGGGCCGGTACGGCTCCCAGTACGTGTACCGGTGCCCGCAGGTGAAATGCCGCAACCAGATCGTGGAGCCCGAGACGCTTCCCGCGGCCGTCGCCATCGACTGGAGCATCGCCGGGACCCGCATCGGCGACCGTGACACCCCGCTCGCGGAGAAGACGATCCGCCGCATCGAAGCGGGCTTGGAGAAGTTCGCTCAGCCGATGGTCGTGCCCACCGGCGGCACCTGGCGGGACGACGCTTCCAGCCTGGCCGGGCCGATGCCGACCCGCACGACCCGCGAGAACGACGCCCTCGCCGTACCGCCCCTGATCGTCCCGTGCGACGGCCGCGACGGAAAGATCGGCAAGAGCGCGTACCTGCCCATGGGCACCCAGACCGCGCGGGCCGAAGCCGGGCTTGCCTGGCTGCCCTTCGTGGCCGAGATCCGGGGCGGCGCCAGCACCGCCCGATCGGTCGCCGACCCCCTGTGCACCGTCACCGCATCCGGCAACCACCACGGCCTCATCACGCCCGCCATGGTCATGCGGAACAACGGCAGCAAGGGCGCGGGCGGCGAGCACTGCACGACAGTCGACGAGCCGCTCCGCACGATGACCACGACGAGCCCCCAGTCGCTCCTGACCTGGCAGCACCTCCTCGTCCCGTACTACGGCAACGGCCAGGCCCGCCCCGTTGGTGAGCCCGTCGGCGCCCTGACCACCCGCGACCGGTACGCGCTGGTCTCCGGCCCCGTCAAGGTCGACGACGTCCTGTTCCGGATGCTCCAGCCCCACGAGATCGGCAGGGCCATGGCCTTCGCCGACGACTACGTGGTCCTCGGCTCCAAGCGGGACCGCGTCCGCCAGTACGGCAACGCCGTCACCCCGCCCGCCGCCGAGGTCATCCTCTGCGCCCTCGTCGAGTGCATCACCGGCGAAGACATCGACCGCCACGCCCCGCAGGACCGGTTCGGCACCGCCGCCTGACCCCCCACCGCCGGGGGCGGGCGACCGCCCGCCCCCGGCACCCACCTCCCCCTCCCTCCCGAAGGAGACAGCTATGCGCCTCATCGGCATGCCCGCCCTCACCCAGGCCGCCGGAATCCTCGTGGCCGGCTTCAACACCGTGTACGAGGACGACAAGTGGATGCGGGTCCGCCTCCGCCGCGCCGACGGCAGCGGCCTTGAGATCACCGGAGAGCTCGACGACTGGACGATGCGGTTCAGCCCGGCCGCCGTCGACGCCATGGTCCGCGAGATCGCCGCAGTCCTCGACGACCCCGACGGCCGGGCCGTCTTCTCCGTGACGGTCCCCCACGACCGCTTCCCCAGCGGGACCGGCACCTGGGCGTGGAACGTGCCGGACCTCAGCGCACTGACCTCCGAGGGCGCGCCGATGTGGCTCGACGACCCCGCCTCGTACGCCGGAGCCGAGTGGGACCACAGCCTCAACGGCGGCGCGTTCATCGACCTCACCGACACGGCCCTCACCGACGACGTGAAGCAGCTGCTGCTCGCCACCGACATGGCCCGGTACGGCGACCACCGCCCCGGGACGGCCGCGAGCTACCTGTACCGGGAGCTGCGGATCGCCGGCTTCGCCGCGCGGGGCGACGGCGACAGCAGCGGGGGATGGCTCGCCATGGACCTCGGAGGAGACGCAGCGATCTGGATCAACGGCGCCGAGGGCGGCCCGCGCGAGAACGAAGTCGCGTACCCGGTCGGCGACCACCACGGCTGGCTGGCCTGCTTCTACCCCGACGGCGGCTACAGCGGCGAGCACGAAGAGATCTACCGCTCGCGCGACACCGACCTGCGCGCCGACACCCGGGCCGTCGTCGCGGCCGTGGCCGCCCGCATCGCCCAGCACCGCACCGCGGCCGCCGGCGACTGACCGCCGCGCGAGGGGCCGGGACCTTTCCCAGGCCCTCCCTGCCTCCTGACGGCTCGTCACCGGCCCGATGGGAACGCCCAGGTCAACCCGGCCACCTTGACGATTCCTTGACCAAATTCACATGGATAACGAGGGTATCCAAGTGGGTTTGGAGAATGATGAATGTAGAACACAACACCACAAACCACCACCTCCAAGGGAGACAGCACCATGGCCACCACCCTCACCCCCGAGCAGCTCGCCCACGGCCTCCGCATCTTCGCCGAGAACGCCATCGACGCCGAAGAGGCCGCCCGCACCCGGCTGGCCAAGGCGCTGACCGCCGGCAAGCCCATCGACTCCTACCTCCTCGAAGGCGTCATCGAGAAGCAGGCCGACGCGGCGAACTGGCGGAACCTGATCGACCGCCTCGACAAGGGCGAGGACGTGACCGAGGCCGTCACCAAGATCCGCCAGATGTTGACCAAGCGGCTGCTGGAGTACGGCGAGTCCACCTCCACCTCCGCCATCAGCAACGACATCGCCCGCAACGAGCGGGAGGCGGCCCGCCGCTTCCTCGACCGCACCGGCGGCCTGATCTAACCCGCCCCCCAACGGGCCCGCCCCGCCCGGGGCGGGCCCCCCACCCAGCAAGGAGAGGCCCACGATGACCGACACCGCCACGACCCCCGCCCGCACGACCGCAGCCGACGCCTTCAACGACGCCTACGCCGACGCCAAGAACGGACGCCGCGCGGCCGTGGCCGCCGCCGCAGCCTTCGCCGCCACCCTCATCCGCCCCCACTTCCCGGCGGCCACCACCATCAGCGTCGACACCACCGACGGCGAGCTGCGCACCATCCGAGACGCCGACCGCTCCGCCCTCTGGTACGCGCCGGCCAGCGCGGGCGCCGGACTCCCCGACGCCATCGCCGAGGACATCGCCGACGTCATGCGGGACATCCTCGAACTGGGCGCCCACGAGACGGCGCTCGAGGACGCCGGGTGGACGAACCCCGACGCCTACGACGATGTGTACGACCTCGAACTCCCCGGCACCCCGGACGCCCGGGAGCGCCGCGAGTACATCATCGCCGGAGTGAACCGGGGGACCGGCTACACCCTGTGGGACATCGCCCCCGCCCCCACCGACCCGGACAAGCGGACCCGCATCCTGGAAGAGCTGGGGGTCGACGCGGCCGACGCGCTCGGCGCCATCGAAACCGTGTGGGCCGCCACCGCCCGCGAGGCCGTCACCACCCTCCTCGCCGAACTCGGCCAGCGGTCCGGCCTCGCCGACTACGGGCTCACCGACGACAGCAACACCGACTGCCTCGGCCCCGCCGGGACGGTGGAGGCCGGAACGCAGGCAGGCGAGGCCCGCGCCGCGACGCTCGTCGGCGGCACCCTGCACGAGGTGCACGGCACCTTCGAGCCCGGCCCGGCCGAGCTCGTCATCGCCGACGCAGCAGGGGCACCAGCGCGCGAGACCCGCGACCGGATCAGGGCGGCCATCGCGAACTCCGGAATCCAGTGGCCGGTCGGCGCCCTGACGGTCCGTACGGGCTGGGCAGGACAGAACGCGGCCGGTGACCTGGCCGTCGCCTGCGCGGCGCTCGCCGCGGCCGGCTACGTCCCGGCGGCAGCGCTGGAGTACGTGGCCATCGTCGGCGAACTCGGCCTCGACGGCACGGTCCGGCCCAGCGGCGACGTGCCCGCCGCCGTCCGCGCCGCGCGGGAAGCGGGCCGACGCACCGCCATCGTCCCCGCCGAGCACGGCGCGCTCGACCTGCCCGGCGGGTTCGTGTGCGGCGCGAGCAACCTCGGCGACGCCCTCGCTCTGCTCGAACGCGGCGCCCAGGTCATCCAGTAGCGGGACCGCGAGGGCCGGGGAGCAGGCAGCGCTCCCCGGCCCCCGCCCCAGTCCACCACACCACCACGCGAGAGGAGCCCGATGATGGCCGAGCCCTGGCAGCCCCGCCCGATCCGCATGCCCGACGCCCACCTGCCCCACGTCACCGAGCCCGAGTGGCAGTGCCGCCAGTGCGGCACCCCCTGGCCATGCGAGACCGCAGCCGAGCACCTGACACCCGGCACGTGCACCTGCGGCACCCGCACCTGGTGGGAACGACGCGGCCCCCGGCACTGGCACCCCGGCCCCCGCTGCCACACCCCCGCCGAAGGCGTCGCCGCCCGGGCCGCCGACGCCGCCCGGGGCCGCGCCCCGCACTACCCGCCGTCGCACTTCTACCCGGACAAGCCCCGCCGGCGCCGCCAGCAGTGCCCGCCCTACGCGCACACACCGGCCGGACCCGGCGACGTCGCCCCGGGCACGTGGGTCTGGGTCAGCCCGGGTGGACTCCACGCCGGATGGGGCGACATCCACCAGCTGGCGATGCTGACCGCCCTCGACGCCACGGCCTGCGAGGTGTGGCTGCACCTGGACGGCACGGTCCACCGCGTCCGCCCCGACCGCCTGCGGCCCGACAGCTCCCCGATCCGCGCCGCGGCCGTCGCCGCCGGGGTCACGACGTTCCGTCAGTATGTGGGCGCCGGACGGCGCACCCTGCTCCCCGAGTGGGAGTGGACCGGGTGGAGCGTGGCCGACCACCTCGCCCACCGCGACCAGACCCGGCCCGCACCGGCCGCCGAGCCGACACAGGGCGCACTGTTCCTCGCCTGACCTGCGGGCTCCTTGACGATCCCTTGCCCAAATCCCCTTGGCTGGGGAGGTTGGCCGGGAGGGTCGGCGGAACGATGAATGCAGATCAACCAACCACCACAGCCCGAAGGGGAGCTGATGTACGCACACTTCGCACTCCCGCCCACCCGGTCCATCGCCTACACCGCGGGTCTCATCGACGGCGGCGCGGCCATCCAGATGCAAGGCGACCGCTACAAGATCAGGATCAGCCAGGACGCCGGGGCCGACGGTGAAGCGCTCTGCCGGTGGCTGCTGTCGGTCTGGGAGTGCGGCGCGGTGATCTCGCCGGAGCGGCCTTGGCAGGGCGGCACGCAGTGGTCATGGTTCGTGGCCCAGGCGCGGGGCGTGGAGCACGTGCTGACGCAGTGCCTGCCCGACCTGCGGGCCGCCCGGCAGCCCGCGACCGATGGACTCGCCTGGGCCCGGCGGCACCTCGCCACGGGCCGGGGGTTCCGCTGGACGCCGGGCGAGGACCGGTGGCTGCTCGACCACTGGGGCAAGTCCGACGAGGAGTTGGCCGCCGACATGGGCCGGACCGCGGACGCCGTCCGGCACCGCCGGTTGCAGCTTCCGGCCCCGCAGGGCCTCTGACCTGCGGTTTCCTTGACGATTCCTTGACCAATCCCACTTGGATCCCGAGGGTATCCAAGTGGGTTTGGACAAGGATGAAGGTAGCTCAACCAACCACCACAAACCGGGAGGCAAGCCCATGACCGCCACCACCGCCACCGCCACTGCCGAGGCCACCGAGACCGCGAAGAAGGCGCCCGCCCCCAAGGCCCCGAAGACCGCGAAGAAGGCCCCGGCGCCCAAGAAGGCGGCGCCGGCGAAGAAGGCGCCCGCCAAGAAGGCCGACGCCCCGGCCAAGAAGGCGGCGCCCGCGAAGAAGGCGGCCCCGGCGAAGAAGCCCGAAGCGACGGCCCCGGCCCCGGCCGAGACGGCGCCCGTCGGCGGGCGGGTGAGCCAGCGCACCATCCCCATCGACCGCATCACCCCCGACCCGGGCCAGCCCCGCAAGAACTTCGACCCCGAGAAGCTGCAGGAACTCTGCGACTCCATGAAGGAGCTCGGCCAGCTCCAGGCGATCACCGTCCGCCACGAGGGCCAGGGCCGGTACAGCATCGTCATGGGCGAGCGCAGGTGGCGGGCCGCCCAGATGGCCGGCCTCACCGAGATGCACGCCATGGTCCTCCGCGACCTCACCGACCGTGGCGAGACGTTCGCCCGCCAGGTCGCCGAGAACGTCGGCCGCGCCGACATGACCCCCCTCGAAGAAGCGCAGGCCTTCCAGGAGCTGATCGCCGAACACGGCTACACCCCCGAAGAGGTCGCCAGGCGGGTCGGCAAGTCCTGGAATCATGTGGATCTGCGCCTGTCCCTCCTCAAGCTCACCCCGGCCATGCAAGAGGCGCTGCTCAAGAACCACATCCCGGTCGGCCTCGCCTGGTACGTCTCCCAGCTGTCCGGCGACAACCAGAACGCGTTCCTCGCCCGCTGGGCCCGCGGCCTCTTCACCACCATCCGGGACGCCGAGGCGTTCTGCCAGATGTGCAGGAACGAAGAGCAGCGGCAGGCCACCCAGGGCAGCATGTTCGTCCTCGCCGAAGAGGTCCACGAGACCGGCGACAGCGGCAGCCAAGAGGGCATGTTCGCCCACCTCGACCTCCCGGTCGACGAGCGCGAGCGCATCGCCACCGACCGCCAGAAGCTCGTCAAGAAGATCCACAAGCTGTCCGACGCCGGCGAGATCCTCACCGAGATCGCCGCGATGGACCCGGCCGAGCTGGCGCTCCTCCTCGCCGGGGCGCACGGCGGGATCCCCGGCAATCGGATGCGCATCGACCACCTCAAGACCGTGGCCGCCAAGGCGTCCAACAACATCCGCCAGGCCGCCGCGATGGCCTCGGTGCAGGCCAGCGCCCTCCGCGTCGCCCCCGACGCCGAAGCCGAGGCCCCCGACGCCGAAGCCGAGGCCCCGGCCGCATGACCCCACAGACTCCCCCCGGGGGCCCGGCCCGACAGCCGCGGCCCCCGGGGGGCCCACCCGAACCCACCACCACCCAAGGAGAACCAGCCGTGATCGACATGGACACCCCCGAGGCCCCGACCGAACGGATCGACGTCCCCCAGCCGCTCCAGCTCGCAACGAGCCGGTACCAGAACTGGCGCCAGGAGGCGGGTTACCTGCCGCTCGGGATCACCGTGGGCAAGCCCAGGTTCGTCCGCTACCCGTACATCAGCATCAGCGTCCTCGCCCCCCACGAGCTGTTTCGGCCCCCGTACAAGAACATCGACAACGTGCCGATCGAGCGCCGCGTCTACCGCGAACGGCTCCGGGCCTTCGAGGACGACATCCTGATCGCCCTCCGCGAGGTCGCCGACGGCCACCCCGACACCCCCGGCGTCCTGATGTGCTTCGAGGACGTCAACGGGGGCGAGGCCTGCCACAGGCAGTGGGCGGCCGAGTGGTTCGGGCAGCGGTTCGGATGGGACGTCCCCGAACTCCCCGACCCCGACGGCACGGCCCCGAAGCGGCGCAAGACGGCCCCGCCGGCGAAGGACGACGCGCCGGACGAGCCGACGCTGTTCTGACGACCGATCACCACCAGCCGATGGCCGGGGCGCGCCCGCTCCCCGGCCATCGGCACGGCCCAGGGGACGAAACCGGCGAAGTGCTAGCATTCCACCGCGCACCCTCCGCGGGCAGCTCGATTGGATCGAGCACCGGTTCTCGTAGCCGGAGGCTGGAGGTTCGAGTCCTCCTCCGCGGTCCGCACCCGGCCCCGCTCGGTCACACCGAGCGGGGCCGGCTTCGTTGATCGGCCCAGCGGCTACCCTGTCCCCCCGAACGCTGCTGGTTGTGGGCCGAGCGACCGCTGACTCCCCCTGGGGACCCCCATGCCCGCAGGCTTTGCCCAGCCCGGCGTGCTCTTCGCCGGTAACTCCTCAGCCCCAGACCGTGCCTTCTACCGGCAGGTCTTCAACAAGCTCCCCCGCGACAAGTACCGCCGCTACGTCGAGGTGGGGGTGGGCTCGTTCGCCGCCGCCCTCGTCGCCGCGAACGCGGGCATCCCGCCGTCGTGCATGGAGACCAGCGACGTCACTCTCTACACCGGCATCGTCGGCACCTGCGTGTCAGGCGGCGACCTGGCCGACCTCGGCATGACCTTGGACGGCGAGCCCGTCGAGATCCCCGACGCGCCGATCGTCGAGCAGGCCGCCCACCTCCTGTACGTCCACTGGCTGGCGCGCATGCAGGCCAAGGGCGAGGCCGATTACTGGCTGAACCTCGTCACCGACCTCGTCGAGCGCGAGGCCGACCACAAGAAGCGGCTGATCGATTCGCTGTCGTCGCTCGCCGAACGCCTCAAGGGCGTGAAGTTCACGCCGAAGTGCATGTGGGACCACATCGCCGAGGTGGAAGACGACCCCGGGTCGATCATCATCGCGGCGCCCCCGACGTACCGGGCGGGCTTCGAGAAGTTCTTTGACACCGGCGGCCGCGTCGAATGGTCCGAGCCGCCCTATTCGATCTTCGACCCCGAGGTCGACATGAAGCGGCTCGCCGACCACATGGAGGGCAAAGCCGCCCTGCTGATGTTCCTCCAGGAGGAACGCAGCGGCATCGCCGCCCACCCCACCCCGGTGTTCGCGCACCCGCTGGGCGACGTCGCCCGCGCCTACGTCATCAGCAACCGGCCCGAGGAGATTTTCAAGCTCACCGGAGGCCCCAAGATCGCCTTGGGGCAGGCCCGGTCGACCGGCCCTACCTCCCTACCGATCATCCCCCCGGACCACCAGGTCACCGACAGGTCCCGCCTGGAGGTCGTCGCGGCAAAGGGCACCGAGGTCGACTACTACCGCGACCTGTGGATGCACCGCCTCGCGGCGGCCCCGGGCTCGTACAACATGCTCGTCATCGTCGACGGCTACGTGGCCGGCGTCCTCGGCTACGGCGCCGAGACGATGACCCGCCCGTACCCGGGGGCCACGAAGTACACGAACCACCTGCTGATGCGGTTCGCGTTCGGCGCCCCGCACCACGAGCTGCGGCTGACCCGCCTGGCAACGATGCTCGCGCTGCGCCGCGACACCGCCCGGCACGTGTTCACCGGCGCCTCGGAGATCCTGCTGGCCGCATCGCACGGCCTGGTCACCGTCGAGTACACCCGCCACCCCGAGGCGAAGGGCCTGCGCGGGCTGATGACGCTCGACGCCCGCGACAAGCACCCGGACGGCTACAAGCTGTCGTACAGCGCCGGATGGGGCGACGACAGCATCCCCACCACCCTCACGAAGTTCCTGGAGAAGGAGAAGTCATGGCGCGCAAGCCGCAGCAAGGCGAAGAAGTGACCACCCCGGCCGCCGAGGACCAGGCCCCGGCGCCCGAGACCCCCCAGGACCCGGACGCGCCCGCCGACACCCCTGCGCCGGAGAACCAGGACGCGCCCGCCGACGCCCCGGCCTCCTCCGAGGAGGAGCCGGCCGGGGGCCGCGTCACGGACGGCCGCCTCGAATGGGGCACGGAGAACCCGCCGCAGGACGTCATGCAGATCGGCGAAGACCTCTACATCAAGTGGGTCGACGTCACCACGCTGCGAGAGCAGGACATCAACGCGCAGGTCATGCAGCCCCGGCACTTCGAGCGGCTCACCGGCAACATCCGCAAGCGCGGCGCCCTCGAATCCCTGCCCTACTGCCACCAGCCCGGACTGACCGGCCCGATCGAGGTGATCTCCGGACACCACCGCTCCCGCGCCGCACGCGCCGCCGGCCTGCCCCGCATCCCCGTCATCGTCGACGCCCGCCGCATGCGCCGCTCCGAGGTCATCGCCAAGCAGATCGCGCACAACGAGCTGCACGGCAACCCCGATAAGGACGTCCTCGCAACGCTCGTCGCAATGATCGACAACGTGGACGACCTGATCGCCACCGGCCTCGACGAGTCCCAGCTCCCCACCGTCGAACCCGACGACACCAAGCTGGCCATCCCGCACGGCGAATTCGACTGGCGCTCCTGCACCCTCATGTTCCTGCCCCACCAGATGGAGGACTTCAAGACCGCCATCACCGCCATCGCCTCCGGCACAGACGTGGTCGGCGTCGCCTCGGTCGACCAATTCGAAGAGTTCGCCGCCGCGGTCTACGCCTACGGCCGGTGCAAGGAAGTCCGCAACTTCACCACCATGGTCGCGCTCCTCACCGACATCGCCCGTCGCGAAGTCGCACAAGCAGCAGAGGAAGCCGAGCGAGCCGAGCAAGCTGAGCCCGCCCACGCCTGACCCAGCCCCCACGCCTTCCCCACACACCGGAACCGGACACGACCAACACCACCCCGGCACAGGAAGGCGTGGGGACAACCCCCCACAGAACCCGCGCACCTGCACGTCAGGACCGTGACCACCATGACCGAACGCATCACCCTCGACCCCGCCATCGACCCCTGGGAACGACAGCCCGGAGAGTCCGCCAAGCGCCACCAACGCTTCCTCGCCTTCCGCGACCTCGGCCTCACACGGACCCTTGCAAAAGCGTCAGACGGCCTTGCACTTTCGTACAGCCATGTACGAGCCCTGGCAGCGCAGTACCGCTGGCAGGACAGGGCCAGCGCCTGGGACGCCCACCAGCAGCGCCAGTACACCGCCGAGATCGAGGAAGAGCGCCGCAAGGCCGCCCGCGACGACGCGAAGATCCTCCGCATCATGACGGGCATGGTCGGCCAGGCCCTGCCCCATGTGCAGCAGCAGGCCGCCAACATGACGATCGGCGAGTTCACCAAGTTCGTCGAGACGACCATGCGGCTGCGGCGGAACCTGTTCGGCGACCCGACCGAGACGATCGCGGTCACCGGCCCCGGCGGCGACCCGCTCGCCGTCCAGGTCCAGGAGTTCGCGGCGATGCCCCCGGAGCAGCGGCGCGTCCGCCTGGCCGAGCTGGCGGCGACCGTCGCCCGGCGCGCTCGCGCGATGGACGGCACCGACGACGAGGACGACGGTGAGGAGACGTACCCGCTGGACGACGAGGGCGACGACGAGGGCGCCGAGGCGGGCGAGGACGAGGCCGGCGAGGAGGGCGAGCCCGCGCCGGACGAGCGCAGCGGTGACGAGTGACCACCCTGCACGCATCCGGCGAGCTGGACCACCTCGACGACGGCGCGGTGTTCCAGCGGCTCCATGCTGCCAAGGCGGCCGCGGCCCAGGACCTGCTGAAGGACCCCGCGACGCTCGCGCGGGGACTCGACGCCGGGTACCGGATGCGCCCGCACCTGAAGGTCATCAGCAACGCGCTCGTTGGGCTGGAGCGCGGCGAGTACGACCGGCTGCTGATCTACACCCCGGCGCAGGTCGGGAAGTCGACCACTGTGGCGGAGTGGTTCCCGTTCTGGTGGCTGCTGCTCCACGGCGAGGACCGTGTGGCCGTCGCCTCGTACTCGGATGACCTGGCGCTGCGCCGGGGTAAGGCGATCCGGCAGTACATCAACGAGTACGGCGGCGAGTACGGGCTGTCGCTGCTGGCCGGCTCGGAGGCCGCGCAGGACTACGACACGAACCAGGGCGGTGGCGTCCGCTCGGTGCCGCTCGGCGGCTCGCTGACCGGCTTCGACGTCAACCTGCTAGTCGTCGACGACCCGCACAAGGACCGCGCCGAGGCCGAGTCGAAGAAGATGCGCGAACGCGTCCACGACTGGTGGTCGTCGGCTGCGCTGAAGCGTCTCCAGCCCGACCGCCACGCTGTGGTCGCGATCCAGACGCGATGGCACCCTGATGACTTCGCCGGGCGCCGGCTCGCGGAGGACGGCCGCATTGAGGACGGCGGCAAGTGGAAGGTCGTCCACCTCCCGGCCATCGCCAACCCCAGCAAGTTCGGTCCGGATCCGCTCGGCCGGCGTGACGGTGACCCGCTGACGCACCCGAAGATCCCCACCCGGGACCGGAAGCGGCTGATGGCGTGGTGGGCGGCCGACAAGGCCGGTTCCAGCGTCCGTGACTGGCACGCCCTGTCGCAGGGCGACCCGCAGCCGTCCGAGGGCGCCCTGGTCTCCCGGGACCTGCTGCGCGCGATCCGCGACGGCATCACCGTGGTGGAGCCGCAGAAGATCGCCGTGTCGATCGACCCGTCCGGCGGCGGCCGCGACGTCGCCGGTGTCATCGGCGGGTTCCTCGGCGAGGACAACCGTGTGTGGATCACGCACGACGTGTCGGCCGCGATGTCGTCGGCCGAGTGGTCCCGCCGTGCCTGC
Organism: Streptomyces sp. NPDC006207; assembly: GCF_040613835.1. NCBI lineage: Bacteria > Bacillati > Actinomycetota > Actinomycetes > Kitasatosporales > Streptomycetaceae > Streptomyces > Streptomyces sp. NPDC006207. The sequence goes on along the minus strand of NZ_JBEXSX010000009.1, from coordinate 115,421 downwards.
CTCCTCGCCCACCAGACGAACGCCGCCGTGATCTACGTCGAGTGGAACTTCGGCCGCGACATGTGCACCCTCGCCATCGCCACGGCCTGGGAGGCCCTGCAGAACGAGGGCCGCATCCCGAAGAAGCAGCTGATGCCGCTAATCGACCCCGTGCACGCCAAGCAGGGAAAGCTGCTCCGCGCCGAGCCGATCGCCCAGCAGATGGTGGAAGACAGGGTCCGGCTACGCGGCGCGTTCGTCGACCTGGAGGGGGAGTGGAGTTCCTGGCAGCCAACCGACCCGGACTCGCCCGGCCGCATCGACGCCTCCTGTGTCCTGGTGTACGGCCTGATCCCCGAGGTCAACAAGGGCGCCATCGTCCACGCCCCGCTGCCGACCGCGCCCCAGCCGGCCCAGTTCGGCAGGCAGCCCGGCGCGGCGGCGTCCGCGTACGGGCGGAGGATCGGATCGTGACGGCTCGGCCCGGTCACCCGCCCGGCCGTCCCAGGGTGCGGCGACTCGAGGGCGGCCGCAGGCTGGTCGTGGAGTGAGCGGGCTCACCGCACCGAGCCCTCCGCCATGACGCAGGCCCCCACCGTGCGAGCGGTGGGGGCCTGCGGCGTAGAGGGGGAGGAGGGCCGACGGCTGCGGGGTGCACACATCCCCCGCGCCGGCATAGCAATGCCGCCGGCCCCCGGAGCGAGCAGCCTACACAACCCGCCCCGTAGCGCCCTCAATCCGTCGTGATCGGAAATAGTGGGCCTGACCTGCGGATTCTGTTCACAACGCCCGGATCGGGACGCGCCCTATGATGTCCGCCGACATCCGGAGGATCTTCACCAGAGGGGCGAACCTTGATCGGTCCCGTTGAACTCGCCCTGCTGGGGCTCGCGGGCTACCGCGGCACCCAGCTGCTCGTCCACGACGCCATCCTCGACCCGGCCCGCGACAAGGTGTTCGCCTGGCATCTGGACCGGCCCCACTCCAAGCCCCGCACGTTCGTCATCACCCTGATCTCCTGCGTGTACTGCACCGGCTGGTGGGTCGCGGGCGCGCTCCTCGCCACCTACCTCCTCGCGACGGGCCGGTTCGACGATGCGCCGCTCCTCGTCCACGGCATCGAGTGGCTGGCCGTCGCAGGCGCAGCGGTGCTGATGAACCGGGTCGACGACACGATGGGCCGGGTGGCGCCGTGACCGCATCCCTGACCGCGGCCGCCGCCCGCTACACCGCCCGCAAGATCCGAGGGAAGAACTTCACCCCGGACCAGTCCTGGCAGGTCCGGGCCTGGCAGATGTACCACGCCGTGCCCGAGGTCCGGTTCGCCGCGAACTGGATCGGAAGCGCCATGTCCGGCGCCCTCCTGTACGCGGCCCGCCGTGCCGACGACGGCACCATTGAGCGCGCCCCCGACGGGCACGCCGCGACCGACATCGTCACCCAGATCGCCGGCGGGCCCGACGGCCAGGCCAAGATGCTCGGCCAGTTCGGACGACACCTCACGGTGGCCGGCGAAGGCTGGATCGTGGTCCGCCCCAACGGGGACGTCCTCAGCCCCGACAGCCCCGAAGACGGCCACGACTGGCGGGTCCTGTCGGTGCGTGAGGTCCGCCAGCAGTCCGGGAAGCTCATCGCCGACATCGACGGCGAAGAGGTCGCCATCCCCGAAGGCGACCCCGAGAGCCTCGACTCGGATGCCCCGCTGGCGATCCGCGTGTGGGAGTCCGACCCGGAGCGGGCCATCGAAGCCGACTCCCCGGTGCGGTCCTCGCTGGATCTGCTGGAAGAGCTCCAGCTGCTGAACGCCGCCGTGAAAGCCATCGCCCGGTCCCGGTTGACCGGGCGCGGGCTCCTCCTCGTCCCCAAAGGCACCCGCTTCCCGACGGCCCCCACCCAGGGCGACGCCGAGGACGACCTGATCGAGATCCTGATGACAGTCGCCGAGACCGCCATCAAGGAGCCCGAGAGCGCGGCCGCCACGGTGCCGATCGTGCTGGAGGTCCCCGCCGAGTCCATCAGCGACTTCAAGCTGCTCACGTTCGAATCGGACTTCGACGACCTCGCGCTGAAGCTCCGCGAGGAAGCCGTGCGCAGGTTCGCGATCGGCCTGGAGATCCCCGCCGAGATCCTGTTGGGCCTCGGCGACGTCAACCACTGGAGTGCCTGGAGCCTCACGGAAGAAGCGATCCGGCTCGGCATCGAACCGAAGCTCGCCACCATGTCCTACGCCCTGACACAGCAGTGGCTCCGCCCCCTGCTGGAAGCCGAAGGCGTCGACGACTGGCACCGGTGGCTCGTCTGGTACGACAGCAGCCCCCTGCGCGTGCGCGCCAACCGGTCCGAGACCGCGCTGCAGGTCTACGACCGGGGGGTCATCTCCGACGAGGCGCTGCGCCGAGAGACCGGCTTCGACGACTCCGACGCCCCCTCCGACGAGGAGAAGGCCGAGCGCGAGGAAGAGCAGGCCGCCGAGGAGGAGCAGCCCGTCGACCCGGAGCTGCCGGTCGACGAGACCACCAGCGAGCCCGACACCATGCCGAACCAGCCCGCCGAAGACCTCCCCGCCTCCGCCGCACGCCCCGACCACACGGCCCTGTACGCCGCAGCGGACGGCCTGATCTGGGCCGCGCTGTCCGCAGCGGGGGAGAAGCTGAAGCGCACCCCGGCCTGTCCCCGTTCGGAGAGGTCCAAGGCGCGCGAGATTCAGGCCGCAGCCCTCCACACCGCCCTGCCGGTCGACGCCGACGGCGTGGAGAAGTGGCGGCTCCTCGATGGGGCGTGGACCCGCGTCCCCGAGATCGCCGGCCGGTACGGCCTCGACCCCGAGTGCCTGACCGCGTCCCTCGACGACTACGCCCGCGAGCTGATCGCCGCCGGAGTAGAGCACGACTACGGCGTGGTCCCCGGTGTTCTCACCTCGTGCCTGGCGGCCGCATGATGCCCGCCCCCGCCCCGCTCCTCACGGTCGTCCCCGGCAACGTCGTCACGGCCTGGTGCTACCGCTGCAAGGCGTGGACGCGCCTCGACGGCCAACTCCTGCTGCTCGCGGCCGAAGGGGTGTCGACGGTCGGCACCTGGTCGTGGTGCGAGATCTGCGAGGACCCCAGCGAACAGGAGGTGCCCCGCCGTGGCGGAGCCGCCTAGCGAGAACCAGCCGTCGTACGCGCCCACCGCCGTCGCGGACATCAACCAGCGGTGCCCCGAATGCGGCGGGGACTTCCTCACCATCGTCACGGTGTCGGTCGTGGTCCCGGACGGATCGCGACCCGCCGGGGGCTGGGCGTACTGCACGGCGTGCTACGCCCTGCCCCACCCACGGCTGGAGCTGCCCCGTGGCTGACGAGACACCACACGTGGCGCCACCCGGGCACAGCCGCGCCTCCCACCGCGCGCACGGCTGGTGCTCCCGCTGCCCGGGCCGGGAGGTCTGGGAGGAGCTGCACGCCTGGCGCATCCGGGAGAACACGCTGGAGGGCGAGCCGGGCGTGCCGGACAAGGCCGTCGGCCCGAGCCCGGAGGTGCAGCGCCGTGGCTGACCTTGACGCTGCTCTCGACGCGGCCGAGGAGCAGGTGGCCCGCACGGTCTCCGAGGTCCTCGGCGAGGTCGCCGCCGAGTTCGCCCGCGAGCTGGCCGACGCCGACGAGATCGTGGCCGCCAGGTTCTCCGTGTCCCGGATTCGCCGCATGTTCACCTCCCGCATGCCGCGCATCGTGCGCCGGCTCCTGGGCGTCGCGGAGGACGCCGCCCACCAGGCCGCCGAGTCCGTGGATGCCGAACTCCCCGACACGTGGGAGGACCTGCCGGGCCGGTACGACGACGACACCCTGCCCGGCCCGTTCCGGGCGTACGTGGAGACCACAGAGCACCTGCTGCGCGCGGTCGGGGAGCGGCTGTCCGACGTCGCTACCCGCGAGCTGTCCGAAGGCGTGGAGGCAGGGGAGACCATCGACCAGCTCCGGGCCCGGCTGCGGGTCGCGTTCGCCCGCGAGGGCGCCCAGCTCGGCGACGCCCGCGAGGAGCGCATCGCCCGCACCGAAGCCGGACGCGCCTGGAACACGGCGACCCTCGCGGCGGCGCGGGAGGTCACCGGCCCGGACCGGCCCATCGTGAAGCAGTGGATCACCCGCCGGGACAGCCGGGTCCGTGAGTCCCACGAGGACGTCAACGGACAGATCCGCCTCGTCGACGAGACGTTCACGGTGTCCGGGATCGAGATGGACTCGCCGCACGACCCCACGGCTCCTGCGTCGGAGGTCGTGAACTGCCGCTGCGTCCTCGCTTTGTACCCGGAAATCCGAAGTGCCGCATTTGATTCTCAAGCGAGCCCACGGGCCCGCGTCTTCGAATCGCAGGAGCCGCCCGTGACGACCGCCCCCAGCCCCGCTCTGCAGGCCGCCGCTGACGGCTCCCACCTGAACGGCGCGATGATCGCCCTCATCCCGTCCGAAGAGGACGCGCAGCGCCTGGCCCTCGACGGCGGAGAGGCCGCCGAGGAACTGCACCTGACGCTGTACTTCCTCGGCCAGGGCGCCGACTGGAGCGACGAGTCCCGCACCGACCTGACCGAACAGGTCCGGTATGCCGCCGCCGACCTCGGCGGGCCCGTCCACGCCCGCGCGTTCGGCGCAGCCCACTGGAACGCCGGAAGCGACGAACCGTCATGGGTGTGGTCCGTCGGCGATGACCGCGACCGCCCCAGCGGGGCCCCCACGCTCGGCGAGGCCCGCGCGGCTGCAGGCGTGGCCCTGGACGACGCACGCGGCCCCGAGATCCCCGTGCAGCACTCCCCATGGCAGCCGCACGTGTGCGCCCAGTACAGCGATGACTTCGGGCTGCTGGCCGCGCTCGTGGAACGCCTCGGCTCGATCACCTTCGACCGCATCAGGGTCGCCTTCTCCGGTGACCACACGGACATCCCGCTCGGCCCCGACGAGGAGGAGGCCCCCATGGAAGAGACCACCGCGGCGGCGGCACCGTCCGCCCGCTCCTGGTCCACCCCCGACGACACCGCGATCGCCTTCGAGAACCAGGAGACCGGCGACGGCCGGATCTTCGCCGCAGGCTCCTTGTACTGGGAGAGCGGCCCGTTCCCGCTCCAGTACGCCGACGAGATGCTGATGGGCCACCAGGGCGCCGAGCTCGCCGGCGCCATCGACACGATGGGCCGCGACGGCGACCGCATCACCGCGGCGGGCGTTCTTTACGCCGACCGCCCGGCCGGGGCCGACGCGTGCACGCTCCTCGACCAGGGCGCCCCGCTCGGGGTATCCGTCGACCTCGACGACGTCGACGTGGAGTTCGTCGACCGCACGCTGACCACCGACGAAGACGGCATGATCATCTTCGCTGCGGCTCTGCCGTCGGCGTCGGTCATCCGCCTCGAAGACGGCGGCTGGATGCTGTCGGCACGCACCGTCGCCGACTGGACCGCGGCCGGAACCTCGCTGGCCCGTACCGGCCGGGCCGTGCAGCTCATCACCGGCCCCGGCGGGCGGGTCTCCGCCGCAGCGGCCCGCCTCGCCTTCGGAGACATGCTGACCGCGGCCGCCGGAGACGCCGACGACCCGGAGGGCGGGGTCGTCGTGCACTCCGAGTCGTCCGGGGACTTCCTGCTGCGCATCACCCGGGCCCGCGTCCGGGGCGCCACCCTCGTCTCCATGCCCGCCTACGACCGGGCCCGCATCGTCCTCGACCCGCCCGAGGAGCAGGAGGCCTCGGCCGCGCCGGTCATCGTCGCCGCCGACCAGGACCCGCACCAGCGCGTCGTCACGTACGTACGGTCGTCGCCGGTGCCGGTCGGCGCCCGCCAGGTCTGCCAGGCCCTCGGCATGAGCATGGACGTCGCCCGTGGTCACCTCGTCCGCGCCGCTGAGGCAGGCCGCATCGTCCGCCTCGCCCCCGGCCAGTACGTGGGTTCCTCCACCATCCCCGAGGGCCAGCACGTCACCGCGTCCGCCGGCGAGGACCTGACGGAGCTGGAGGCGTCGGCGTGGACGGCGATGCGCGACACGGACCCCATGCCCGCCGCCTGGTTCCGGGAGCCCACCGCCGAGGAACTGCCCCCGGGCTCCGGAGGCGTCCACTACGCGGGCGGCCGGATCTACGGCTGGGTCGCGCAGGCCGGCGAACCCCACGCCGGGTTCCCCGGCCGGAACCTGACCATCGAGTCCCTGGGCCGCATCGACCTGTCGCACTTCCTGCGGGCCCGCTTCAAGCTCGACAACGGCAAGCAGGTCCGCGCCGGGGCCTTCACGATGAACGTCGGCCACCACCGCGACGGAGCCGAGTGCGAGTCCGCTGCCTGCCAGTTCGACGACACCCGCACCGTCGCCGGGATCGTCACCGTCGGCATGAACGAGCGCGGCATGTGGTTCTCCGGTGCCGCCGCGCCGTGGCTGTCCGAGTGGGACCGGCAGGTGTTCTCCGCGTGCCAGCCCAGCTACCACATGACGAAGGGCGCGGCCGGGCGCTGGCAGCTCCGCGCCGTGCTGTCCGTACCGGTGCCCGGACACTCGTCCCCGCTCGTCGCCACCGCCGTGGCTGAGCGCGCCAACCTGGCCCTCGCCGCGTCCGCTGCCGCGCTGCTGACCAGCGAGGACACCGTGTCCGGACACCCGGACGCAGTGTCCGGACGCGGTCCGGACACGGTATCCCCCGCTGTGGAAACGCCTGTGGATCACGCCTCCACCGTGGCGGCCCTCCTCGCCGATCCCGAGCTACTCGACGCCCTGACCGCTGCCATCCAGCGCCGCGACGAGGAGCGCCGCGCCGAAGCCGCCGCGCTCGCCGCCTCCATCGCCCCCCAGCCCGCAGAGCCCACCGCACCCCAGGGAGCCCACTGATGCCGTGCTCGTGCCAGTCCAAGAAGCAGCAGTTCGAGGTCGTCGCCCAGAACGGCAAGGTCGTCTTCACGTCCGCCTCGAAGCCAACGGCTGAGGCCGTCTCCAAGCGGTACCCGGACAGCGAGGTCCGCGAGAAGGGCAAGACACCGGCCGACACGAAGGCCACGGAGGCCGCAGGCACCTGACCCGCCCGTGCCCGGCGCACCGGATGGTGCGCCGGGCCACGCGGGGCTACCACCAGATGACGACGTATCCGGGGCCGCCGTTCTCGCCGGTGGTGATGGGGCCGGCGGTGCGTGCGCCACCTGATCCGCCGATGCCCGCACCCTGGGGCGCCGGCTGGATGATGCCGTCCACCGCAGGACGGCCTCCCTGACCACCCGGCGCACCGATCGGACCAATCAGCGTGCCGTTTGCGCCGTTGTTGCCTTGGCGGACCGTGCCCTGGCCGGGGCAGGAGGCTGTGCCGCCGGCGCCACCGGCTGTAATTCCCCCGAGCGCGCCGCCACCGGCGGTTACGACCTCGCTGAGACCGTTGTCCACCGTGCTGGGTGTGCCGGGGAAGCCGCTTGCGGGCCCGCCCGCTCCTCCTGTGCCGACGTCTACCGCGACCGGTGTGCCCGGCTGGACGGTGAGGACGCACCAGGCGAAGCCCCCGGCGCCGCCACCGCCTCCGGTGCGGGCGAAATCGCCTCCTCCACCGCCCCCGCCGGCGCCCCATGCCTGCACGAAGACCGTGGTGACATCGGCGGGCGGCATGAATTGACCGTCGCTCTGGAAGTCCATCAGGCCGTGAGCCGGGGCGACACCGGGCAGGCCCTGGGGTCCGGCAGGTCCGGCAGGTCCGGCAGGTCCGGCGGGTCCGGCAGGTCCCTGCTGGCCGGTCTCGCCCGGAAGTCCCTGCGGCCCGGCGGGTCCAGCAGGGCCAGCAGGACCAGCAGGGCCGGGAGGCCCGGGCGGGCCGGGAGGTCCGGGAATGCCGGGGCGGCCCGGGTGACCATGGCCCGGGCGGCTGGGGCAGTAACCGGGGAAGTACGGGAAGAGGAAGCACGGGTCAGCGAGCCCGACTTGAGCGTCAGGCTTCACGGCGGCAGCCTCGCCACCATCGGCGTACGCGGCACCTGTCAGAGCACTGGACGCCAGGGCCACGCTCACGGCCCCCGCCCAAAACGCCCGAGGTATGGCTATTCGAGACAACACGTCACCTCCAGGAAGGGGCCCGCAGCGGGCGGCAGCCGCCGCTACTGGCAGAGAGGAGCGGTCATCAACAGCCGCGAGCCCAAAGAAAGAGTCGCTCTCCGTGTCGAGCTGCGCACACTGAGTGGCCGACCGGGTGAGTCCCGCGGGGCCACTGGCCTAGCTCGGCTTCCCGCATCGTTCGCATGACGGTCTGGCTATGCTAGGCGGACAGCGTCGCTGGTTATGGGCCGGACGGATCGTGATCGATCACTGGAGATCCGTCCCATGCCGGAGTTCGAGCTTCCCGAGGACATCACTTCCCTCGACGACGATGCGCTGGCAGCGGCCCTCGATGGGGCCCGCGGCGCTTTCGCGCAGCTGTCCGCCGCCGACAACGTCACCCCCGATGGCCTGGTCCGCATGCGCGAGCTGGCGGCCGGTGTCGAAGCCATCCGCACCGAGCAGGCCGCCCGGGTCACGGCCGCCGAAGAGGCCGCCGCGGAGATCGAGGCCCTGGCCGCGCAGGTCCGCGGCGACGAGGGCGGCGCGGAGACCGAGGTTGAGCCGGAGCCGGTGGTCGAGCCGGCCACCGCCGCCGCTGTGGAGCCTCCGGCGCCCGTGGAGCCGGAGCCGGTCCCGCAGGCGCAGACCGCGTCGATGGCGCGCCGCTCCCTGAACCTGTCGCACGTCCGGCAGCGTCAGCCCCGTGTCCTGCCGGAGCCCCCGGCCCCGACCACGTCCATCACCGCGGCGGTCGACGTCCCCGGCTACACCCCGGGCTCGGCTCTGGAGTTCGGCCAGATCACCGCCGGGATCATCTCCCGCGCGAACGCCCTCAAGACGGCGGGCGGCGGCGTCGGGCAGGTCATCTCCTACCGGCACCCGTACCCGCAGGAGCTGATCGTCACCGACTCCTCGTCGGCCCCGGAGGGCACCGAGGTTGCGATGCGCGCGGCCGACCAGCGGCGCCTGCCGCAGAGCAACCTTGTCGCGTCCGGCGGCTGGTGCGCCCCGTCCGAGACGCTGTACGAGATCACCGACGTGTCCTGCCCGGACATGCTGTGGGACCTGCCCGAGGTGCAGCTTGCCCGCGGTGGCCTGCGCTACTACAAGACCCCGTCGCTGGACGTCGGCGCGCTGACCTGGGTCCACACCGAGGCCGACGACATCTCCGGCGCCACGAAGCCCTGCTTCAAGGTGCCGTGCCCGGACCCGGTCGAGGTCCGCTGTGACGCGGTCGGTGTCTGCCTCGAGGCGGGCATCCTGACGCAGCGCCACTTCCCCGAGCTGGTCTCCTGGTACCTCCGCAACACGATGGTGGCCCACGAGATCCGCATCCGCTCCGAGCTGTGGACGCAGGCCATCGCCCTCGCCACGCCGGTCGCCATCCCCGCCACCTTCGGCGCCGTGTCGGCGATCTTCGCCGCGGTTGCGCTGCAGGCCGCCGACATGATCGAGCGCCACAGCTTCTGTGACTCGATCTCGCTGGAAGTCGTCTTCCCGTGGTGGTCGCGGAACCTGTTCCTCGCCGACATCGCCCGCCGTAACGGCGTCAGCATCGACGAGGTCTCCAACGCCGACGTGCAGGACGTGTTCAGCCCGCTCGGCGTCCGCATCCAGTGGGCCCGCAACCTGACCCCGGCCGTGCCGACCGACATCGGCGGCGCCACCCCCGCCACGGCCTGGCCGGACGAGGTCTCGTTCCTGATCTACCCGGCCGGCCAGCTCCAGCTGGGCCGCGGCGAAGAGGTCAACCTCGGCGTCATCCACGACAGCACGAAGTTCTCCACGAACGACTACACCGCGCTGTTCGCGGAGGAGTGCATCGCGCTCATCGACCGCTCCGTCGACACGCGGTACGTCACCGTCCCGGTCTGCCCCTCGGGCACCACCGGCGGCCAGCAGCTCCTGACCTGCCCCGCAGTCTGATCCCTGCCCGCCCCAGTCGTGCCGGGCCCGTCCGAGGCGCGGGCCCGGCACACCCCTATGAACACGGAGGCGAGCAGTGGCCGCAGGTCTGCGAAGGTACGTCGAGGCCATCCCCGGCACCGCGCTCCCGCACGGCATCCTCAACACGTGCACGGACGTCCGCGACGTCGACGACGTCCACGAGCTGCTGGGTGTCGAGTGGCTCGCGCTGGGCTGCTGCCCCGTCCAGGTGTGGCAAGACCCGTGCATCAACGATGACGAGTCCCCGGGCGCCCCGGCACAGAAGACGTTCTGCCGCCCCGAGCTGGAGCACGCCGAGCCCATCACGGTGTACGCCGGGTCGGAGTGCTCCACGATGGGCTGGACCTACGCCGAGGCCCGCGCCCACGCCGAGGCGTCGCTGGAGCTCGGCGAGCAGCAGGCCGTAGAGGCCGGGTTCTGGACGCAGCACCTCGCGACGAGCGCCGTCGACCTCACCCCGGCCGAGGGTCCGGTGAACATCGCGCAGGGCGTCGCCGCCCTTGAGGGCTGCCTCGCCGAGTCGTACGGCGGCGTCGGCACCCTCCACGTCCCGGCCGGCGCGGCCGCCCTGCTGGGCTGCTGCAACCTCGTCCGCGAGGACCCCGCCAGCGGCTCCCTGCGGACCCTTGCCGGAAACTGCACGATCATCGGCGCCGGGTACTCGGCGATGAACACCGGCCCCGGCAACATCCCGGCCGACCCGGGCACCGCCTGGCTGTACATCACCGGTCCGGTCGTTGTCCGCCGGGGCCCGACCGTGACCGTGCCCGACCAGCCCGGCCAGTCCGTCAACATCCGCAACAACGACCGGCGCGTTCTGGTCGAGCGGACCTATGTCGTCGCCACGACCTGCGTCGTGTGCGCCATCTCGGTGGTGACTTGCCCGTGAGCAGCAGGAACCTCATCCACATTCAGCCGACCAGGGACCGCCGTGTCGGCTTCGCCCGCTGGGCCGTGGCGCAGCGCCCGAAGGTCGGCACCGTCGGCCCGCACACGTTCGCCGTCCCGGCCCGCCTCTTCCCCGACATCGCGGAGGAGCTGCTGATCGGCGCTGTCGTCGACGGACGGCCGTACGTGTCACCTGATGAGCCGCAGGCGGCAGCGGTCCCGGAGAGGGAGGGGATCCCCGGAGAGCCGCTGCCGCCTGTCCCGGACTCGGCGTACGGGCCGGATGCGGTGCCGCTGCCGCCGCCGGACTTCGCGCCGCTGGAGGACGCGCCCGCCGACGATGACGCCAACGACAGTGACAGGAGCGACGCAAGCCCGGACGAAGGGCCCAACTCCGACGGCAGGTTCGCGTGCGGCGGCTGCCCGCGCGACTTCTCCACGAAGCGCGGGCGGGACCTCCACCAGCGCCAGGCACACCCGGAGGCGTAACCCATGCCCGTTGAGCCGGTCCCCTGTGCCCCTGGAGGGGGCAGCACCCCGGTAGAGGTCACCACCTGCTGCGCGCCGTCAATCGCCTCGGCGGCGCTGTGCCGTGCGGACGGCTCGACGGTCCTCCTCGTCGTCCGGTCCGGCTGCGTCGAGTGCGGCGAGGCCGCGCCGGATCCTGAGGTCGTCGGCTGGATCGACGCCGCCACCGGCACGTTCACCGCCGGGCCTCCGCCTGCCGATGCCGGGCCGTGCGAGTCCGGGTGCGCCGACATCGTGCCGCGCGACCTGTGCGACGACACCGACGGCGACGGCCAGGCCGACACCGAGTACAGCGAGCTGTGGTGCGTCCGCGCCGACGGCACAGCCGAGCTGCTGCTGACGTACCAGGGCGACCCGTCCACGCCCTACGTGCCGGTCTCGCCCGTGCCCTGCGCCGGCGAGTGCATCGACACCGTGTGCCGCCAGCGGTGCGACGACACCGACGGCGACGGTCAGGCCGACGCCACGTACAGCGAGCTGTGGTGCATCCACGAAGACGGCTCCGCCGAGCTCGTCCTCACCTACCAGGACGACCCGTCGGTGCCGTACGTGCCGACCGCGCCGGTCGACTGCACCTACGGGTGCCCCGAGTCGGAGACGGTGACGCTATGCGACGACACCGGCCCGTTCCTGCGCCGCTACAGCTTCCTCAACGGGACGGCAACGTACGAGGACGTCGCCCTCGACGGGCAGACCCCGCACGTCGTCACCGGCACCGTCGGCGTTTGTGAGACTGACACCTCTTCGGACTGCGTCGACACCGTCTGTCGCCAGCGCTGCGACGACACCGACGGCGACGGCCAGCCCGACGCCACCTACAGCGAACTGTGGTGCGTCCACGCGGACGGCACCGCGGAGCTCGTCCTCACCTACCAGGACGACCCGTCGGTGCCGTACACGCCAGTCGCCCCGGTCGACTGCGAGTACGCCAACGAGACGACCGAAGTCCTGACCCTGTGCGACGACACCGGGCCGTTCCTGCGCCGTTACTCCTGGCTCGGCGACACCGCCAGCTTCGAGGACGTCGAGCTGGACGGCGTCACCCCGCACGTCGTCACCGGCACCCCAGGTGTCTGTGCCGCCCAGGCCGAGTGCGAGGCAGCTACGACCCCGGCGGCGACGCTCGGCCTGTGCCTTGCGGATGGCACGCCGATTGCGGTCATCGTCACCCGTGACTGCGCGGGCACCGTCACACAGGACGGCTGGCTCAACCTCACCACCGGCGCCTACAGTGCGGGCGCGCCTCCGGCCGGGGCGCAGGCGTGCGGCGACTCCCGGGCGTTCGAGCTGGCAGGGCTGCTGTGCGACGTCGACCCGGCCACGGGCGACGTCCTCGGCCTGGTCCTCGTCGAGTACCAGTACAACCCGGACGGGTCGCTGTCCTCGGTGCGCCTGGTCGACCCCGCCACCGGCACCACGTACACGCTGCAGGGCGAGCTGAGGATCTGCCCGGGCGGGGCCGCCTCGAACGCCGCCGACCAGGACCTGACGGTCCTGTGCGACGTCCGGCCGGACGGTTCCTCGGTGCCGTTCGTGCGGGACTTCCGGCGCGACCCCATCACCGGAGCGGTCACCGGGCACACGGACTACGGCCTCGACGGCGCCCCGTACACCGTGACGGGCACGGTCGGCGTCTGCCCGGCCTCGGCCGACGAGCCCGGCGTGGACGTCGAACTGCTGCCGATGTGCGTTGTCGACAACGCCAGCGGCGGGATCATCCAACGCATCCTCGCCGAAGTCCGGTACGACACCGAGAGCGGCGACCGGCTGTCGGTCAACTACGTCGACCCGCTCACCTGGGGCCCGGTCGCGATGCCCGGCGGTACCCACCTGGATGTGTGCCCCGAGGAGCAGCCGGAGCCCTCGCCGGACGTCGCGGTCATCCCGCTCTGCGACGTCGTCGGCGGGGCTGATCCGGTCCCGTTTCTGCGGCACTTGGTCTACCTGCCCGGCGCGGCTACCCCCACGGTCCTGGACACTGGCCTGGACGGGGTCACGCCATATGCCCCGGCCGGGACCGTCGGCACGTGCTCGACGCCGGCGGAGGACTGCCGGGACTCCAGCACACTGCTCCTGTGTGACCTGCCCACCGACGGCGACCCTGCGCCGACCGTCACAGACACCCCTGGGGGGCCGTACTACCCGTACACCACGGGCGTGGCCATGCCCGGGGCTCAAACCCTTTGGGACGGCGGCACGCTCGTCTTCCCGGACGCGGCGGGTCCGCAGCCGGGAACGGGCGGAACCGTACGCACCGCCGCGGCGGTCATCCAGGCGCCGCGGCCAGTGTGCGACGCCGGCACCGCCCGCGTGACGGTGCAGGTCGACGTCACCCAGCTCGGCCCCGACAACGGCTGCCGGAACAGTGGCTTCCTCGGCCTCTACAACGGCCCCGGCGACACGAACCGGGTAGCCCTGGCGCTCGCCCCGCTCGACACGCCCGCCGGGTGGTCCGGAACGCTCACCGCCGAAGCCGACGTCCCCGCCGCCGATCTCGCCGCCGGGAACATCGTCGCCCTGGTCGCGTTCGACGCCTACGACGACAGCGGCGCCACCTGCCCGCCGCCGCGCCGCACCGCCTGGCAGCTCTCCGCGTTCACCGCCACCACGGCGTACGACCAGACCGGATGCGACACCCAGTTCCTCCGCACCGTCACCGTCGACTGCGAGACCGGCGCGGTCACCGCCGTCGCAGACACCACCCTCGACGGGCAGCCCTACACGCTCACCGGCGAGCCCGGCCAGTGCACCCCGACTGGCAGCGGCGGCACGGTCGTCGAGCCGTGCGGGGACACCGAGGTCGTCCAGCTCTGTGACCTGACCTACGACCCGCAAGCCCCGATCCCGACCCCGGCCGGCGACTTCACGCTGACCGGGAACGTGGTGGCCGCCAACAACGGCACGACCCTGTGGTTCGCCCAGGCCAACCAGCCGGCTGACGGTGTCGCCGAACTCCTCGTCTCCGGGCTGCTCCCGGCCACGCTGTACGAGTTCCGGTTCGCGTCCGCGTGGGTCGGCGCGGGAGGCTCCGACCCGGTCGGCAACGCCGCGATCTACCGGCTGGATGTCCTCGACGGCGCAACGGTGCTCGCCACGCGGACGCGGAACGTCTCCAACGGGTCGAACGTGTTCCCCGGCGGTGTGCTGTCCGAGGACATGCCTCCGTTGGCGTTCATCGCCCCCGCAACGGGCGCGGTCACGATCCGGTTCACCGACCAGACGACCGGCGGGCCGATCAACGACCGCGACCTGTTCCTCACGCCGCTGGAGGTGCGGACGGCGGTACTGACCGTCACGCGGACACCGTTCCTGCGGCGCTTCACCTTCGACTGCGACGGCGGCCTCACCTCGACCCAGGACCTCGGCCTGGACGGCACCACGCCGTACGTTGTGGAGGGTGAGGCAAGCAACTGCGCCGGTGACGGCACGGCTGCCGGGTCGGTAACGCCGTGCGACGTGCAGAACGTCCTCGAGCGCTGCCGGTGCGACGACACCGACGGCGACGGCCTCGCCGACACCGAATACCTGGACCTGTTGGGCGTCGACTGTGACGGCCAGCTCACCAGCCTCGGCACCTACCTGCCGGACCTCTCAGCCCCGTACACCCCGGTCGCCCCGGTCGACTGCGAGCAGGTCGACGAAGGCGCGGACCCGGCTGTCGGCGTCCAGGCGCACCGGATCGAACTCAGCTCCGGAGCCTCCTGGGACGCCACTGCGGTGGTGGCCCTCCAGTCCGTGACCGCCGTCGCGCACGGCGGCACCGGAACGATCACCACCAGCGACGGGGCCAGCACCCTGCACACCGGCGAGGCGGCCACCTGGAGCGTCGCCCGCGCCGAGGACGCCGCCCTGACCGGCCCGCTCACCATCACCGCCGATAGCGGCACCGTCACCGTCACGTGGACCCAAGGAGTGACCCTGTCATGAGTGGATGCTGCGGGCAGGGGCCCGTCATTGTCTCGGGGGCGGCCGCCACGCCCCGCGTGGACGTGGAGACCGTCCTGCTGTGCGATGTCCTGCCGGACGGCACGGTCGCCGGCGTCGCGCTGGTTGAGCCGATCTACGACACGAACACCGGTGACCGGGTCGGCACGCGCACCGTCAACCCGGTCACTGGCGCCGCGTACACCCCGGTCGGCACTCTCCAGCCCTGCCAGCCGGACGGCTGCAACGCCACCACGTCCGCGCTGGTCCTGTGCGACGAGGCCCCCGACGGCACCCTGACGCACTTCGTGCGGGCCACCACCTACGACTGCGAGGGCGCGCTCCTCGGCACCCTGGACCGCACCCTCGACGGCGCCGACTACACCGTCACCGGCACGGTCGGCGCCTGCCCGTCTTCCCCGGACTGCGAGTCGCCGACCACCCCGACCGCCACGGTCGGACTGTGCCTCGCCGACGGGACCCCGATCGCCGTCACTGTGGTCCGGGACTGCGACGGCGTGGTCACCTCCGAGGGCTGGATCAACCTGACCACCGGCGCGTTCTCCGCCGGGGCGCCCCCGGCCGGCACCGTGGCGTGCGGCGACTCCCAGAGCGTCCAGGTCTCGGGGACGTTCTGCGACGTGGACGGCACCGGCGAGGTCGTCGGCCTGGTCCTGATCGAGTACAGC
Source organism: Streptomyces sp. NPDC006207 (assembly GCF_040613835.1). Lineage (NCBI taxonomy): Bacteria > Bacillati > Actinomycetota > Actinomycetes > Kitasatosporales > Streptomycetaceae > Streptomyces > Streptomyces sp. NPDC006207. Next base: position 99,441 of record NZ_JBEXSX010000009.1, on the reverse strand, counting down.
TACGCGGCGGACGGCACGATCGACTCCGTCCGCCTCGTCGACGCGACCACCGGCGGCACCTACACCCCGACCGGCACGATCACCACGTGCCCGGTCGGGGTCGAGCAGCCGGAGCAGGACCTCGTCCAGCTCTGCGATGTCGCCGTCGACGGCACGTCGACCGCGTTCATCCGGGACTACCGGCGTGACGAACTCGGCGCGATCACCGGCCACTCGGATTACCTCCTGGACGGCACGGCGTACGTCCCGACGGGCACCGTCGGCGTCTGCCACGCGGAGTGCCGGAACTCCTCCACGGTCCTCGTGTGCGACGTGCCCGCCGACTCCTCGTCGGAGATCACGCCGACGATGGTGGACAGCAACGTCGCCGCGGTCGGGCAGACCCAGTTCCAGAACCACCCCGGCCCCTACACGGCCCTGTGGTCGGGTGGCACGTTCGCCTATCCGGCCGGGCCCGGACCGGCCCAGCAGCACCTCAGCGCCGTCGGCCAGATCACGGCCGACATGAGCGCCTGTGATGGGGCATCCGGCACGCTGACGATCTCTGTCCGCGTCCGCAACAACGGCCCGGACACCGGCCAGGCATGGGACGGCGCGCTGCGCCTCTTCCGGGGCACGACGGCCATCGCCACGCACAACGCGCTGGAGTGGGCGCCGGTCGGCTGGCAGGGGACGCTCACCGTATCCGCGCCCGTCACGGCCGCCGACATCGCCGCCGGCGACATCCGGGTGGCGCTGATCCTGGAGACCTACCACCTCGGCGCCAAGTCGTGGACGGCCGACCAGTTCGACGCCTCCCTCGTGCTGGAGGGCTGCGAAGCCACCAGCAGCACCCAGTTCCTCCGGACGCTGGTCACGGACTGCGTGACCGGTGACGTCGTCTCCACCACGGACACGACCCTGGACGGCGCCCCCTACACCGTCACCGGCGAGGTCGGCCAGTGCTCGCCCACCGAGGCGCCCGCCGAGTGCCGGAACTGCGAGGCCGTCGTCCTGTGCGACACGGTCGACGGCGCCGACCCGGTCAGCTTCCTGCGCACCGTGTGCCGGGACTGCACCGGCGCGGTCATCAGCGTCCTGGACACCGACCTCGGCGGCACCGCCCCCTACGCGGTGACGGGCACGGTCGGCGCGTGCGCCGAGCCGTGCGTCACGGAGTCGTCGCTCGTCCTGTGCGACTCGACGCCGGTCGACCTCGGGCCGCTCCTGACGTTCACCGACACCGACCCGACGCCGCTGTTCCAGCCGAACCCGCCCGACGGCAACGTGAAGCGGGTCAACCTGGCACCCGGACAGCCGTTCTGGGACGGCGGCGCCGTCACCTTCGCCCCGCCTGTCGGCGGCGAGGGCACGGGCAACTCGGGCACGCACCGGTACATCGCCGCCAGCATCGGCGCCGCTGCGGTGGAGTGCCCGCCGTGCGGCCCGGCCGGCGACGTCACGATCACCGTCACGGGCCGCGCCTGCAACCAGGGCCCCGTCCTTGGCGTGCTCACCTGCGGCCGGTGGCGGATCGTGGACGCCAGCACCACCCCGGCGACCACGCTCGCGAACTTGACGCTGTCCAACGTCGGCGCGTCCGGGAACTTCCCGTCCTGCCGCGACCTCACGGCCACCGCCACCGTCTCGTACGACAAGCTGCTGTCCGGGGACCTGGCCGTTTCGCTGGACCTGGAGACCCACGACGAGAACGGCGGCGAGAAGACGTGGATCGCCGACCAGTTCGCGGTCACCGCCACCCTCGCCCCCGCCGCGGGCTGCGGCACCCAGTTCCTCCGCACCATCCGGACCGCGTGCTCCACCGGCACGGTCCTGTCCGTCACGGACACCGACCTGGACGGCGCCCCGTACACGGTGAGCGGCGACGTCGCCCAATGCGTGCCCCCCACCACGAGCTGCGGCAGCAGCGAGTGCCGCGACTGCGAAACGCTGGTGCTGTGCGATGTGCCCACCGCCGCGCCGGTCACGATCACCGGGACCGCCGCATCCGGCACCCTGTCCAACGGCGTCGGCTGGACGTCCACCGGCGCCACGAACACCACGGCGATGGCGGCCAACCTCAGCAACGCTGACGGCTCCTGGTGGGGACTGCATTCCTTCCCCCACGCCGTCACAGCACCGACAAAGTGGACGTTCTCCCGGCCCTCGATCGTGGAGTTCTCGGTATACGTCCGCTACTTCGCGACGGACCCGACGATCAGCCACGCACAGCTCCCGCCGGGGCTGGAAGTCGTGAGCCTGCCGGACGGCTACTCCTACAACGAGACCACCGGAGTCCTGACCCGCACCTCGGACGCCGCACCGACCGACCCGTGCTCGTACGTGACGGACCCGCGGATCGCGAGCAGCGCCCGGTTCCGTACTGCCAGTGCGGTCACCTCCTTCACCACCGCACCGGCGCCCAACAGCCGCGTCGCCGCGTGCGGCGTGTTCTTCACCTACTGGGCCGGCGCCGTGTCGGTCCTGCCCGGAGGGCCGTTCCTTCGGCAGATCTGCCGCTCCTGTGACGGCACCGCCACCGTCACGGACACCCTCCTCGACGGCATCACCCCCTACACGGTGGCCGGGATCGCCGGGGTGTGCGAGCCTCCCGCGCCGCCCGAGCCGGAGTCCTGCTGCCAGCCGGTCCAGGTCTGCATCCAGCAGGACCCGACGCAGGAAGTCGAGTTCATCTCCAACGAGGGCCACCTGAACGACAACTCGGTGGACCCGGTGTGGAAGTGGACCACGGACCTGACGGCGGCCAATCCGCCCTGGTACGACATGTACGAGTTCCAGTACTCGGGCGCGTGGTCGGTCGTGGACTCCGACACCGCCCGCCCGGCGTGGTGGGTGAGCCCGCACCCGAACGGCGCCTCCGCGCAGTCCAGCCCTGCCCAGCCGAACGAGGGGCCGTCGCTCCTCAACGCGCACTGGTACCCCCGCGCGTTCTTCGACCTGCCGGACAACGCCGACCCGGCGACCATCCAGATCCAGGCCACGGTGTTCAACGCCGACCAGATCGGCCGCGCGTTCCGCCTCAACAACGGTGCCTGGCAGAGCCTGCCGGCGACGGCCACGCACAACGGGACGACGTACACGTTCGGCCCCGCCACCATCCCGGGCGCGCAGGCCGGACGGAACTTCCTCTACCTCGACGTGGAGGAGACCGTCGGCGGCGGCTCCGGCCTGATGGTGCACCTCAAGGTCACGTACGAGGTCATCCCCGAGACCCGCTCCTGGACGCGGATGGTCTGCTGCGATGACTCGCTCTACTACCTGGACGAGGACGGGCAGCGCCAGGACGCCGTCCCGGACGGCTGGCATGTGGCACCATGCGCTGGCGCGGCAGGCGGCAGCACCACCGACTGCGCCAAGCAGGTGGTGGAGCGGTGCGGCTGTGACGACACCACCGGCGACGGCATCGGTGACGTCATGTACACCGAGCTGTGGGCCGTCGACCCCTGCGGCGGCGCCGCCCCGGTCCTCCTCGGCACCTACCTGGACGGCGACCCGTCCCAGCCGTACACGCCCGTCGCCCCGGTGGAGTGCACCGTCGAGGAGGACGCCGCACCGAGCCCGCTGAGCACGGGCGTGCGCGCCGTGACGGGCACCGTAGCCCAGAACCTCGCCGGGAGCTTCCCCGGCCTGCAGAGCGTCAGCCTGACCGTCCTGGCGGGCGCGGTGAACGTGACCATGACGGACGGCAGCGCCGTGCCGATCCCGGCCGGGACCACGATGACGTGGTCCGTCGCCAAGGACGAGGACAGCGCCCTGGCGGCGGCCTCCTTCGCCGGCGCCTCGGCCGCCGCCTCCTACCTCCTGAACTACACCTTCCGCTGACCCGCCCGGGGCCGCCGCCCACGCCCTGGGCGGCGGCCCCTCCAGCCGTGAGGAGACAAGCCGTCATGAGTGACGAGCCCACCCCGAACCCCCGCTACTTCGCCAAGCAGGGGGAGGGCGTCCAGGTGGTCTACAACCTGCGGGACGCCGCGCCTTACCTGGATCTCGGATACGAGGAGGTGGACGAAGCCGCCTACCTGGCGAGCCTGCCCACCGCCGCCGACGCCTCGACTGTGGACGGTGACTGATGGCCGGTAAGTGCTGCGGCGGCGGAACCATGGTCGTGCGCTCCGGCTCCTCGGCGGCCACCGTCGACCCCGCGCCCTGCAACGCGCTGACCGAGTCGGCGAGCGGCCTCCTCGTGCCGTCCGTCGCCCTCCAAGGCATCGCCCCCGGCGGCGCCGTCTCCGCCGAGCGCTCCGTGGACGTGGACGTGACCGCCCCGGCGGCCGGCGCCTGCCCCGCAACCTGGCAGGTCGGGGCGCGGCTCACGCCCGTGCTCGGGGAGTCCTTCCTCCCGGCCATCGTGGACCTGGTCCCCGTCGCCAACGACACCTGGGTGAACACCGGCCTGACGGTGGTGCTCCCCGAGGCCGGCGTCTACGAGGTCACCGCGACCGTGCGATCCTCCATCGCCCGAGGGGCGGTCACCACGCCGTTCGCCGTCAACATCTCCGCCCGCCTGTTCAACCTCACCGGCGGCAACGCCATCCCGAACACGGACTACACCGTGCAGCAGGTCAACGAGGCATCCCCGAGCAGCGGCCAGACCACGCAGGTCGCGCTCTCCACCTTCCACAAGTTCGTGACAGCAACGGGGCCGACGACCATCGGCATCCAGGCCAACCGGAACACCATCAACGGCGCGGCGGTGAACGTCACCGCCATCCAGACGGGAAACACCCGCCTGGGCTTCACAAAGATCAGCGACTGATGACCGGTACGGATGCCGCGCTGCGCGGCGGGGCGATGGCGCTGGACCCGGCCGGATGTAACGCCCTCCAGCAGACGGCGGGCGGGCTCCTCATGCCGCGCGCAGTCCTCCAAGGCATCGCCCCCGGTGGCGCGGTCTCGGCCACCCGCTCGGTCGACGTCGACGTTCAGGCACCGGCCGCTGGCGCCTGCCCGGAGACCTGGACGGTCGGGGCGCGCCTCACCCCCGTCAGCGGTGAAGCGTTTGGGGCAGACACGGATCTCCAAGCCGCTGCATCCGGGACATGGGTGGCGACCGGTGCGCAAGTCGTGCTGCCCGAGGCCGGGACGTACGCCCTGTCCGCAGACCTCTATTCGCACATCGCAGCGACCACGCCGTGGGCGGTGGCGATCAACGCCCGTCTGTTCAACGTCACGGCGGGGGCACCCGTGCCCGGCACCAACCGGCGGATCCAGTTCGGCAACATCAACGATCCCGGCGGTGGCACGGTGATGTCCCTGCAGAACGCTGGCAGCCTCAACACGTTCCTCACCGTCACCGGAGCGACGACGATCCGCGTGGAAGGGCAGCGGCAGCACGTCGGCTTCAACGACTCCACCCAGGCCCTCCTAGCAGGGCCACGCCTCGGCTTTGTGAAGGTGAGCGATTGATGGCCGGAAGTTGCGGCGGGCGCACGTACCGCGTCGACGCACCCGTGGACCCTGCGCCGTGCAACGCCCTAACCCGGACGGTGGGCGGGCTCCTCGTGCCGCGCGCCGTCCTCCAGGGCATCGCCCCGGGCGGGGCAGTCGGCACGGCGCGCTCCGTAGACATCGACGTCCAGGCACCGGCCGCCGGAGCCTGCCCGGAGACCTGGACCGTGGGCGCCCGGCTCACAACCGTCTCCGGGCAGACCTCCGGGGTCGTGGCCCTGGACGGGGCTCCCGCCAACACGTGGGTTCCCGTCACCGGGGCGCAACTGGTGCTCCCCGAGGCCGGCGTCTACGAGGTGGTCGCCGACGTACAGGGGTCCATCGCGTGGGGAGCCGGCGTCACCAACGCCATCATCGACGCCCAGATCTTCAACGTCACGGCCGGTGCCGCGATCCCGCTGAGTGCACGGCGCATCATCCTGTTCACCGACCAGAACGCCACCGGCACGAACGGCATCCAGGCCAACGCCTCCGCCGGGGCGCTGTACCAGGTGGCCGGCCCGACAACGATCCGGGTTGAGGGGTCCTGGCGTACCGACTCCGGAATCACCTCCCAGAAAGTCGTCTGGGCCACGAACTTCCGCTTCCGAAAGGTCAGCGACTAGTGATCGGCACGGAGGCGACATCGGCTCGGACCACAAACGGGAGGGGGCGTCATGACCGGCACATCAGGCGGCTACAGCACGCCGCGTGAGGCAGCCCAGGAAATCATGCGGGGCGGGTTCACCGTGCCCGATGGCACCACCTACACGGACACGGGCCTGTCCGTCACGCTGCCCCGGGCAGGGACGTGGAAGGTCACGGCGGAGGTCCACGGCAACATCTCCGGGACCGGGCCGGGCGGCACGGCCCTGACGGTGCGGCTGTTCAACGTCACCGCTGCCGCCGTGGTGGCCAACTCCAGCCGGATGGTCATCCAGCGCACGGAGCCCGCTACGGGGGCCTACACCCTCCAGGCGACAGGCGCCGCGTCCGGTCTGGTGACGGTGACGGAGGCGACAGTGGTGCGCCTGGAGGCCGTCAAGCCGACCGGGTCCGGCACGCCCGCGCCGGTCGTCTCGATCTTGAGTACCCCGGCTCTCGGCTACACGACCTTGAGCTACGAGCGCGTCGCATAGTCCCCCCCCTTGTTCACCCCGACAACGCCCAGCGGCGAGGAGTAGCCCATGTCCGGAACTGTAGGAAGCGTCAGTGTCGCCGGCGTCGACGCCGAGTTCGTCGTCCTCTGTGACGACGACGGGGCGGGCACGATCACCCCGTTCGTGCGCCGCTTCTCCACGACCCCGGCCGGGGCCGTCACCACCGTGGATACCGAGCTGGACGGCACCACGCCGTACACCGCGGCGGGCACGATCGGCCTGTGCGGGAAGGTTGCGCCGGTCGACGTCGTCCCGCACGGCGCCGAGAACACGGACTGGTCCCTGGCGTCGAACCCGGGCACTCAGTCCGTGACGCTCCTCGTCTTCACCGGCACCGTGACGGTGACCACGGCCGAGGGCACGCTGACCGTGCCCGCGGGCACGGCTCTGTCGTGGTCCGTGGACGGCGACGAGGTCGACGGCCGGCTGGCCGGGACGCTCAGCATCGACGGCACGGCCCCGGCCGCGTCGTGGCAGGTGCTGTGGACCACGCAGGTCTGAGCAGCCGGTGAGCACCAACGGAACGGTCAAGACGTCTGGGCGGCGGGTGTTCGCGGCTACGGGCGTCAGCAACGCGGCGGGCACGGTCACGTTCAACTTCGTGCCGCCGTTCGCCGCCGCGCCCGTGGTCTCGCATGCGACGCAGACGGCCGTGGCCGACCTGACCGAGTGCCGGATCACCGCCCTGTCGGCGGCCTCGGTGACGTTCTCCGTCCGCCGCTCCCCGGCGGTCACGCTCCTCGGCATCGCCATCCTCCAGGTCCCGCAGGCCGCGCCCGGGGTGACCGTGCACTGCACGGCTGTGGAGGCGGGGCCGATCTGACCTGACGGGCCGTAAGAGCCAGGGCCCGCGGCGCCGTCACCTAGCTATGCTGTTGACGGCGCCGCTGGTTCTGGGCCGGGCCCTTCCTTCACAGGGGAGGTTTTGACGCCCATGTCATGCCCATTGATCGCAAACCTCGACACGGTCCGCGTGACCAGGCTCGATAGCTGTGGCCGCCCCGTCTGTGGCGACGACAACGGATTCGTGTTCGATTGCTTGGCCTCGATCGCGCTCAACCCCTCCATCGAGGAGGGCGAGGACATCACGTACAAGGCCGCGAATGGCCGCCAGTGTGGGTTCCGCAAGGGCTGCCCCTCGCTGCAGAACTACGACGTCGAGATCAACTTCTTCAGTGTCAGCCCGGAGTTCCTGGAGATCACCACCGGCAACCCGGTCGTGTTCGGCTTCGATGGCAAGCCGATCGGCTACGACGACTGCTCCATCAAGTGCGACAGTGGCTTTGCCTTGGAGTTCTGGGCCGAAGTCCTCGGCGACGACGTGTGCGCCGCCGACGGTACGGGAGACGGCGCCTGGATCTACTTCCTGCTGCCGTGGGTGACGAACGGCATCCTCGGTGATCTGGAGATCGGTTCGGAGGCCGTCACGCTCCAGCTGCAGGGCGCGACGCGTGCCGGGGGCGGCTGGGGCACGGGCCCGTACGACGTCATGCCGATCGACGCGGCCGGCACTCCCGGCCCGCTCCTCACCCCGGTTGGGGCGACCTGTCACCGCCGGACGTTCCTGACGTCGGTCGCTCCGCCGGAGCCGGTCTGCGAGTACACCCCGGTCACGGGCGGCCTCTGCCTCGCCAGCTGATGCTGCCCGACCTGGTCGTGCCCGTGCGTGAGGGCGCCGTCAACCAGCAGCTCAGGTACGCCCTGAGGAGCTGGGCGGCGCACCTCCCGCACGGGCGTGTGTGGATCATCGGCTACCTGCCTGCGTGGGTGGCCGGTGTCCGGCACGTCTCGACCGAGCAGGCCGGGCGGACCAAGTACGCCAACACGACAAGCGCGGTGCGGCTGGCGTGCGAGCACCCGGAGATCAGCGACCCGTTCCTGCTGTGCAATGACGACTTCTTCGTGATGCAGCCCATCGAGGAGATGCCCGTCCTGCACCGCGGGCCCGTCCGCAACGTGGAGGCGTACTACGCGAGCCGGGGCAACGGGAGCTACCTACGGGGGCTGCGGGAGACGCGGGATCTCCTCGTGAGCCTCGGTCACGAGGACCCGCTGTCGTACGAGCTGCACGTCCCGCTCTCCGTGGGGAAGGCCGGGATGCTGGCGGCGCTGGACGCGGGCCGCCACCTCGACGTGATCCACAAGCGGACGCTGTACGGCAACCTCGCCGGCCTTGGCGGCGAGCGCATCGACGACGTGAAGGTGCTGCACCGCATGCCCCGCTTCCCGGCCGACTCGCCGTTCCTGTCGACGATGCCGGACGCCTTCACCAACGGCGCCGTCGGCCACCACATCCGCCGCGCTTTTCCGCAGGCCTGCGCGTACGAGAAGAGGCGCTGATGCCGCTGCAGATCGGTCCGTGTGACCCGTGGGAAGTCGAGTTGTGCTGTGAGGTGCCCGACGACCAGGACCCGGCCGTCGTCGAGCGGTGGCAGAAGGTCGCCTCACAGATCTTGTGGCGCCTGTCCGGTATGCGCTGGGGCCCGTGCCCCGTCACCGTGAGGCCGTGCCGCCGGGCCTGCCTGGACTCCGGTCCGGTCTCGTTCCAGGCCGGGTACGCCGGTACCGGCGGCTGGATCCCGTACATCGGCGTCGACGGCATGTGGCGGAACGCGTCGATCGCGTGCGGCTGCAAGTCGGACTGTTCCTGCGGCGAGCTGTCCGAGGTCTACCTGCCCGGGCCGGTCTTCGACGTGACGGAGGTCAACGTCGACGGCGAGGTCCTGGTCCCCGAGGCGTACCGGGTCGACGCGCCCGGCCGGCTCGTACGGACCGACGGCGAGCAGTGGCCGACTTGCCAGGACATGGCCGAGCCGCCCGGCACGCCGGGGACGTTCACCGTCACGTACCGGTGGGGGCTGCCGCTCGACGAGGCCGCCATCGCCGCCGTGTCCGAGCTGACCTGCCACCTGATGCGGGGGTGCGGCGGGGCCGGGTCGTGCGGCTGCAAGGCCAACCCGCGGGCTACGCGCCTGGTTCGGCAGGGCTTCGAGATGGAGATGCCGGATCCGACGCTGCTGTACGCCGACGGACGCACCGGCCTGCCCATCGTCGACCTGTGGTTGAGCGTCGTGAACCCGTACCGGCTCGCGTCACCGTCACGGGTCTACTCACCTGACTACAAGAGGCCGCGAGTCCAGACATGGCCCTGACCCCGCTCGCCCTGCACGACCTGGCCGAGTCCGTCCTCGCCTGCGTGTGCGCCGCGCTGGAGACCACCGCTGCCGAGATCGAAGGCCAGCCCGGCTGCCCCGACTGCGGGGCGTGCGTGGTGCCTGGCTCGCCGGCGTGGGACCGCTGCGACGACCCGTGCTCGGAGGCCACGACCGGCGGACAGCTGTCGGTCAACGTCGCCCGCATCTACCCATCGACGACGTTCCCTGCAGAGGACCGGGAGGTGCGTGGCCTGCGCGGCTGCACGCCCCCGCCGACGACCGCCGTCGAGCTGGTCATCACGCTGCTGCGGTGCGCGCCGACGCTCCACGAGAACGGCTGCCCGCCGTCCTGTGACGAGCTGGCCGACGCGGCGCGCATCCTCCACATCGACCAGGTGACGGTCTACAACGCCATGCTGTGCTGCCTGCCCGGCACCGAGCCGGGCCGCCGCCGCGGCCGCAAGTTCGTCCTCGGCGCGCAGCGCGTTGTCGGCCCGGAAGGCGGTTGCGTCGGCTTGGAGCAGCGCGTCACTGTGGCCCTGCCCGGCTGCTCGCCCTGCCCCGGAGGAGACACCTCGTGAACAGCAGCGACCTGATCGCGCTGCTCCAGCGCATCGAGGAGGAGCGCGGCGTCGTGGAGGTGCGGGCCTACGACTACGCGGAGATCTCCCCGGACGCCGTGGCGACCGGCGAGTTCCACAGGGACGGGCAGGGCGACACGTACCTGCTGCTCCGCCCGTGAGGAGGCCGCTGTGAGCGTTGAGGTCCACATCGACCAGGGCCGACTGAGTCGGCTCCTGCGGCTGCGTGGTGGCCGCGTGGAGCGCAAGTTGCGGGAGCGCACGGCCCGCGTCGCCCGCTACGCCGAGGAGGGCGCGCCGGGCCGCATGGGCGCCTACGTGTCGTGGAAGGTGACCGAGGGCCCGAGGGGTCTGCAGGGCGTCATCATCTGCGACCACCCGGCCGTGCACTACGTGCTCAACGGCACCCGGCCGCACATCATCCGCCCGCGCCGTAAGAAGGTGCTGCGGTTCGAGATCGGCGGCCGCGAGGTGTTCGCCGCGTACGTGCGGCACCCGGGGACGAAGCCCAACGACTTCATGCTGCGGGCCCTCGAGCGCGGACGCTGATCAGAACAGGGGCAGCGCGTCCTCGTCCACAACGTGGCCGGACTCGTCGGCGCCGAGCTCCAGCTGTAGAGCACCGTCGGCGGGCAGGTTGACGACGGCGCGGGAGCCCGAGCACGACACCAGGATCCCGGCGAAGTCATCCCGCATGCCGGGCTCGTCGTGCCGTCGCAGGCGGCCCCTTCCCAGACTGCCCGCCACGGGGCCGGCCGCGATGGGCCGGCCACACGTCGGGCACGCGATGCGAGGCAGTTTCATGCGCTCCAGTGTCGCGCGCAAGCTCCAGAAGGGGAGGTAGATCTACGAGTTGGGACCCAGGGGTCAAATGGTGCCGTCCACATCGAGCGTTTCCCGGGCAGCTCGGACGAAAGCTTCGAGCGCGTCGTTCAGCGCGCCTGCCGACGCGCGTACGAGATTCAGGTAGCTGCGTGGGTCTTCTTCGGAACGTCCCGGCATCGTCTGGAGTGTCCGGTACATGAGGACGTGAGTGATGAGGGTTTGGGATCGCTCCATGGCTGCCTTTGCCAGAACGACAACGTTCTCGGGACCTGCCAGGGCCACGCGTGGCCACTGTTCGTAGATGGTGACCTTAGCCTGGCGCACTTGATCAAAGAACGCTTCGTCATCTCGGAAATGCAGGAAGGCTTGGGGTGGGCCGACGATGAGACGGTTTCCGATGTCGCTGTGCAATTTGGAGATGACCTCAATCAATTCGCGATAGGCCTCTTCTCGTGGATCCCGACGTTGGCGCACATGTTCCGCGCGGGCGGAAATTCGTGCTTGTTCGCGACTGAACCAACCAGTTGTTGCCCCAGCGAGCACGGTGCCAACCGATCCCGCCAGCGCTCCCAGCACTGCCGCCAAGCCTGCATCCATGCCGAAAGTATGACCATGGTTCGCAGGGGGCGGCGGCTACTCTTCGCAGTACGCCGCTGGTTTTGGGCCGGGCGAAGCGCGGGAGACAAGGGCACACCCGTGAAGAAGACGTTTGCGCTGCACACGGAGCCGCACGTCGCCGAGGTCGGCGGCAGGGAACTGCTGTTCCAGCCCGAGGTGATGGGCGATCAGTTCATGGACGCCTACAGCGGGCTGATCCAGGCCCAGCGGGCGGCCAGCGGCATCGACCTGGAAGACCTGTCGACCATCGACGCGAACCAGCTGCGTGGTGCGGCCCGTGCGATGCGGACCTTCCTCGCGGAGCTGATGCTCCCGCAGTCCGCCGAGCTGTTCACCCGGGTCAACGTGGTCAAGGACGGCGAGGTCGTCCTGCAGAACTTCCCGGACCGGGCCGACGCCCAGAAGTACGCCGACGAGGTCGAAGACGGTCCGGTGCAGGTTGTCGACGCGTTCCCGCTGCCGGACCGCATCCTGGTCCAGCTGCTGGAGTGGGTCGTGGAGCTGTACGGCGGGGGCGCCGACGAGCGCCCTCCTACGTCGTCTACCGGCTCTGCGACAGCATCGCGAAGGGCTGGGAGGCGTGGGATGGGAGTGCCCTCCTCCAGGGCGTGAACATCCGCAGCTTCACGCTGCGCCAGATGCTCGCCGCGGCCGAGGCCACCATGGATCAGACGGCCAAGGACGACGCGGAGCGTGCCCGGATCCGGGCCGAGCTGTACGCCCCACCGGCCGGGGAGCGACGCCGCCGCACTCGGGACGGCGACCGCGGCCGGCCGGCGGGCGGCGGCATGAGCATGCGTGACGCGCAGCAGATGATGGCGCAGCTGGCGGCCCAGGACGCCCAGCTTGCGGGCGGGCGCAGCGGCTAGTCTGGGATCACCGGAGGGCCCCTGGGGCGCCGCCGATGCCGCTGGTTCTGGGCCGGGCAACCTACACACCCCGTGAGGTTGCCCGGTGCCCGGCGATGAGATCGACTACGGGACCGCCCGGATCAGCATCTCGCTCGACGACAGCGAGACCGTTGACGATGCCCGCGATCTGGGTCTGCGGATTCAGCGGGCCCTGGACCGGGCGACGCGCACTACGGGCGACCGGATCCGCCGCAACATCCAGCGCGGCCTGGACGCCGCTGCGGTCACCGTGCGCGTGGAGCCGGACCTTCGCCGGTTCGACGCGGCGCTCCTGCGCGGCCTGCGCTCCTTGGAGTCCATCAACGTCCCGGTGACGCCGGACCTGACCGGCTTCGTCGAGCGGATCCGGGGGGTCCTTGCCGGGGAGGAGTTCCCCGTCCGGGTCGTGCCGGACATGGACGGCTTCGACGACCGGATCCGGGCCCACAACCCGCCGGACGTCACGGTCGGCGTCAACGCCGACGTCGACAGCAACCGATTCTCCCGGGCGATGGCGGGTCTCGGCAGGATCGCCGGGCGCGTCGGCTCCGGCCTGACCAGCCTGCTGCAGTTCGGTGCCGTCGGCATCGCCGCGGCGGGCGCCGCGCAGGGCGTGATCGGCCTGACGGCCGCGCTCGCCCCCGCGGCCGGGATCATCGCCGCGCTCCCTGCCGCCGTCGCCGGGTTCCAGGCCGCCCTCGGCACGCTGCGGCTGGCCGTTGTCGGTGTCGGTGACGCCCTCGGGGCGGCGTTCGCCGGCGACGCCGCCAAGTTCCAGGAGGCCCTGGAGAAGCTGTCGCCGTCCGCGCAGAAAGCTGTCCTCGCGGTCAAAGCGTTCGCGCCGGAACTGAAGAAGGTCCAGCAGTCCGTCCAAGAGGCGTTCTTCAAGCAGTTCGCCGGCGACATCTCGGGCGCGGTCAAGAACCTTCTCCCGATGCAGAGCGGGCTTCGGGCCATCGCGGCCGGGTTCGGGCAGGCCGCGTCGGAGGGCCTGAAGTTTTTGCAGACGCGGCAGGCCCTCGCCTCCGTGCAAGGCGTCCTGTCCGGGACGTCCGATGCCGTGGAGGGCTTGTCCGCCGCGGTACAGCCCCTGGCGCAGGGCCTCCTCAGTGTGGCGTCGTCGGTGTCCACCGCGTTCGGGGCGCGGTTGGGGACGGCGATCGGCGGCCTCGGCCAGCAGCTCGGGGACTTCCTGACCCGCATCGCGAACAACGGTCAGGCCGTCGCGTGGGTTGAGGGCGCCCTGACGGTCTTCAAGCAGCTCGGCGCGGTCATCTCGAACGTCGGCCAGATCCTCGGCGGCGTCTTCCAGGCCGCCAACGCGTCCGGCGGCGGGCTGCTGAACAACCTCAAGCAGATCACCGCCAGCTTCGCGGAGTTCGTCAACTCCGCCAAGGGCCAGGAGGCGATCGGGAACATCTTCTCGACGCTGGCCACGGTCGCCGCGCAGCTCGGCCCGATCCTGTCCGCCGTCGTGACCCAGGTCGGCGCCATCGCACCGGCCTTGGCGCCGATCTTCACCGCCCTCGGCCCCGCCATCGTCAACCTGGTCAACGCGCTCGGGCCCGCGCTGGCCGCGATCGCCCCCGCGCTCGCCACCGTCGGCCAGGCCCTCGCCGAAGGGCTCGGCGCGCTCGGCCCGTCCCTGGGGCCGCTCGGCGAGGCCATCGGCCGCGCCGTCACAGCACTGGCCCCACTGCTGCCGCTGGTCGGCGAGGTCGCCAGCGTCGTAGCCCAGATCTTGGCCCCCGCGCTGGACATCCTGACGTCGGTCCTGTCGCCGATCATCGACGCGCTCGTGGCCGCGCTCCTGCCCGTACTGCCGCAGGTCGCCTCCGCGTTCACGACTCTCGCCGCAGCCCTGGGGCCGGTCGCCGACGTCCTCGGCAAGAGCCTCGGCGACGCCCTGACCCGGCTGCTGCCGCCGATCCTGGAACTGATCCCGCAGATCGCCGACAAGATGGTCCCGGCCTGGATCGCCTTGGCGGAGGCGGTCACTCCGCTGATCCCGCAGCTGGTCAACCTCGTCGTCATGGCCATCGAGCCACTGCTGCCGATGCTGCCTCAGCTCGTCGACATGATCGCCGACCTGTCGGTGAACTTCATCATGGCGCTGGCCGCGATCGCGCCGATCCTGCCGCCGCTGATCCGGCTCGGCACGACCATCGCGCAGTTCGTGTCGTCCAAGACGACGTTCGCTCTGCTGCAAGGGCTGGTCGACGCCCTAAGCCTCCTCGTGGGCGCCGTGACGAGCGCCCAGACGAAAGCGCGAGAGTTCATCACCGGCACCATCCGGTTCTTCACCGACCTGGGCTCGGGCATCCTCGACGCGCTGACCAGCCTGCCGGAGAAGATCGCGACGTTCTTCTCCAACCTGTGGACGACGGTCTCCACGGCCGTCTCGAACGGCTTCAACGCCGTGGTCCAGTTCTTCACCGAACTGCCAGGCAAGATCGTCGCCGGGCTGGCCGCGCTGCCGGGCCTGCTGATCAGCTTCTTCATCAACGCGGTGGCCGGCCTGGGCATCGCGATCCTCACCGGCATCGCCGCGCTGATCTTCATCTTCACCGAACTGCCAGGCAAGATCGTCACCGCGCTGGCGTCGCTCGGCTCGACCCTGCTGACGTTCTTCACCACCGCGTTCACCACGGTCGTCTCCGCAGTGGGCAGCTTCATCTCCAGCGTCGTCACGTTCTTCTCGGAGCTACCTGGGAAGATCGCCTCGTTCCTGGCCGCACTACCGGGGCGGATCGCCGGGTTCTTCCGGTCGGCCGGCTCCTCCGCTCTCTCCGCCGCGCGGTCCTTCGGCACGACCGTGGTCAACTTCTTCCGGGAGCTGCCCGGGCGCATCGCCAGCGGCGTGACCTCGCTCGGCTCGAAGCTCGTCGAGAAGATCAAGAGCGCCGGCTCGGCGGCGCTGCGCGGCGCGCGTGACCTGATCTCGAACATCGCGAGCGCCTTCACCGAGCTGCCGAGGCTGATCCTCGCGAAGATCGGCGACATCGGCGGCGCCATCCGCCGGAAGATCGCTGGGGGCCTGCCGGCGTCCGTGCGCGGCCTGCTGCCCGGCTTCGCCAACGGCGGCATCGTGGACCGGCCGATGGTCGCCATGGTTGGCGAGGGCCGGAAGAAGGAAGTCATCATCCCGCTGACCAAGCCCGCGCGGGCGCGGGAGCTGGCCGCGAAGTCTGGGCTGCTGAACATCCTGGCCGGGCCGACGCAGGCCGCCACCCTCGCGGCAGGCGCCACGCCCACCCTGAGCGGCGGCGGCTCGGCGAAGGACTTTGAGAACGTCGGCCTCCAGATCGCGGCGGGCCTCGTGGCGGGGCTGCGCGCCTCGCTCAGCGACGTGGACGAGGCGACGCGGGACCTGGTCGGCACCGCCATCACCACGGCGGAGAAGGTTCTCGAGATCGCCAGCCCCTCCAAGGTGTTCGCCCGGATCGGGAAGGACACCGGGAAGGGCTTCATCGTCGGCCTGACCGGCACCGCCGACCAGATCAAGGCGACCACCGACAAGCTGATCAAGTCCATCACGGACGCGTTCAAGGGCAAGGCCACCAAGGTCGACGACCGGCTCGTCACGCTGCTGCAGACCGGCAACAAGAAGCTGACGGGCCTGGCCGCGCAGCGTGACGCGCTGGTGAAGAAGATCGCCGACGCCCAGAAGTTCGCCGCGGACACCACCGCGGCGGCGTTGCAGGCGTTCTCGCTGCAGAGCCTCACCCAGGGCGGCGGGAAGCTCACCGCGGACAGCATCGTCGCGGGCCTGGACGGGGCCCTGTCGAAGGTGCGGGCGTTCACGTCGCAGATCAACGCCCTCGCCCGGCGGGGACTCCGCAAGGACCTGCTGCAGCAGATCATCGGGCTCGGCCCGGAGCAGGGCGCCGAGCTCGCGCGGGTTCTGTCGACGGCGGACAAGGCCACGTTCAAGCGGATCAACTCGATGCAGGCGCAGCTCGTCGACGCCTCCAATGTCCTCGGCCGGACGGGCGCGGACGCGCTGTTCGACGCGGGGAAGAACGCCGGTGCGGGCTTCCTCGCCGGTTTGCAGGGGCAGCGCAAGGCGATCGAGGCGCTGATGCTCGACATCGCCAAGGGCATGCAGAAGGCGATCCGCACGGCGCTGCGCATCAAGTCGCCGTCGGTGGTGTTCCGGAAGATCGGCGAGATGACCGGCCTCGGTCTCCGGCTCGGCCTGGTCGGGCAGATCGCCGCGCTGCAGAAGGCGTCGACGTCGGCGGCCCGCGCCGTGGTCGACGCGGTGGGCGGGCAGTTCGACGCGCTGCCCGGCCGGGTCGGGTCGTCCCTGGACGGCCTTGGCACCGGCAACGTCATCCCGCTGACGCAGACCCAGCGGCGCCGCCAGGCCGCCACCGAGATCAGCGCCGCCGAGCTGGCCCGCGCCCGGACTGCCGTGGACAAGGCCGGGACGGTCTTCAACAACACGTTCAACATCACCGAGGTCGGCGACGCCGGAGCGACCGCGCACCGCGTCCTGAACCGCCTCACGTACGCGGCAGGGGTGAGCTGATGACCGCCGACTGGTTCCTGAGCTACGGCGGGGTGGAGGTCGCCAACCATGCCAGGCTCGCCGTCTACCTGGAGACCGTGGGGTCGCCACTGACGTCGTACGGGCCGTGCGGCTGCCCCACCGTCGGGGCGGCCCAGCTCGGAGACCTGCCGTACACGACGCCGGACGACGCCGACAGCCCCGCGCCCTGGTACGACCCGGATGTGCCGGAGTCCGCCGACTTCGCCGGGATCATGGTCCTGGAGATGTCCGGCATCGACGACTTCCCGGTCCGCCGGAACGTCACCGGCGGCGTCACCGGCGGCGGCTCGATCGGGCCGGCCCGGGCGCTGCCCCGCACCATCACCGTGACCGCGCTCGTCCTCGGCGCCACCTGCTGCGGCGTGGAGTACGGCCTGCACTGGCTCGGCGAGGTGCTACAAGGCTGTACGGGCAGCGCGTGCGACGGGGACTGCCTGACGGTGTACAGCTGCTGCCCCGGCGAGGAGGACCTGACACCGGAGCTGTTGAACGCCGCGCACCGGCGGACGCTGCGCCGGGTCGCCCTCGTCGACGGCCCGAACGTCGTTGCCCGCAGCGGCACCGGCTGCGCCACCGGCGACTGCCAGTCTGGCGCCGACATCATCACCGTGGAGTTCGTGCTGACGGCGGCCATGCCGTGGCTGTGGACGGACACCACACCCGTGCTGGAGGTTGAGCCGCCCGGGAACGACTCCACGGACTGCATCGACTGGTGCGTGCACCCGCCCGACGGGCCGGGCTGTGACGGGCCGTGCCGGTTCGCGCCGTGCCCCGACCCGACGGCGGCCTGCGCCGACCCGCGGTGTGCGCCTCCACCTCCACCGACACCGACCCTGCCCAGCGAGACGTGCTACTGCCTGCCGGTCGCGGTCGAGCGCGAGTGCTACGACCTCGACCTGACCGACCGGCCCGCCTGGTCGACGGACGCCCCCATGATCACGGTGCGGGCGGGCAGCAGCGACCTACGCAATGTGACCCTCGAAATTTTCGAGCGGGCGGCCGGCGACGAGGCCCTGACGCCCGGCGAGGTCGCCGACCTGTACCGCTGCACGCCGTTCTCGGCGTTCCACGTGACGTACGTGCCTGCCGGTGGCGCCCTGACGCTGGACGGGCAGGTCGGGCGGGCCACCGTCGAGTGCGGCGGCGTCTGCGAGTCCTCGCCGGACGTCTACGGCCACGATGGGCTCCCGCCGACGTGGCGGACGCTCGGCTGCGCCTCCTACGTCCTCTGCCTTACGACAGACGTGAGCAACCCGCCGTCGCCGTCCGCGATGGTCTCTGTCGGTGTCTCGGGACGGGGGCGGTAATGGCCGTAGCCGGATGCGGAAGCCACTCAGTCCGGGTGGTCGACCGGGGCGGCGGCATCGTCGCCTCCGGCTCGATCCTCACAGAGGTCGAATGGAGTCGCACGCTCGATGAAGTCAGCACGGCCCGGGCGGTGATCAACCCTGACGGCGACTGCTGCGGCCCGCTCGGCGGCGTTCGCGCCTGGCGGCACCGCCTCGTCATCTACCGTGACGACAAGTACGTGTGGGACGGGCCGATCACCAACGTGAACTGGGGCATCGACAGCGTCGAGCTGTTCGCCGAGGACGTTCTGGCCTTTCTCGGGAACCGCGTCCCTCACCGGAACATGACGTACAAGAACGCCGACCTGGCGACCGTCGCGGCCGAGTTGATCGCGGACGGCTTCTTCCCGGACGACCCGGGTCACGACGTGCAGATCCTGGCCCCGGCCGAAGTCACCGGCTCCCGCCAGTACACGAAGAACGTCGGGCAGACCCTCGACCACCTGAAAGACCTCGCCGAGGCCGGGCTCGACTTCACCGCGATCGGCTCGACGATCCTGCTGCTGCCCGAGACGTGGCGCGAGCGCGTCGGCCGGCTCTCCGATGCCGACTTCCCCGAGGGCCTGTCGGTGGCGGAAGACGGCAAGGGCCTGGCGACCCGCGTGATCGTCGCAGGGCAGCAGCAGACCGCCACGGACGGCACGGTGACGGACCAGGTGATCGGCGAGGCCGGGGGCGTCGACCCGTACTACGGGTTGCACGAGCGGTACGTGGAGCAGACCAGCATCACCGACACCGCCTCGGCGACGTCGGCGGCGCAGGCCCTCGTGCGGTCGTCCCAGATCGTGCCGGTCTTCATCGACACCCAGGAGGTCACGATCAGCCCCGATGCTGCGGTCGACGTCGCCCAGCTCGTGCCGGGCTGGTGCCTGGATGTCACCAGTGCCGCGACGTGCCGGACCGTCGCCCAGCGGCTGAAGATCGTCAGCGTCAAGGTCACCGAGACAGGCGGCAGCGACACCGCCCCGGGCGGGGAGAGCGTGCAGGTCCAGGTGGCGGCGAGCGGAGCGGAGGCGGCCTGATGGCGATGCGAGGAACACCGGCCCGGCGGGCCGCAGTCGTGGGCGGCCCGCTTGTCGGCGTGCTCCGCGAGGTCGACCGGCGCTCCCGGTCGACGACCCGCGTCCGGGGGCCCGTCGCCCAGCCCGTGGAGGGCCGCGTGGGGCCGCCGGGCCCTGTCGGCCCGCTCGGGCCGCCGGCTGCGCGGACGGCCGCCGCCGTGGCGGAGACGGGCGCCGACGGGTCCGTGCGGTGGGACTTCGCCGAGCCGTTCGACGCGCCGCCCGTGGTCGGGGCGCTCCTGGTCGCACCCGGCGGGGGCCAGCTGCTGACCGCGACGCTGGACGAGGTCACCGCGGCGTACGCCGTGGTGAGGGTGTGGCGGCACGAGGGCGGACGGGCGTATGCGGTGGACCCGGGCCAGGCCGTGCACCTGACCGCGACGGCTGCCGGTTGACCGGGCCTATCCTGCTGGGGCAGTCGCTGGTTTTGGGCCGGACTCACTTCGTCACTCAGAGGTGAGCCGTGGCCAGCGTTTGCGTTTGTAACGATTACTTCGTCGTCAACGACGAGGGCGAACTGTGCCTCGTCCCTGGCCAGCAGGGCCTGCGCCAGGTCCTCGTCTTCACCGACCCAGGCACGTTCCAGTTCACGAAGGCGTCGTACCCGTGGCTGGCCCGCATCAGGGTCCTGGCCCAGGGCGCGGGCGGCGGCTCGGCCGGTGCCAACGCTGCTGCCAACCAGTGCATCGTCCGGCCCGGTGGTGCGGGCGGCGGCTACTCGGAGTCCCTGATCCCGGTCAGTTCGCTGGGCGCGTCGGAGACGATCGTCGTGGGCGCGGGAGGCGTGGCCGGCTCGGGCAACTCCCCGGGCGGCGCGGGCGGCTCCTCCTCCTTCGGTGGCCTGGTCATCGCGCCCGGCGGGGACGGCGGCACCGCTGCCCAGAGTTCCGGCACGAGCCCTGACGCGGTGTCGGGCGTTGCCGGTCCCTTCGCCGGGACAGGACAGCAGGTGTCCGGCGGTGGCGCCGGAGGGGGCGGCATCCGCCTGTCCGGAGTCAACGGCCTGTCCGGCGCCGGAGGCGACAGCCGCATGGGCCACGGCGGCTTTCCCCGGGCCTCGGACGGCCCCGGCACCGCGTCTCGTGGCTACGGCGGAGGAGCCGGCGGCGCCCTGTCCTACGGGGGCGCGCAGGCCGGGTTCGACGGCGGCAAAGGCTGCGTGATCATCGAGCTGCACGGCTGACGTCCGGACAAGATCCGGACAGCGCGAGCCGGGCGTGTCCGGACGGTGTCCGCGCAGGTCACGGCCTTGCGCTCGTGGCGGCGCGGGCGTGTCCGGGGCGGGTGTCCGGACGTGTCCGGATCTTGTCCGGACAGCGTCGCTAGACTCGTCGGGCCGCTGGTTCTGGGCCGGGCGAGCAACCCCCGAGTGGGAGGTCCCCATGGCTCGCTGTGGCTGCGGCGGAGGCGCGTGCAACTGCACGGTGGCCGCCGGTGCTGGCGTCACCGTCGAGGGCAGCGGTAGCCCCGCCAACCCGTACATCATCACGGCGAGCGGCGGCACGGACTGCGCGGCGGTGCGCGGCTGCCTGTCGGCCGGTAACGGCATCAGCTACAACCCGGCGACCGGCGCCATCGCCGCCTTGATCTCGCCCGCTGCCGGGAACAACCTCCAGGTCGGCCCGCAGGGCTTGTATGTGCCGACCGGCGCGGCCACGATCACCACCGGGTGCGGCCTCACCGGCAACGGGTCCGGAGCCAGTCCGGCCCGCGTGAACGCCCTCACGTGGCCGTACGCGTGCGCGGCGGAGACCGCTGGCGGTGTGGTCTCCTGCGACGCCAACGGCAATCTCAGGAGCGAGCCCCGGGCGCAACTGTCGTTCGTCTCCTTCACCGAGTCCCGCGACTACGCGAACCTGACGGTCCCGGCCGCAACGGACGTGGTCGCCGACACCTTCTCGACCTCGTTCACGAACCCCGACACGTGCCGCCCGGCGATGCTCCTCGTCGAGCGCGAGGCGGACGTGGACTTCAACCTCCCGGCGGGCGCCGCCGCCGCTTACGGGCAGGACACCGACGAGGTCTATTACGTCCGGAACTCCGGCAGCTCGGCGATCACCGACGCCCACAGCCAGACCACGAAGTTCTTCCTGCACACCGCCAGCGTCGCCCCGGGCGCCTCGGTGACCGTGACCTTCCCCGTGACCCTGGGCAGGGGCAGCGGATCCGCGACCTACAACAGAATCCAGGTCTTCATCAGGGGCCTGATGATCAGCCGCTGAACCGCCTGGTGGGCTGGCTAGACTCGTAGGGCCGCTGGTTCTGGGCCGGGCAAGGAACGTCCCTGGGAGGACCCCTTGTCCAGCTGCGGATGCGGCCCCCGCCAGTGCGCTTGCACCGTCACGGCGGGCCCTGGCGTCACCGTTGAGGGCAACGGCTCGGCCGGTGCCCCGTACGTCATCTCCGCCGGCCCGTCGACGACCGTCGTCCAGGCAGCCGACTCCCCGAGCGTGGACGTCACGGTGTCCGGCACGGGCACCATGGCGGACCCGTACCTGGTGGGCGCCGCGGTGGTCGTCGACCCCGCCCCGCCCGGCGGCGGATCCAACCTGCTGCACTCCGGCCCGGCCGGGTTGTTCGTGGAGTGCGCTGACGTGCGGACCTGCTTCACCGCCACGGGCGGCGTCGCGTACGACCCGGCGACCGGCGAGTTCACCGCGGACCTGTCCGCCGACGCCGGGAACACGATCGTCCTCGGCGGCGACGGCGGCCTGTTCGTGCCCGGGGCGGCCGCCACCGTGGTGCAGGCCGCCGACTCCCCGAGCGTGGACGTCACGGTCTCGGGCACCGGCACGGCCGGTAACCCGTACCTGGTGGGTGCCGCGGTGGTCCCCGACCCCGCGCCTCCTGGTGGCGGGGCGAACCTGCTCCATGTCGGCCCTGACGGGGTGTACGTGGAGTGCGCGGACGTGCGCGGCTGCATCTCGGCGGAGGGCGGCGCGGCGTACGACCCGGCGACGGGCATCATCACCGCGGACCTGTCCGCAGACGCCGGGAACACGATCGTCCTCGGCGGCGACGGCGGCCTGTATGCGGCCGGTGGCACGCCCACCGTGGTCCAGGCGGCGGACTCCCCGAGCGTGGACGTCACCGTGTCCGGCATCGGCACGGCCGGTGACCCGTACCTCGTCGGGGCGGCCGTCGTCCCCGACCCCGCGCCTCCCGGCGGCGGGACGAACCTCCTGCACGTCGGCCCTGACGGGGTGTACGTGGAGTGCGCGGACGTCCGCGGCTGCATCTCGGCGGAGGGCGGCGCGGCGTACGACCCGGCCACCGGCATCATCACCGCCGACCTGTCCAGCCAGGCCGGGAACGCGATCGTCCTCGGACCCGACGGCGGCCTGTACGCGCCCACCGGCGGCGGAGGCGGCGGGACGATCGTCCAAGCCGCCGACTCCCCGAGCGTGGACGTCACCGTGTCCGGTACGGGCACGGCCGGTGACCCGTACCTCGTCGGCGCCGCGGTGGTCCCCGACCCGGCCCCGCCCGGTGGCGGGACGAATCTCCTGCACGTCGGCGCGGACGGCGTCTACGTGGAGTGCGCGGACGTCCGCGGCTGCATCTCGGCCGAGGGCGGGGCCGCGTACGACCCGGCCACCGGCATCATCACCGCCGACCTGTCCGCCGACGCCGGGAACACCCTCGTCCTGGGCGGCGACGGCGGCCTGTACGTCCCCGCAGGTGGAGGAGGCGGCGGCACGATCGTGCAGGCCGCCGACACCCCCACGGTCGACGTCACCGTGTCCGGTACGGGTACGGCCGGAGACCCGTACCAGGTGAGCGCCGCAGTGATCCCGGACCCGGCCCCGCCCGGTGGCGGCACGAACCTCCTCCACGCCGGCCCCGACGGCGTCTATGTCGAGTGCGCCGACGTGCGCGGCTGCATCAGCGCGGACGGCGGCGCGGCGTACGACCCGGCGACCGGCATCATCACCGCCGACCTGTCCGCCGACGCCGGGAACCAGCTGGTGCTCGGTACCGACGGCGGCCTGCTCGTTCCCCCGGCCGCGGAGCCCACCGTCGACACGGCATGCGGCCTCACTGGCGACGGCTCCACAGCCGCCCCGCTCGCCGTGGCGACAGCCGCCTGGCCGTACCCGTGCGACGTGGACGCCCTCGGCGGTGTCATCTCCTGTGGCACGGACGGTGTGCTGCGCGGCGAG
Source organism: Streptomyces sp. NPDC006207 (assembly GCF_040613835.1). Taxonomy (NCBI): domain Bacteria; kingdom Bacillati; phylum Actinomycetota; class Actinomycetes; order Kitasatosporales; family Streptomycetaceae; genus Streptomyces; species Streptomyces sp. NPDC006207. Next base: position 75,657 of record NZ_JBEXSX010000009.1, on the reverse strand, counting down.
CCCCGTACGCAGGTGTCGTTCTTCAACTTCACCGAGAGCCGGAATTACGCCGACCTGACCGTCCCGGCTGGATTCGACAACGTGGTGGATACGTTCAGCACGACTTTCACGAACCCAGACACGTGCCGCCCGGCCATGCTGGTCGTGGAACGGGAATTGGACGTCGACTTCAACCTCCCGGCTGGGGCAGGCGCCGCGTACGGGCAGGACACCGACGAGGTGTACTACACCCGGAACACCGGCACTTCGACGATCAATGACGCGCACGTGCAGACAACGAAGCTGTTCCTGCACACCACGAATGTCCCGCCAGGGGGATCCGCGACGGTCAATTTCCCTGTGACGCTGGGCCGGGGATCGGCGGGCGCCACCTACAACCGAATTCAGGTCTTTCTTCGCGGCCTGATGATCAGCCACTAACGGGAGAGTGCCATGACGTTCCCCATTCCCACCGACGAGCCGGAGACCGAGCCCGTCACGTACTGGGCTCTATACGAGGACGGTTCGGCCGGCCTCATCAAGACCACGACCGGCGAGGAGCCCGTCCTGACCAAGCCGGGCCAGCTGGTCACGGAGGCCGAGTACACCGCGAAGTTCGAGGAACTGCGGGCCGCGCATGAGGCGCACGTCGCCCAGCTCCAGGCCGAGGACGAGCAGCGCACCCGCGAGGACTACGACGCGCTGATCGGGGCCGGTGTCCCGGAGGCGACCGCGCGACGCATGTCCGGCTACCAGGGCGAGGCTGTCGTGGAGGCGGTGGCCCCGGCGAAGGCGGCGAGGACGAAGAAGTAGCACGCGGCTACACTCTGGGGGCCGCTGGTTGTGGGCCGGGCCAAGACTCTCCGTCAGGAGGAATCTCTTGGCCACGCGTGGAACTGTCGCCCCCGGTGTGCAGGTGTGTTCCCTCAAAGTCGATGTGCCGCAGCTCATCGCTCCCGGGACCGCGTACAAGATTGTCCGGTTCCCTTTCGGGGCCGCCGAGCCGTCCGACCGTTTCGGGATGCATCAGGCGGTGCAGCCCGACGGATATGTCGTCACCAACTACGCCACGGATGACCGCAGTGGCCTCATCTGGCCGTCAAAAGCCGGGTGGGGCCATCTGTATGCGCTGATCCAGTGGGAAGCGGCCAGCGCGACCGGCGGATATACCGAGTTGCGGGACCAGTACGTGCGCGACCCTCTTAGTCTCGGCTCGCCAACGCCGAACGACACCACGGCGACCGACCACCGCGCACCCAGCATCGGGCAGAACTTTTTCAGCAAGTCGCACGGGATCTTTGTGAACCCGGATACGCCGGTTGCTCTCCGCGTCACTCACAACGACGTCAATCCGCGCCTGCTGAATATCGCCGAATTCAAGCTCGTCATTCACGAAGCTGCTTGACCGCCGAGGAGTTGTCATGGATTTCGTAGCGCGTGAAGCCTGGGGAGCCCCGGCCGCCTCGCCGGCTGCGTATCTGGCGAAGACGCGTGGCGTGAAGGTGCATTACCTGGGCGCGCCGTACGCCAGCCGGTTCCACAGCCTGTGCGACGACATGGTGCGCAGCATCCGGGCCGAGCACCTGGCCAACGTGAAAGAGAACTACGTCGACATCGCGTACACCGCCCTCGTCTGCGAGCACGGCAGCGTCTTCGAGGGCCGTGGCACGCACAGGCGGACCGGCGCCAACGGCAGCCAGGCGCTGAACGAGCAGGACTATGCGGTGTGCGCCCTGCTCGGCAGCAAGGGCATGACCGTGCCGACCGACGCCATGCTGAACGGGCTGGTCGACGCGATCGAGTGGCTCCGGCGCAGCGGCGACGCCGGTCTGTGGGTCGGCGGGCACCGCGACGGCTACGCCACCGCGTGCCCGGGGGACCAGCTGTACGCGTGGGTGGAGCAGGGCGCCAAGCGTCCGGCCGGGGTGAAGACCCCGACGCCGCCACCTGGGATCTACGTTGTGCGGGCGCAGGACACGATCGCGGCCATCGCCCGCCGACTGAACGTGTCGTGGCAGGAGCTGGCGGCCGTCAACGGCATCAAGGCGCCGTACACGATCTATCCCGAGCAGCAGCTTCACGTGCCGGGCAAGCCGGTTCTCGAGATCCCTCCGTTCCCCGGTGTGGACGCGTTCGTCGTCGGGCGCCGGCACCCCGCGGTCGTGGAGCTGGACGCCTGTCTCATCGCCAAGGGGTGCACCAGGCACCACGACGGCAACGGCTACCAGAAGGGGCCGCTGTTCACCGAGTACACGCGGCTCAATGTCGCGGACTTCCAGCGCACCGAGCCGGAGCTCCGCAGCGACCCCGACGGCTACCCGGGTCCGCTGACCTGGAAGCTCCTCCACTCCTGAAAGGCCCCTGTTCCATGCCCCGTCACGCCCGCATCGAGCCGAAGGTGAAGGCGGCCACGTCGGCCGCGTACCTCGCGTCGACCGGCCTGCTCGGCGTCCTGGCCGCCGTCCAGGACCACGCCCGCCTCCTGGACCCGCTGCCCGACAGCCTCGCCCCGTTCGTGCTGGCGATCGTGCCGACGCTGCTGACGTTCGCGGCCGGGTGGAAGGCCAGGCACGCGCCGAGGATCGGGGGCGTGGGCCGGTGAGCGTCGACGCGACCGGCAACGGCCTCGTCGACGCCATCCTCCTGTGGGGTGCCGTTGCGGCGGCTCTGGCCGGGCTTTGCGCGGTGGCGTGGCGGGTCGTCCGCTGGGCCGTCCTCCTCGGCCGCCGCATCAACCAGTTCATCGACGACTTCTACGGCGAGGAGGCCCGTCCCGGTGTCCCGGCCAGGCCGGGCCTGCTGGAACGCGTCGGGTCCATGGAGGAGCGGCTGGGCAGCTTCCAGCACGAGCTGTACCCCAATGACGGCGGCAGCCTGCGTGACGCCGTCGACCAGGCGAACCGCCGCCTGCGCCTGATGTGCCCGGACTGCGACCACGACCAGCCAGGAGGACAGGAATGAGCAGCAACGCGACCTTGACCCTCGTCATCCTCGGCATCGTCACCGGCGGCACGATCGTCGGCGTCGCCGGTATCCGGGCCGTTGTCGAGATCGTCCGCGTCCGCGCGGGGGCCCCCAAGAACGGCTGACCGGCCCCCCCGGCCCCCCATAGACCGGGACGCCCGCCCGTCCTCCGGAGGCGGGCGTTCCGCCGTTTCTGTCATCATCTGGGCCGACTTGAGCCGACCGACCATTCCGGGGAGACCCATGAGGCCCTACACCCGCCCCAACCGCCGCCCGCGTCCCAGCGTTGAGCGGGCCTACCACCAGATCGAACGAGTCGCGCAGGTGCGGACCTGCCCTCGGTGCCATCACCCGGTGCTGAGCCACGCGATCGAGGACGGCGTGCGGGTCTGCTCGCGCGGCGAGGGCGTACGGATCTCGTGCGCGGACTGTGCGGAGACCTGGGCGCGCATCCCGGCCGTCACGGCCATGGCGAACCTCGCGCGGGTGCTGAGCACCCCGCCCCGCGTCGCCGCCCCGAAGCCGGCGAGCCTGGTCCTGAGCGGGGCCGACGTCTGCCGGTAGCGTGCGGTTTGTCCGAATCCCAGGCTTCTCGGACCCGACTGCGCCCCGCCCGGAGTGGAACCTAGGCGGGGCGCAGGTGTCTCCGGGGTCAGGACGCGTGCGCGGCCTGCCAGACGCGGGCCCGCTCGTCCAGGTCGTGTGCGGCCCGCACGCCGCGGCGGCCGAACACGGTGAGCTGACGGCGGATGCCCGCGACCTCGTCGACGGCCCGGGCGGACCGGACCCCGTTGAGGAGGTCCAGGGACTTGCCCCAGGAGCCGCACGCCGCTTCGACGTGGCCCTGTGCTGCCTGCTCCCGGCCCTGAGCGGCCAGGGTGAGGGCGGTGATCCGCTCGTGGCCGGTGCGGGGCCGGTTCCGCGCGGAGGCCGCATAGTGCCGCTCGGCGTTGGCGTGGTCACCGAGAGCGTGGAAGGTCTTCGCCGTGTGCGAGGCGACCGTGGCCCGGGGTGAGCCCCACCGTGCTGCCCACACCGGCAGCTCGTCCGCGCTGCCCGAGAGGACGAGGTCCTGTGCGGCGCGGACCTGGCGGGCTGCCTCCTTGCCCCGGCCGGCGTTCGCCAGTGCGCGGGCGCGGGTGATGGCGAACAGTGACTCGGTGGCGGGGGCCGCCTTGCCCTTGATCCGGGCGAGTGCGGCGTCGGCGAGCTCCAGTGTCGATTCGGGTCGGCGGATGTCCATGCCGTTGTGGGCGAGGATGCGCAGTATCCATGCGGCGTGCAGGTCGTCGCCTGCTTCGCGGGTGAGGGCGTACGCCTGGAGGTAGTAGCGCTGGGCCAGACCGTGCTCGGACGCGTCGTACGCCTTCCAGCCGCACAGGTAGGCGACGCTGGCCGCTGCCGACAGGGCTTCGGCGCGGTCCTCGTCGCTGGCGAACGTGGCGCGGCACAGGTCGGCAACGTCGGATCGCAGGTACTGCACCACGGCGGTCCGGCCGTGCTGCCCTCCGTGGCGTTCGTCGATCCTGGTGAACAGGTCGGTCATGTCGCGCACGGCGTCGATCTCCGCCCGGCCGGCTCGTGGGCCGGAGTGCTGGGCGCGCTGCTGATAGTCGACGGCCTGCTCTATCCCCAGCGGCAAAGCGGCCGCCGCAACGCTGTATGCGGCGTTTGTGAGAAAACTGCGGCGTTGGATGTCGGCCTCCCCGAGGCGCCGTAGCATGTCTACCGGATCGGGCCCCAAGAACGTCCCAAGCGCTTCTTGGGGCCCGTCCATCTCCAGGGCCCCGAGCGCAAGTTGAGACGGCCGGACCTGTCGGCCCAGCCTCCTTGAGATCGCCTCCGCAATGTACGTCGCCGTCTGTGGAGTCGGGATCCCGCCCGCCACCCAGAACGCCACCGCGGACCGTCCTGTCCGCAGGGAATCGCCGGCCTCAGCCGCTACTACGCGCACTGCGGCCGCGAGCTGGTCGTACGTCAAACCCGCTTCCCGCATGGCCTCGACAAGGGCCTCATTGCGCGCACGCGAGTGATTCGCCACTTCGTCCACCCTCCCAAGCAGGGCGTTGAACCCGTTGAACAGTTCCGTGCTCGACGGGGATAGCCGTTCCACAGTAGCGGTCGGTGTACTCGCTGTAACAGCAGACAGCCGCTTGGGGGCCTGGAGCTATGGCGAGGACGACGAGAGACCGCGACGCTGGCGAGGAGCCCGGCGCCGCCGTGCTGGTGAGCACCCTGTATGAGCGTCAGCTCGCCGTGGCGCACTGGCTGCTGCAGGCCGCCGAGCGCGGCATACGGCGCGCGGTGTGGGAGGAGCGCGGGCTGATCATGCTGGAGTGCGGCACGTTGTTCTCCGTCGTCCGCATTCCGGCCGGGTTCGTAGAGGGCGCCGCCCGGTCCCGTCAGCCGGAAGAGATCGACGGGTACCTTGCGGAGGCTCTGGACGGCGGGCCCGTGGTCGTGGACCGGATCAGTGAGCGGTACTACGCGCTGGTGCCCGGAAGCACTGCCCGCCGCTGGGACGTTGCGGGCACCGTGTGCCTGGGCCGTAACTCGTGCCTGGGCGTGCCGTACCCGGACCGCACCCAGCCGCGCGTGGGCCGCCCGTACTGGTCGGTGCCGATGGACTCAGCCGGTGACCTGTGCGTGCCCGGCCTGGTGACCCGGGTGATCGAGGCCGGTCGACCACGCGGAGCCCTCGCGTGACCGGCACGGCCGAGCCGATCGACGCGGCCACGATCTGGGCGAACTGCCGGGCCTTGCCGGTCTTCCGCGACCGCGAGGCGGCCGAGGCGCACGAGCTGGTCCTCCGAGGCCACGTGCAGCTCCTCCTCGCCGAGCTCGACCCGGTCCCGCCGTCCCTCGCGGTCCTGGTGGAACGAGCCCGGGGGTTCCTGGCGGAGGACTGCGGCGACGGCATGTGGTCGGCCTACTGGCACCTGGAGAACCTGGCCATGGCCGGGCGGCTCCTGCTGCCCGCTGTCCTCGGCGACCGGGCGTTCCCTTGCAGCTGGTGCGGGTGGTTCACCGACACCACTCGCGAGGTCCGGCACACCGACAGACGGCGCGCCCTGCTCGGGTCCCGCTACGCCTGCGGGCCGTGCCGCGAGACGCGCCGCCTGGTCGTGTGGACCGACGACGAAGGTCGGGAGCTGGCTGCGACCGCCGCCCCATAGACCGCCGTCTCGCGCGCGGTGCAGCGAAGCCCGCACGCGAGACGGCACTCAGCCTGATGCCGCGCAGACCGAACGATGCGGACGCCCCAGAGCCTCCCATCCGTACGACGAACAACGAGGTAGCCATGATCAAAGAGGGTGCCCACACGTACATCGACGGGCAGGGAGCCGTCGTGCCCTACACGGGCAAGTACGCGGTCAGAACCGAGGACCCGTTCGCCGCCATCCGTGCAGGCTGGGAGGCGGCGGGCATCACCGGCGCCTACCGTCCGCTGCGGGTCGAGTTCGAGATCACGGACCGCTGCAACGACACCTGCAAGTCCTGCGGCATGGGCGCAAAGCCGCTCGCCGACGGTGTCACGCTGTCCGATGCCCAGGTGGACCGCCTGATCGGCGAGTTCGAGGACGTGGCCCTGTCCTCTGTGGCCATCACCGGCGGCGAGCCGTTCGTGGCGGCGCGCCAGCTCTACCGGTTCATCGACCGGGCGCGCGGCACCGTCGACATCGGCAAGCTCACCACGAACGGGATCTGGGGGTCGGCGAAGCGGTGCGCGCCGACGTTCGAGCGGCTGGTGGGCGCCGGACTGCTGGAGAACCGGATCTTCGTGCCGCTGCTCATGGTCTCGATCGGGGAGCAGACCACGCCGCTGGAGTACGTGGCGCGGATCATCCACCACGCGGTGACGGAGTTCACCGACCGTGAGCTGAACATCGCGGTCTCCAGCCTGGCGGACCCCGCCGATCGTCAGCATCGCGTGTACGAACTGCTGGCCCTGTACGAGCAGATGTACGGCGAGTTCCCGCACGACCGGGTGCACTCGACGATGCGGGTGTACCTGGAGAACGAGCGCCTGGAGAACCAGGCCGCCATCGAGCGGCCGGGCAACACCACCGTGACGCGGTGGATGGGTGCTTGCTACGACTGCTTCGCGCCCACGGTCGGCACGTACGTCCTGCCCTGCGCGCTCATGAAGGCCAGTGGGGACCTGTACTCGTGCGCCGCCTTCAACGTCCCGGAGAAGCTGGGGTTCGGCAACCTGTTCCAGGAGTCGTTCCGGGAGATCCTCGACCGGGTCAACTCGTCCGCGTACGTGCGCACGGTGCGCGAGGGCCACGGGCTCAAGGGCGTGAGCGCGGTCGTTCCGCCGTCCGTCACCGACCAGATGACCTGCGGGTCGTTCTGCGGGTCCTGCAAGCTCCTGATCGACCGCTTCGAGGAGGCGACCGGCCAGCCGGAGCCCGGCGGCCGCCTGCGCACCTTCATCCCGCTACAAGGCCTGTCCGTACGAAAGGAGCCCAGCACCGCATGATCACGCACCTGGTGACGGACACCCTGGCGTCCATCAGCCGCAGGCCGCAGACCGACTGCGCCGAGCGCGACCGGCATCTGTTCCATGACCTCGGCCTCGACAGTCTCGCGCTGATGGAGACGGTGACGGCCCTGGAGAAGCTGACCCACTGCACCATCCCGGACGAGGTCACCGGCCAGCTGGCGACGGTGGGCGACCTGCACGACGCGGTGGGCCGCTGCGCCAGTGGCGCCCCCAGCCGGATCGCGCAGGCAGAGGAGTACCTGCGCGGCCACGTCAGCCTGCACTTCGAGCGGGCCGCACGCTTCCGCGCGGCCAGCGAACGCCTGCGGTCGAGCGGCCTGGTCGACGACGACATCCTCGTCGACCTCGGAGCGGGCTTCACCGAGCTGGACTACTTCCTGCGTGCCGAGTACGGGTGGCGCGGCCGGTACGTCCCCCTGGACGCGTGGGTCGACGGCACGTTCGACTTCTCGACGTGGCAGCCGGCGCGGCCCGTCGGCTGGTACGCCGCCCTGGAGGTGCTGGAGCACCTGGCGGACCCCGAGGTCCTGATCCGCCGAATGAAGGAAAGCGCGCTGAAGGGGTTCGTCGTGACGACCCCCAACAGCAAAACGGTGGATGTTCTAGCGCAGGACCCCACCCACGTCACGCCCCTGGACGAGGAAACCTTGCAGTCGTGGGGCCTGACGACCAGCCTGCACAACTTCTACGGCCGGTACCAGGACGGTATCTGTGGCCTGTGGCGAAAGGACTGACGGCGTGAACTTGACCGGTAGGAGGATCCTGGTCTTCGGTGTCCTCACCGAGACCTCGATGGGCTTCAAGATCGCCGAGGCGGCGACGGCGGGGGGCGCGGACGTGATCCTCGCCAACGCCCCGGGGCGGCCCAGTTCCATCATGGGCCGCATCGCCGGGCGGCTGCCGAAGGCCCCGGTGGCGTGCCTGTCGGCGGACATCACCAAGCCCGAGGACCTGCGGGCCCTGGCCGACGACATCGCGGGCCACTGGGACTCCTTGGACGGCGTGGTGCACGCCGTGGCGTTCGCCCCGCAGGACGCGCTCGGCGGCAACTTCCTGAACACGCCGTTCGAGTCGGTGGCCACCGCCATGAACGTCTCGGCGTACTCCCTCCAGGCCCTCACGAAGAGCGTCCTGCCGCTGCTGGAGAAGTCCGACAGGGGCGCGTCGGTGGTCAGCCTCACGTTCAACGCCACCGTGGCGTGGCCGGTCTACGACTGGATGGGCCCCACCAAGGCCGCGTTGGAGTCGATCAACCGCTACCTCGCACGGGACCTGGGCCCCAAGGGCATCCGCGTGAACGCGGTCGACTCCGGCCCGATCACGACGATGGCCGGCAAGTCCATCCCCGGCTTCGACGAGCTCGCGAAGCTGTGGCCGGAGCGGGCCCCGCTGGGCTGGGACACCTCGGACGCGACCCCGGTCGCCGACACCGTCGCCTTCCTGCTGAGCGACGCGGCCCGCGCCATCACCGGCCAGGTGATCCACGTGGACGGCGGTTTCTCCGCCGTGGGCGCCTGAGGGGGAGTCTTCGACACGCGGTAGGCGCGCGGACATAGAACGGGCCCGGCAGCAAGGGGAGCTGCCGGGCCCGCGACGTCCCAGGGGGCGGGCCGCTTACCCCTGGGACGCGGCTGGGACTCGGTCCTCCAGACCGAGGGCGCGGATGATGTCCGCCGACGCGACGCGGAGGGCGCGCCCTGCACGGATGACCCGGCACGGGAACTCGCCCTTGCGGGCGAGGTCGTACGCGGTGCCGCGGCCGATGCCGAACGCCGCGGCGGCGGTCTCGAGGTTCGTCGTCGCCGGCAGGCGGAGCACCTCGTCCGCGGTCAGGGCTTGGGTCATTTCGGCGCAACTCCTCGTGACGAATCGGGGGGATCTGGTCCGTTCTGGCGCACAGTATGACATGGGTTGGCAGAGGGCAACCGTGCGCGTACTTTGGGTCACCGTGGAGCATGAGCCGGACTGGCCGACACGAGTCAGCAGAACGATCGCCGGAGAGGTCCGCCGACACCGGATCGGGCAGGGAATGAGCGCGCAGCAGCTCGCCGACGCCTGCGAGAAGTTGGGCGCGCCGGTGCCCCGGACGGTGATCTCGAACCTGGAGAACGGCCGCCGGGGCAGCGTCACCGTGGCGGACGTCATGGTCCTGGCCGCCGCGCTCGGTGTGCCGCCCGCGGCCCTGGTGTTCCCCGTCGGCTACGTCGACGAGGTCGAGCACCTGCCCGGCCAGGCCGCGCCGCCCCTGGTGGCCGCCGACTGGTGGCACGGCGAACCGGCCCCGGCCTCCTCGCCGCTGGCACTGCTGCGGCGGCACCGGGAGCTGGAGGCCCGCATCCGCAGCCTGTACCGGGGGATCTGGGAGCAGGCCATCGCCGAGTACCAGTGGCACGGTGAGCCGGACGGCCCGGAGGCGGAGGCGGCGCGCGAGGTCGCCCGCGACCTGACCGCCCAGCTCCACGAGCTGCGTGACGAGATCGCCGCCCGGGGCCTGCGCCTGCCGCCGCTGGCGGGCCTGGACAAGCCGAACGAAGCGTAGGGCGGGGAGGACGAGGAATGCCCGGATCACGTCGCGCGGGCGGCATCAGCCGCAGGTGCGAGTGCCGAGACGGCGACGGCAAGCGGCTCGGCTCGAACTGCCCCCAGCTGTCGAAGAGGCACCACGGCGCCTACCGGCTGCTGCAGGAGCTGCCGCCGGACGCCGACGGCACCCGGCGTCGGTTCCAGCGCACCGGCTACGCCATGTCGAAGGACGCCCAGTCCGACCTGGACCGGATCCGCGCGATCCTCGACCTGGCCGGTGGCGACGACGACGCGCAGCGCCGCGTCGGTGATCTCCTCGCGGGGCTGATGAAGAACCGCGACCCGATCCCCGAGCCGACGGAGGTGTCCCGCAAGCTCGGCGTGGGCGTGCCGCTGGACGGCAAGATGACCGTGGCGGAGTGGCTGGCCACGTGGATTGCCGACAAGCGGACCCGGGTCACGACGAACCACGGCTACGAGTCGCACATCCGGCGCCACCTCGCGCCGCGGATCGGGCACCTGCGGCTGGACCGGCTCAACGTCGGCCACCTGGTGGCGATGTACGACGGCATCGACGAGGACAACGAGGTCATCGCCGCCGAGAACAGGGCGCGGCGGGAGCAGGAGGCCCGTTGCACGCTCGGCCGGCCCGGCGCCCCGAAAGCCGCCGACCGTGCGCAGCTGGCGGAGGAGCGGGCGCGGCTGGCGGAGATGAAGCCGTACCGGCGGACGACCGGGAAGGCGTCGCAGCAGGCAATCCGGCGCACGCTGCGGGCCGCCCTGAACGCGGCCATCGCCCGGCAGCTCATCACCTTCAACGCGGCCGCGCACGTCGAGCTGGAGGCCGCACGGCGGCCGAAGCCCCAGCTGTGGACAGCGGAGAGGGTGGCCCGCTGGCGGGAGACCGGGGAGAAGCCCGGTTCGGTGATGGTGTGGACCCCGGCGCAGTTCGGCCAGTTCCTCGACGAGGCCGAAGGTGACCGGCTGTACGCCCTCTTCCACCTGATCGGGTTCCGGGGCCTGCGCCGTGGTGAGGCCGTCGGCCAGGAGTGGACGGACGTCGACCTGGATGGCGGCTACATCACCGTGGCGAAGGAGATCGTGGTCGACGGCTGGACGCCGATCGAGACGGTGCCGAAGACGGACGGCAGCGCGGCCACGATCGGCCTGGACTCGGTGACGGTGCAGGTACTCCGGGAGCACCGGGCCCGCCAGTTGCAGGAGCGGATGGCGGCCGGGCCCGCCTGGGTGGACACGGGGAAGGTGTTCACGACGGAGACCGGCGGGTGGCTGCACCCGGATGTCGTGTCGACGACGTTCCGCCGGATCCTCGCGGCGACCGATCTGCCGCCGATCAATCTGCGCGACCTGCGGCACGTGTCGGCGACGGTGCAGCACGCGGGCGGTGGGGACTTGCACGCCATCAAGGAGACGCTGCGGCACTCCACGATCACGCTGACCTCGGACACGTACACGTCGCTGCTGCCCGAGGTGGACAAGGACATCGCGGAGCGGGCCGTCGCGATCGTTCCCCGGGCTCGTCGCGGCACCGGGAGGCGTGCGTAATAGTGTGTAGCGAAGAGGGGCGTTGTCCCAGGTCACGGGAGCGTTCTGCTCAACCGCTGCTCAACCATTGCTCAACCGAACGCCCCGAAACGGGCTGTCACGGGCTGGCACAGGATGGCACGAGAGTGGCACGGACGGGGCGGCTGACCTGCACGGTCCGGCACAGGACGACACGAAGCATCATCTGCCCGTACGGGCCGATATGACGTGGGCTCAGACTTTTAATCCATTGGTTGTGGGTTCGAGTCCCACACGGCCTACCCGCAGGCGGTTGGTCTCGCCACCGCTGTCCTGCGTGAATGCGGCCCCACCGGTTCGGACCGGTGGGGCCGCAGCCTCTTCCCCAGGCTCCTGCGTGAGCGATCCGTGAACGGAAGGGCCGGCGGGCCACGTCTTCCGTGCCCGACCGCGGCGGCGGCGCGCTCGGTCAACTCCTCGGTGGCTTCGCTCACATGCGGAAGGCCGTCCGCCGGCCACTTCCAACCATCGGCGTCCTCGCGGGTGTCGGCGGGTGTCGCCACGGCCGCCGGGTGCCGACGATCCCCGGCCTCCGGGCCCGGCATCCTCCCTGCCCGGGGGTGCGGCGGCGGGTCTTGGGCTCGTCACTGACGTGTCACGACACAGCCACTACGTCTGTAAACCGAGTTCACATGCCCAGCGCCAAGGCATACTCATTTTCGCCAACCCGCATATGCCATCCCTGGGGGGAACAAATGCACGCGAAGTTCGCCATGCCCATCGTGGCCGTCGCCGTCCTCGCCGCCGGCCTGACCGCCTGTGCCGAGCCGACGACCATCAGCACCAAGCCCGTCAAGACCGAGGCCGCCGGCAAGGACGGCGGCGCCGGCAAGCCCGCGAAGTCCGCGGACGAGCCGAAGGAGGACGCCGGCATCGGCGACACCCTCAGCCTCCACGGTATGGACGACGGCTCCCGGATCGACGTCACCCTGGTCAAGTGGGTCGACCCGGCCAAGAGCAGCGACGAGTTCATGACCCCCGCGAAGGGGAAGCGGTGGGTCGCCGCCCAGCTCCGCCTGACCAATGCCGGCACCGCCGTCTACTCCGACAGCCCCGGCAACGGGCTGACCGTCACCGACACCGACGGACAGCAGTTCCAGACCACCTTCGGGGAGGTGACCGCCGGGCCCGCGATGTCCAGCGACCTGCGCCTGGCGAAGGGTGCCAAGGGTCTCGGGTGGGTGGTCTTCGAGGTCCCCAAGGCGTCGAAGATCACCAAGCTCCAGATGGCTCTCGACAGCGGCTTCGCCGACGAGACCGGCCAGTGGAACGTCAAGTAGCCGCCGGGGAATCGCCGTCGCGGTCCTGAGGGCGCGTCGGGGTGTCCGGTTCGGGGCCCGGGCGCCCTACCGCGGGGCCCCGTCCGGAGTGCATCCGGACGGGGCCCGAGGCGTTCGCGGGGTCGGACGGCGGGGTCAGCCGTCGCAGAACTTGAGGCGCTTCAGCGTGTCGTTGATGGCCTTGCCCTGGGCTTCGGTGAGCTGGTTGTCGTGGTACGTGAAGCTCCGGGCGGCCTCCGCGTCCGCCTGGGGGTCGTTGCTGTTGATGGCGCCGCACAGGTTGCGGGCGGCGTCGATGGCCTTGTCGGGGTCCTTGGCGAAGTCGGGGTTGATGGCCTGCAGGGCGGCGATGAGCGCGGCCCGGTCGGCTCCCGTGGGGGAGGCCGGGATCCCCGCCTCGGGCAGGGACTTCTCGGGGTCGGCCTGGGAGACCGGGGACGCGGACGACACGGCGGTCTCGGGCGCCGTGGCGGCGGTGTCGGCGGAGGAGCTGCAGCCGCTGAGGGCCGCGCCCGCGACGGCGAGCAGCAGTGTGGTTGCGGCGATGTGTGTGCGCATGTCGGGATTATGGCCTTTCGCCCTGCCTTAGGTGGTGGAGGCGGCCCGCGGCAGGGGTGTGACATGCGGGGCAAGTCGTTGGCCCCGGGGTGGTGGTGACGGACGGGCAGGGCCCCGGCGGCCGCTATGCCGGGGTCGTGCCGCGGCGGCGGGCCTCGTCGGGGATGGGGAGTTCGAACCAGACGACCTTGCCCGTGCCCAGGCGCCGGGCGCCCCAGTGGTCGGCGAGGCGGTCGACGACGTACAGGCCGCGGCCGTTCTCGTCCTCCGGTCCGGCCCGGTGCACCCGGGGGACCAGGGGCGAGTCGTCGCCGACCTCGCAGCGCAGCACGTCGGTGCGCAGGAGGCGCAGGGTGATGGGGCGGGAGGCGAAGCGGACGGCGTTGGTGACGACCTCGCTGACGAGCAGTTCGGTCGTCTCCAGCATGGGGTCGAGGCCCCAGCGGTGCAGGGCGCGGCGGGTGAGGCGGCGGGCCCGGCAGGCGGTCTCGGGCTGGGGGGCGAGGTACCAGTAGGCGACGCTGTGCGTGGGGAAACCGTCGAAGCGGGCGGCGAGCAGCGCGATGTCGTCGTCGCGGGAGCCGCCGGGGCCGAGGTCGCCGAGCGCCTGGTCGCACAGGGCTTCCAGGGGCGGCGGGACGAGGTCGCGGCCGGGGGTCTGGATGCGGGCGAGCAGGTTCTCCACGCCGGTCCAGATGTCGTGGCCGCGGGACTCGACCAGGCCGTCGGTGTAGAGGAGCAGGGTGGCCCCGGTGGGCGCGGGCATCTCGACGGTCTCGAAGTCGATGCCGCCGACGCCGATCGGCGCGCCCGCGGGTACGGGCAGCACCTCGCCCTTGCCGCCGGGGAGCAGCACGACGGGCGGCAGATGGCCGGCGTTGGCGATCAGCAGCCGGTGCGAGATGGGGTCGTAGACCGCGTACAGGCAGGTGGCGATGTGCTCGATGCCCAGCCGCTGGGCCTGTTCGTCGAGGTGGTGCAGGACCTCGTCCGGGGGCAGGTCGAGGCCGGCGAGGGCCTGCACGCTGGTGCGCAGCTGGCCCATGATCGCGGCGGAGGTCATCGAGTGGCCCATCACGTCGCCGACGACGAGCGCGACACGGCTGCCGGGCAGCGGGATGGCGTCGTACCAGTCGCCGCCCACCCGCGCGGTCTCGGAGGCGGGCAGGTAGCGGCTGGCCAGCCGGACCCCGGTGGGCTCGGGGAGGGAGGCCGGGAGCATGGTGCGCTGCAGCGCGTCGGCGACGGACGCCTCGTGGCCGTACATCAGGGCCTTGTGGGCGCCGAGCGCGGTGTGGGTCGCCAGTTGCGAGGCGACCAGCAGGTCGTCGGCGGTGAAGGGGGCCCGCTCGGGCCGGCGCAGCAGGGTGAGGGTGCCCATGAGGCGGTTGCGGCCGTGCAGCGGGGCGATGATCAGGCGGCGGCCGGGTGGCAGCGTGCCGGGCGGCCCGACCACCGGGCCGAGCAGCTCCCTGACGGCGGTCGCGATGCCGGGGGCGTCGCCGAAGATCGGGCGGCCCTCCCGCAGCAGCCGGGTGAGCCGGCCGGTGGCGCTGAGCCGGACGCACTCCGACACCCTCTGCGCTCCGGGGCGGTTGACGCACCGCAGGGCGATCTGCGGCGGCTCCGGCGCGGCGGCCTCCGCGTCCGGTGACGGCAGTCCCGGTGACGGCCGCTCCGGGGTGCGCCGCCGGGTGGGGTGCAGGTGCAGGACGACGGGACCCGCGGTGTCCCGGACCTGCGTACCCTCCTCGGTCAGCAGCGGGTCGTGCAGATGGACGAAGATCGCGTCGGCGAAGGCGGGGACGGCCGCCGTGTCCAGTTCGCGCAGCGTCTCGTCCAGGTCCATGCCGGCGGCGATGCGCCGGGTCGCGGCGTCGAGGTAGCGGAGCCGGTCGGTCTGCGGCTGCCCGGGCGCGCGGGGCGCGTCGGCGTCCCGGGGCCATGGCGTGCGCCGCTCGGGAGGTTCCGCTCCGCCCCCGGTCGGGCCGGGGTCTTCGCCTGGGGTGCGGTGCCGCGCCACGTCCTGGTCCCGTCCCGCCTCAGCCGATCCGCCGGCAACAGAGGAACACCTGTTCCTCCGGCGGTACGTCGCTGAAGGCCGGGGCGTAGGTGTACGAGAACTCCTTGACGATCTCGAAGCCGCCCGACTCGATGACGTACAGCAACTCCTCCCTGAGGTAGCCGGAGACGCGGATGGTGCAGCCCAGGAACGGGATGGCGAAGTCGTCCACGTCGGCCTCCACCATCGACAGGGCGAACAGCCCGCCCGGGACCAGCAGATGGTGGATCGTGCGGAGGGCGTGCGGGATCTCGGCGCGCGGCAGCATCAGCAGGGAGAAGAAGGCCGCGACGGCGTCGAAGCGGCCCAACGGGGCCGGGCCGCCGGGGCGCAGGTCGGCGATGTCCAGTTGGTGGAAGGTGGCGTGGGGGACGTACGTCCGGGCCAGTTCGAGCATGCCCCCGGACAGGTCGATGCCCACGACGTCGAACGCCGCGTCGCTCAGCTGCCGGGCGGTGGGGAGTCCGGTGCCGCAGCCGAGGTCCAGTACGCGGGACCCGGGCGGCAGGGTGTCCACGAGCCACAGGCCGGCGGAGAACTGCCCCTCCTTGTGCGGGAAGGCCTCGTCGTAGCGGTCCCCGATGGCGTCGAACGCCTCGGCCTGGCCGCTCCGGTCAGGCCGGCCGCTCTCATAACCGCCCCACACGGTCTTGTCGATCACGAAAAATCCCTTTCGTGCCCACTTTGAATTATCCCATGGAGTCCTTTTGTCGCCTCTTGATGGAATCTGACCCTCTGGCCACGGGCGTCGCAGGAGCCACGGAACGCCACCGGAGTCACAAGGGGCGTCCGCTCCCTCTCTCTCCGTGCACGGGTGGTGCCGCCGTGCCCTCCGTTACGGACGGGGCGCGTGCGCCGGGGTGGACCACGCCCGTATCGTGGGGCCACCGCGAGCACGCCGGACCGGGGCCGCTCCGCCGCGCGCACGCCGCCGACGCCCACCGCACTTGCCACGAACCGGACCTCATATGACCGCACCCTCCTTGCACAGCACCGCCGACATCGCCTCCCTCCCCGCGGAGGCGCGCGACGACCTGCGCGCCTACGCGGAGCTCGGCGGCTTCACGCTGACGACCGACACCCACGCCTGGTACGCGGCCGTGGACACCGTCGCCGGCCCCGAGGAGGCCCGCGCCGCCTCCACCGTCCTCGCGGAGCTGCGCGGCCGTGACCTGCCCGCGCTGCGCTCCGCCGCACGCCGCCTGGAGGAGTCCGAGGCCCTGGGCATCGACGCCCCCCGCACGGTGGCCGAGAGCGGCCGGGCCGTTTCGCTGCTGCTGCGGGTACGCCTGACGCTGCGCACGCTCAACGCCGACGTGTACGACGTGGCCGAGGCCGAGCTGGACGACCTGGTCGCCGCCACCGCGAGCGGCGCCTGGCGCCGGGACCGCGGGGTGAAGGTCACCTGGCTGCGCCGCCGCTCGCTGCGGGGACGCGTCCGCGGGCTGGCCACCGGGCGGCCGCGGCGCGACGCCGCCCACACCGCCCTGGCCTCCGCGGCGTCCGAGCGCACCGACTGGGCCGCCCTCGGCGGCGCCGGCCGCCCGGCCGTTCCCACGGACGCGGACTTCCTCGACGACGCCTCCCGCGCCGCCGAGGCCGCCGTCGCCGGGCTCACCGAACTGGGCCGCCTCCTGCGCCCCGAGGCCGCGCTGGACAGCCTGCCCTTCGAGGAACTCGTGGAGCTCCTCGACCGCCTCGCCGCGGACGAGGGCACGCTGTACCGACTGCCCAACCTCAAGGCCACCCGCGACCGCCTGGAGGAGCAGGGCCTCGGCGCGGTGCTCGAGGAGCTGACGGAGCGTCGGGCGGACACGGCCGAGGTCGTCGCGCTGCTGGGCGAGACGGAGACCCCCGTCGTCCCCGAACCGCGCACCACGTCGGAAGCGGCGGAGGGGACTCCTGCGGAGCCGGAGGCGGAGGCCGTTGCCGAGGCTGCGGTGGTCGAGGCACCGGTTACGGAGGAAGCGTCGGCCGCTCCCGCTGAGGCGGAGGCGGAGCCGGTCGCCGCGGAGGCTCCTGCCGTGGAGCCCGAGCCTGAGCCCGAGCCGGTTGCGGAGGCTGCGCCTGTCGAGGCTGAGCCCGGGGCCGTCGTGGAGCCGGAGACTGCGTCTGCAGAGCCGGAGTCGGCGGCGGAGGAAGCGCCTGCCGCCGAGCCCGAGGTGGAAGCCGTTGCGGAGCCCGTGACGGAGGAGGCACCTGCTCCCGCCGAGGCGGAGCCGGTTGCCGCGGAGGCTCCTGCCGTGGAGCCCGAGCCGGTTGCGGAGGCTGCGCCTGTCGAGGCTGAGCCCGGGGCCGTCGTGGAGCCGGAGACTGCGTCTGCAGAGCCGGAGTCGGCGGCGGAGGAAGCACCTGCCGCCGAGCCCGAGCCCGAGGTGGAAGCCGTCGCGGAGCCCGTGACGGTGGAGGCACCCGCTCCCGCCGAGGCGGAGCCTGTCGCCGAGGCGCCGGTGGTCGAGGAGGCGCCCGCAGCCGAGCCCGAGCCCGAGGTGGAAGCCGTCGCGGAGCCCGTGACGGTGGAGGCACCCGCTCCCGCCGAAGCGGAGCTTGTCGCCGAGGCGCCGGTGGTCGAGGAGGCCCCCGCAGCCGAGCCCGAGCCCGAGCCGGTCGTGGAGGCCGAGGCCCCCGCTGCCGAGCCCGAGGAGGAGCCCGCCGCGGCGAACCCGGTCGGACGGCGGCCGCGGAAGCCGACGATCACGCCGGGGAAGGCCGTGACGGCGTACTCGGCGGAGGAACTGACCGCGCTGGTGCGGTGGATCGACGGCGACGGCGAGAAGCGGTCGGACGACGAACTGCTGCGTGCCGCGATGAAGGAGCTCGGCTTCGCTCGGCTGGGGCCGCGCATCAAGGAGGCCCTCGGCGCCGCCGTGGCCGAGGCGCGCGGCTGACGCGGCCGCGCGTCATCCGGCGCGCGGCAGGGGTTTCGCGACGACCCGCACCAGGACGGTGCGGGTCGTCGCGTTGTGGCAGGCGTCGGTGATGGTGGCGGTGAACGCGTCGGTGCCGGAGAAGTCCTCGTGCGGGGTGTAGGAGAAGAGGCCGTTGCCCTGCTGGACGACGACGCCCCGCACGGGTTCGCTGTGGGCGGTGACGGCCGTACCGCTGCCGCTGACGCCCTTGAGGACGTCTCCGGTGGCGTGGCCGTGCGGGCCGGAGGTGACGCGCAGCAGGCCCGGTACGAGGACGGGGCGGGGGACGACCCAGATGCGGTGGGCGGCGGGGTCGGAGACGTACAGCCGCCCGTCCGGGGCGAGGGCGGTGCCCCAGCGGGTGCGCGGGGAGGGGTAGAAGAGGGAGCCGTCCTCCGTGACCGCCAGCCCGTGGACCTCGCCCGAGGAGACCCGGGCGGTGCCCGGTACGGGGGTGACGCGGCCGTCGCGGTCGAGGCGCCGTACGCGGCCGTCGACGACGGCGTAGACGGTGCCGGCCCGGTCGGTGGCGAGGGCGTCGACGGTGGCGCCGGGGAAGGAGCGGACCGGTGCCTTGCCGCCGGGTGGGAGCCGCCGCAGTCCGCCGGCCACGCCGCCCGAGACGTACACGGAGCGGTCGCCGCCGACGGCGATGGCGTCGTGCCGTCCGGCCTCGGTGAGCAGCGTGGTGGTGCGGTGGCCGTCGGCGCCCACGGAGACGGCCTTGCCCTCGCCGGAGACGTAGACCGTGCCGTCCGGGCCGACGGCCAGGCCGTACGGGGCGAAGTCGGTGGTCGCGAAGGTCGTGATGACGGGTGCGGCGCCGGCCGCGCCCGGGGTGACGCGGCGGACGGCGCGGTTGGCGGAGTCGGCGATGTAGAGGCGGCCCGTGGTGTCGGTGGCGAGCCCGGCCGGGTCGTGCAGGGTGGCCGCGGTGGCGGCGGCGCCGTCCCCGCCGTGGCCGGGCGCGCCGGTGCCGGCGTAGGCGACCGGGGCGCAGCCCGGGGCCGGGGCCGGGGCGGCGGTGCCGGGGGTGAGCAGGACGGTGGCGGCCGCGAGCAGGGCGGCGGCGAGGGCGGGCAGGTGGCGGCGGCCGGGCCGTCCGAGGGGTGGGCGCACGTCGGGCTCCGCGGGATGAGGTGGGGCGACCGGTACTGACGGGACGTCATCAATGTGGCAATCACCGCCGGTCCCGGCGCGCCGGGTGACCCATCGGGGGGTCGCCCGAACGGTGGCGCGTCCGCGCCAGGGCCTCCACCGGTGGGTCCGGTGTCGCGGTTACGCCACGGCGGACTCGCAGAATTAACCTCATTGCCCTTGTCATGTCCGTTTCTACGCGCGTAACTTGAGCCGGTCCGCCGTGCGCTGCCCGTGGTTGACGGGCTGTTGGACCCGATAGGAGAAACCCTCGTGCCGATCGCCAGACCGAGCCGACACCGCAGCCGCGCCGCGGCGCTCGCGCTCATATCGACCGGAATCGCCGCGTCCGTCGTGCTGACCGGGCTGCCCGCCGCCCACGCGACCCCCTCCAGCGAGGCGGTCGTCGCCGAGGTGTACGGCGGCGGCGGCAACTCCGGCGCGACGCTGACCAACGACTTCGTGGAGCTCGCGAACGCCGGTTCGGCCGCCTTCGACCTGGCCGGTTTCAGCGTGCAGTACCTGCCCGGTACGCCGTCCGCCTCCTCCAAGTGGCAGGCGACCGCGCTGACCGGGTCGATCGCCCCCGGCGGCCGCTACCTCGTGTCGGAGTCCGCCGGCACCGGCGGCACGACGCCCCTGCCGGCCGCCGACGCCAGTGGCGCCATCGCCATGAGCGCCACCTCGGGCACCATCGCCCTGGTCAACGGCACCACCCCGCTGACCTGCATCACCGCCGCCGACTGCACCGCCGACCCGCGCGTGGTCGACCTCGTCGGCTTCGGCACCGCGGTCGTGCGCGAGGGCAGCGGCCCGGCGGCCGGCGCGAGCAACACCGCTGCCGTCGCCCGCGGCGCGTCCCTGGCCGACACCGACGACAACGCCGCCGACCTCACCGCCGG
The DNA here is from genome assembly GCF_040613835.1 of Streptomyces sp. NPDC006207. NCBI lineage: Bacteria > Bacillati > Actinomycetota > Actinomycetes > Kitasatosporales > Streptomycetaceae > Streptomyces > Streptomyces sp. NPDC006207. Next base: position 55,249 of record NZ_JBEXSX010000009.1, on the reverse strand, counting down.
CGCGCCGACCCCGGTCAACGCCGCCGGGCAGACCCCGGGCGGCGGCACCCCGGACCCGACGCCCACCCCCGAGCCGACCGAGCCCGGTACCACCCGGATCCACGACATCCAGGGCACCACCCGGGTCTCCCCGCTCAAGGGCCAGACCGTCACCCGGGTCCCCGGCATCGTGACCGGCGTGCGGACCACCGGCTCCAAGGGCTACTGGATCCAGGACCCCGAGGCCGACACCGACGCCCGCACCAGCGAGGCCGTGTTCGTCTACACCGGCTCCGTCACGCCCACCGTCGCCGTCGGCGACAAGGTGCTGGTGACCGGCAAGGTCTCCGAGTACTACCCGGGCACCGGCAGCCAGTCGGTCACCGAGGTCACCGGCCCGACCGCCACCGTGCTCTCGGCCGGCAACGCCCTGCCCGCGCCCGTCACGCTGGACGCCTCCACCGTCCCGGCGGCGTACGCGCCCGACGCCGGCGGCGGCAGCATCGAGGGCCTGCCGCTCGACCCGGCCGGGTACGCGCTGGACTTCTACGAGGCCCACGAGGGCGAGCTGGCGCGGTTCTCCGACGCCCGCGTCGTCGGCGGCACCACCCCGTACCACGAGGTCTGGGTGACGGTGAAGCCGGCCGAGAACCCCACCCGCCGCGGCGGCACGGTGTACGGCTCGTACGCCCAGCCCAACACCGGCCGGATCAAGGTCATGTCGATCGGCGCGGGCACCGACGTCCCGACCGCCGACGTCGGCGACAAGCTGGCCGGAACCACCACCGGAGCGATCGACTACGACGGCTTCGGCGGCTACAACCTCCAGGCCACGCAGCTGGGCACGCTGGTCGACAACGGCCTGGGGCGCGAGGTGACCCGCAAGCAGAAGGGCGGCGAGCTCGCGGTCGCCACCTACAACGTGGAGAACCTCGACCCCGCCGACCCCGCGGACAAGTTCGCGCGGCTCGCCGACGGCGTCGTCACCAGCCTCTCCTCGCCCGACATCGTGGCGCTGGAGGAGATCCAGGACAACAACGGCGCCAACGACGACGGCACGGTGGCCGCCGACCAGACGGTGCAGAAGTTCATCGACGCCATCGTCGCGGCCGGCGGCCCCCGCTACAGCTGGCGCTCCGTGGACCCCACGAACGACACCGACGGCGGTGAGCCCGGCGGCAACATCCGCCAGGTCTTCCTCTTCAACCCGCATCGCGTGCAGTTCACCGACCGCGCCGGCGGCGACGCCACCACCGCGGTCAAGGCGGTCAAGACCCGCAAGGGCGCGGAGCTGTCGGTCTCCCCGGGCCGGATCAACCCGGGCAGCGAGGCCTGGAATGCCAGCCGCAAGCCGCTGGTCGGCGAGTTCCGCTTCCACGGGAAGCCGGTCTTCGTCATCGCCAACCACTTCAACTCCAAGGGCGGCGACCAGCCGCTGCACAGCGTCAACCAGCAGCCGGTGCGCAGCTCCGAGACCCAGCGGAAGCTGCAGGCCACCGAGGTCAACACCTTCGTGAAGTCGCTGCTCGCGGCCGACCGGGACGCCAACGTCGTGGTTCTCGGCGACCTCAACGACTACGAGTTCTCCGGCACGGTGTCCACCCTCACCTCGGGCGGCGTGCTGAAGGACCTGCTGACCACGCTGCCCAAGTCCGAGCGCTACACCTACGTCTACGAGGGCAACTCGCAGTCGCTGGACCACATCCTGCTCAGCCCGGCGCTGCGCGACTTCGACTACGACGTGGTGCACATCAACGCGGAGTTCGCCGACCAGGCGAGCGACCACGACCCGCAGATCGTCCGCATCAAGCCGGACGGCTGCTGACCCACCCCTGCCGAGGGCGGCACCGGCGCGACGCCGGTGCCGCCCTCGCGGCGTCGCGGCGTTACGGCGTCACCGCGTCACCGCGTCACCGGGGGTCGGGCTCCGGGTCGGCGAACCCGCTGGCCGGCGTGTCGGCGCCGGTCCACGCGGCCAGCAGCTGCAGGGCCGCCTCGGAGGTGGAGCCGGGCTCGGCCGTGTGGATGCACACGAGCTGGTCGCTGTCGCCGGGGAAGAGGACGTGCTCGTACGACAGGGTCAGGTCGCCGACGACGGGGTGGTGGTAGAGCTTCACCCCGTGCAACCTCTGCCGCACGTTGTGGTCGGCCCACCAGGCGCGGAACTCGGCGCTCTTGATGGTCAGCTCGCCGACCAGCTCGGTCAGCCCCGGGTCGTCGGGGTGGCGCGCCGCGTCCAGGCGGAGGGCGGCGACCGCCTCGGCGGCGTGCTTGTCCCACTCCCGGTACAGGTCGCGGGCCGCGTCGTCGAGGAACATGAAGCGGGCGAGGTTGCGGTCGCGGTGCGGCAGCGCGTCGAAGTCGGTGATCAGCGTGCGGGCCAGCCGGTTCGCGGCCAGCACGTCCGTGCGGCGGCCGATGACGAACACGGGGGTGCGGTCGCCCAGCAGGTCCAGCACGCGGTGGACCTCGGGGCGCACCCGTTGCGGCCGCTGCGGCCTGCGGCGGGGCGGGGTGCGGTGCCGCGCCAGCTCGAAGAGGTACGCGCGCTCGGCCGCGTCCAGTCGCAGGGCGCGGGCGACGGCGTCCAGCACCGCCTCCGAGACATTCAGGTGCCTGCCCTGCTCCAAACGGGTGTAGTAATCGGTGCTCACCCCGGCCAGCCGCGCCAGCTCCTCCCGCCGCAACCCCGGCACACGGCGCGGCGCACCGCTGACGGTGATGCCGGCGTCCTGCGGGCTCAGCCGGTTCCTGCGGGCCCGCAGGAAGTCCCTGAGCTCGGCGTTGTGCTCCATGTGTTCCAGTATGGGCGGCCGATCATGAGGCGGCCCGGCGCGGCCGGACCCGCCGGCGGCTACCCGGACGGAGGCCTCTCCTCCAGGCGGTCCAGCCGTTCCAGCCGCTCCTGGAAGCGGTCCAGCACCTCCCTGAGCCGTTCCGCCTCCACCAGCAGCTCCTCGTGCAGCGGTTCCTCGAGCAGCGCTTCCTCGGCGGCGCCCGGTCCGGGCGGTTCGCCGGTCACGTTCACCCAGGGCCCGGCCAGCCGCGCGAACTGCGCCGGCCGCAGCACCCACAGCCCCGCGGCGCAGCGCCGGCAGGACGCCGTCAGCGCACGCCAGCCCGGCAGCCCGGTGCCGTCGCGCACGAACACCCGGGCGGCCCGCCCGCACCGGCAGGCGCCCATGCGCACGGTGCGCACCCGCTGCCGGGCGTAGCGCGTCCCGCGCTCGTACCGGGTGTACGCGCCCAGCACGCTCACCTGGAGCACCACCGCGTCCCGGCAGTCCGTCGCGCAGGTCAGGGCCTGTGCCTCGGCGGCCGTGTGCAGGCAGTAGAACCCGCAGTCGCAACCCCGGGCCGGGCTGCGGTGCCGCCGCCCGTAGCCGCACACGGCGTCGTCGAGGGCGCCGTACACGATCCGCCCGCCCAGCGACACGCCCCGGAAGCCCACGCGGGCGCCGTCGTGCGCCAGCATCGGGAAGGCCAGCTTGTACCCCGTGGGGGGCACCGCCGGCCGTTCCTCGGGCAACCGGCGGGCGAACCTCACCGTGCCGCGGCCTCGGCGGGCTCCGCTGCGGCGTCCGGGGCGCGGCCGGCGGGGGCCTTCTCCTCGTCCGCGAGCCGCTCCCGGCCCGGGAGCTCCTCGTCCGTCTCCTCCGCGTAGCCGTTCGCCAGTGCCCTGCCCAGCTTCATTGCGGCCTCCAAGATCGGGCGAATCCCCCGTACGGGGGGGTACTCGGGCATCATGACGCACCGGGCCGCCGCCGGGGTAGGGCGCCTCGGCGCCCGGCCCGCCCCGATTTCCTGTCCGTTACACACAACTCCCCGCACGACCGGTGTGAATGACGGTACGTCAGCGTAGGCTGGGAATGAGGGGAGGCGTCATGGACACGTACGTGACCATCGAGCTGGAGGGCGGCAAGGACCCGGCCGAGGACCTGCGCAGACTGGAGGTCTGGCTGCGGGCCGAGGAGGAACTGGCGCCGCTGGTCGTCCGCAGGGAGCGGCCCGCGGACGAGAGCATGGGCGTCGCCTACGACCTGCTCCTCATGATCCTCCAGGAGACGCTGCAGGCCACCGCGCTCACACTGCTCCGCGCCCTGCGCAACCACCTGCGCAACCAGCCCGGCGACTCGCTCAGCGTCACCGTCCGCGCCGGGGACGTGGAGTGCGTCCTGACCGGCCGGGACGCCCTGACGCGCGGCGAACTGGAGGCGATGGCGGCCCGCATCCGCCAGACGCTGGAGAACTAGATCCGGGGAGAACCCGATCCGGAGGAAGACGGCCCTGGGGAGGTCCGGCGGGCATGCCGTACGAACCGTTCGCGTCCCGGTCGCGGGCGGTCCTGATCGGGGTGTCCCAGTACGAGCACGCCCGTGACTTCTCCAACATCCCCTCCGCCAGGGCCAACGTGGCGCGGCTGCGGGCCGCGCTCGTCTCCGGCGCGCACGGCCGGTTCATCCCGCGGACCGTGGAGACCCTCGCCGAGCCGCGCACCCGCGACCGCGCGCTGCGGCTGATCGGCACCGCCGCCGCCCAGGCCCAGGACCTGCTGCTGGTCCACTTCACCGGGCACGGCTACGTCGACCTCGGCACCGGGGAGCCCGAGCTGTACCTGATGACCCGGGAGTCCACCAAGGACGGCGCCCGCCTCGACGGCATCCCGTACCGGGACCTGCTGAGGCTGCTCGCCTCCTCGCGGGCCGAGCGTGTCGTCCTCGTCCTGGACTGCTGCTACTCCGGCAACGCCGGCCTGGTGCCGCTGCCCGAGCGGCCGTTCTCCCTGATCACCTCGTCGGCCGTCGGCTCCCGCATCCACAAGGGCGACGGCATCGACCCGACGCCCTTCACCGGGGCCCTGGTCCGGGTGCTGACCGAGGGCACCGACCCGTACGACCCGGTCACCGTGCAGCGTCTCGGGGTCCGGCTGCACGAACTGGCCGGGGAGTACGCCGCCACGCTCGACGAGCGGGTGGACTACGACCCCTGGTTCCCGACCGAGCGCTCCAGCAACAGCGCCGGCGACACCGTCCTGTCGCAGGCCCGGCTGACCCCGCGCCCCGCCCGCGGGACCCGCTGGCTGACGCCCTTGCGCCGGCTCGCCCAGTACGCCGGCTTCACCTGGACGTGGACGGCGGGACCCCACCAGCCGCTCTGGCACCGGGCCGTGGGCGCCGGCACCGCCCTGGCCCTGCTCGCGGGCGCCGTCACCGGCTGGACGTGGGCGCACCGCCCGGCACCGCTGTGCCCCGCCCCGCTCGAACTGCGGGTGCTCACCTCGCCGGAGACCCGCGCCGCGCTCACCTCCGTGCTCGACGCCTTCCAGGACAGCGACGCCGCCGGCACCACCGCAGCCCTTGGCGGCCGGCCCGAGGGCTGCGGCCAGATCAACACCACCGTGTACGCGGCCCCCACCGACCGCACCCTCGCCGCCTTCCGCGCCTCCGCCGCCTGGGCCGAACCGGAACGCGCCTGCGAGGACGGCGGGGACTGCGCGCTGCCGCTGCGGGACGTCGGGCCGCACCCGGACGTGTGGATACCGGCGGCCGGCACCGCCCCCACCCAGGTGCTGGCCGAGACCCGGCGTCCGGAGAGCGTCGTCGCCCTCGGCCGGCCGGTCACCCTCGCGCACTCCCCGGCCGTCCTCGCCGCGACCACCTCCCTGGAGGGCGTCGGGCGCACCGGCAGCACCGCGCAGCAACTGGTCGACGCCGCCCACGCGCAGGACGTGGTCGTCCGCAGCGCCGAACCGCACTCCTCGGACGCCGCCCTGGACCAGCTGCTGCACCTGACGCCGGGCACCCGGGTCACCACCGATGCCGTGCCCCCTGCGGACGACCGGGCCCTGGCCTGTTCCGCCCGCACCTGGCTGGTCGAACGGCGAGGCACCCAACAGGCCCTTGTCATCGCCGAGTCCACCCTCGCCGGCCTCGTCACCCCGGCCCTGGAGTCCCGTCCCCCGTGCCTGGGCAACCAGTCCGACCCCTACACCGCCTACTACCCCGCCGACGTGCCACCCCTGGACCTCACCCTCGTGCCGGTGACCTGGGAGACCGGCCGGGCCGACCGCGCCGTACGTGCCGAGGCGGTGCACCGGCTCGCCGTCTGGCTGCGCTCCGGTCCGGGACAACGGGCCCTGGCCGCACAGGGCTTCCGCACGGACGTCACCGGGACGGCCGCGGCCGGCGACACCCCGCTGGACAGCGCGATCTTCGTCGCCGATCCGCCGACGGGCGGCGCACCGCCCACCAGGAGGGCCATCGAGGCCGCCCTGCGGGACCACGGCGAGGCCACCGGCACCCGGCGCGACGTCCTCTTCGCCATCGACGTCTCCAGCTCCTCCTACTCCGGGGCGAACGTCTCCGTCGTGCGCTCCGTCCTGGCCCGCGCGTCCGGCTACCGGTACGGCATCGCCGCGGTGCCCGGCCGCACGTTGCTGGCGCCGGGGCCGAACGACGCGGCCGCGCGGGACGCCGCGATCCGCGCGCTGGCACCGGTCGAGCGGGACGCGCCCGTGGCCGCCGCCCTGCGCCGGTGGTCCCGCGCGCTCGCCGGCTCCCCCGGCGCCCTGATCGTCCTCATCACCGACGACGAGGACAGTGCCCGAGCGGAGCCGCCGGACGTGGACGTCCCCGTACTGGTGGTCTCCCTGGAGAGCTACGGCTGCTCGCTGCGCTTCAACAAGGCGGTGACGGAGGGCGGCGGCGCCTGCCTGGCGGCCACGCAGGACCTTCCGGACCGGGTCGCGGAGACGATCACCCGCCTCACCTCGGGAGGGTCATGACAGCCTCGGGCCCCAGGAGCACGGGCGGCACCCTCCCGCCCCCGCGCTCCGTCCGCCGCCGGCGCCGAGCCCTGGGCGTCCTGCTCCTGCTGGCCGCCGTGGCCTGCAGCGGCCCCGCCGCGGCGCCGGGCCCGGCACCCGACCGCTCCCGGCCGCTGATCGTCGCCAGCGACGCCGATCTCACCGCCGGCGGGCAGCCCGGCGTCCGCCGTGCCCTGATCGACGCGTGGAACCGGCGCAACCCGGACCGGCCCGCCCGGCTCGTCGAGCTCCCCTCCGCCTCCGACGAGCAGCGCAGCGAGCTGATCGGCGCCTTCCAGTCCGGCACCGCCGCGTACGACGTGGTCAACCTCGACATCAGCTGGATCCCCGAGTTCGCCGACAGCGGGCTGCTGCGCCCGCTCGACCCCGCCCTTGTCGACGGGGACTTCCTGCCCCAGGCCGCGGACGCGGGCCGCTGGAAGGGCCGCACGTACGCGGTGCCCTTCAACACCGACGTCGGCCTGCTCTACTACCGCACCGACGACCTCGCCAAGGCCGGTCGCCGCCCCGCCGACCTGCGCGGCTACGCCAAGATCAGCGACCTGCTCGCCGACGTCCGCCCGCTCGGCCACCCCGCCTACACCACCCAGCTGCGCGCGTACGAGGGGCTGACCGTCAACACCCTGGAAGCCTTCTGGACCGCGGGCGTCGCACTCGTCGACGGCGACGGCCGCTACATCGGCACCGAGGACGGGCTGCGCGAGGGCCTGGACGAGCTCGGTCGGCTGGGCGCCGCCAACAACCTCAACCCGGAGTCCCTGGAGGCCGACGAGTCGGTCACGCTCGCCCAGTTCACCGAGGGCCAGAGCGTGCTGATGCGCAACTGGCCCTACGCCTACAACCGGCTCGACGCCACTCTCGCCCCCGGTGTCCGCTTCGGCGTGGCCCGGCTCCCCGGCGTCGCCGCTCTCGGCGGCCAGAGCCTGGGCGTGGCGGCGACCAGCGACCGCCCGGACGACGCCGCGGACCTGATCCGCTTCCTGACCGGACGCGGCGCCCAACATGCCCTGCTCGGGGCGGGTTTCGCCCCCGCGCGGAGGTCGGCATACGGAGCCGGGGATGTCAACTGTGACGATCCTCACGACCCCCGTGCGTGGTTCCACGACCGTCCCGCGGGGCGCGGCTCGGAGCCCTCGCCCTCGCCGTCCGTCGCGACCCCCGGTTACACGACCGTGCTGTGGTGCGCGTTGCAGGCCGCCAGGGCCCGTCCGGCGACCGCGCACTACGTCACCTTCACCCGGGTCCTGCAGCGTGAAGTGCACGGAATGCTCGCGGCGCACCGCAGTGCCGACGCCACGGCGGAGCGTCTGGGCGGCCGTCTGGGGCGCGCGCTCGGCGGCCGGGGTCCGGGGTGACCATCACTCCTCGTGAGCGCGGCACTCCCTTCCGCATAACGACTGATGCACACTCACATTTCCCGTAGGTCACGGCAGTCACGGCCCAATGTCCATGTATGTCCTGTCCATCCCCATAGATTCCCGTCATGAACTCGCTTGAGTGGCTTGGAATTGGCGGGCGCCTCTATTAACGTTCGATAACGCAGCGCGGTCATCCCGCCGCCGACAGGGCGGCGCCGTGCGCTTGCCGAATCCCGTCCGCGGGAACCGGGGAACCACTTCCTGGGGTGAATCGGGGGCCCTCCGCGGTCCTCGTAGGAGACCTTCCTGCTCCGAACCCGTCAGCTAACCCGGTAGGCGAGAAGGAAGGAAAGGAGCGCGCCCGCGTGGCGTCGAACGAGCCTGCCCTGATACCCGGACAGCAACAGGGGTCCGCAACCGCGTACTCCGAGTGGGACACCGCCGAGTGGAACATCGCCGCCGGCTGGAATCCCCCGGCCGCCGAGCAGGCACCGCCGACGAAGAACGCGATCGACGGCTGGGACACCGGCCAGTGGAACATGGCCGCCGGCTGGTTCGACGCGCCGGCCGCCGAGGCGACGACCTCCCACGACACCACGTCCGTGGGCTACGAGGCCGCGGGGTACGAGGCACCCGAGGCCGCTGCCCCCGCCCCCGCCCAGCCCCTCCCCGAGCACATCGAGGCCTTCGACGGCACGGGGGACCTCGAGGACCCCGACACCTTCGAGAGCGCGCCCTACGAGGGCCCGCAGGCCGAGCCGTGGAACCCCACCGAGGAGTCCGCCGGCCCCCGTCGCGCGCGGCACCGCGTCGCCAAACAGCGCTCCATGGGCCGCGGTTCGGCTGTCTTCGGGGTCGCGGCCGTGGCCGTGCTGGGCGTCGGAGGGGTCGCCACCGCCGAGGGCAAGAACCCGCTCCCCGTCTCCTTGCCCGAGGTGTCCCACCTGCCCGGCATCGGAGCCCTCGTGGGCGACGACAGCGCCCCCGAGGCCAAGCAGGTCGCCGAGGCACTCAGCCCCGACGCGGGTGAGGCCCTGCGCAACCGCATCCTCGACCAGGCCCAGCAGCAGCGGAACGCCGCCGACCGGTCCGCCAGGAACGCCGCACAGCAGGAGGCGGTGGCCAAGGCCGCCAAGTCCGCGGCGGCGGAACGGGTCCGCGCCGAGGCCGCCGCCAAGAAGAAGGCCGTGGCGGAGGCCGCGAAGAAGCTCGAGGCCGCCCGCCTGGCCGAGCTCGCCAAGAGCTTCGTCAAGCCGGTCACCTCGTACACGCTGACCGCCGGCTTCGGCGAGTCCAGCTCGCTGTGGGCCAACACCCACACCGGCCAGGACTTCGCCGCCCCCACCGGCACCCCGGTCAAGGCCATCCACAGCGGCACCATCACCGAGGCCGGCTGGGCCGGTTCGTACGGCTACCGCATCATCCTGACCCTCGACGACGGCACCGAGCTCTGGTACTGCCACCTCTCGTCGATGATCGTCACCTCCGGCAAGGTCAACACCGGTGACACCATCGGCCGTGTCGGCGCCACGGGCAACGTCACGGGCCCGCACCTGCACCTCGAGGTGCGCCCCGGTGGCGGCGACCCGATCGGCCCGATGGGCTGGCTGCGCAGTAAGGGCCTGTCCGTCTGAGCGACCGGCCCCACGGACTCCGGCGGCCCTGGTGACACCCCCCGTCACCCAGGGCCGCCGGTCCGTTTCGCGGGACGCCCACGAGACGCCTACACGGGATGCCTACGGGACGCCTGCGGACGCTTACGGGACGACGAAGTTGTAGAGCTCCGCGATCCTCGGCGGTCCGCTCGGTTCGGGGAAACCGGACTCCTTGGCGGCGGGCAACATGATCTCCATGAAGGCTTCGAGCGCCTGCGCGGACTGCCAGACGTTCACCAGCCGCAGACCCTCGTTGGTGATCACGGCGGCATGCGAGAGCAGCCCCGCGGGAGGATGCTCGGGCCCGAACCCCGCGCGGTGGTTCGCCTCCTCGTACTGCAGGGCCGTCACACCGGGGAACTCGACCTCCGCCAGGACCGGCATGGGGACCTCCCGCTTCCCACCGACACGCCTACGCCCCAATTTCCTCCGGCTGCACCCCGGCCGCAATCCGGCCGGGGTCCGCCCGGGGTCCGGCGACGAGGCCGGCGAGGCTAGAGAGCCTCCAGCCGGACGTCCGCCGAGTCGCACGCCGCCGTCTCGTCGGAGTACACCTCGCACACCGGACGTCCGTCGGGGGTCATCGTGTGCTCGACCTCCCAGAGGCTGATCTCCTCGCCGGTCTCGAGCAGGAAGGCGTGCTCGTACAGCGTCCAGCCGGCGACCCGGCCGGTGCCGATCCGTATGTGCCGGCCGGTGACGTACGCGATGTCGTGGCCCACCGCCGAACCCAGCCGGCTGCGCAGCTCCTCGCCCGGTACGTCGGTGTTCTCGGCCCGCCGGAGCACCCGCCACGCGTGCTCCGCGGAGTGGTCCGCCGTGTACTGCCGGGGCCCGGGCGTCAGGTCCATCGCCATCTGCGGCAGCCGCGCCAGCCAGTCCGCGGCCTCCGCCTCCAGCTCCTCCGGAGAGGGCTCGCCGAAGCGGGCGTCGATCGCGTGCTGGGCGGCGGCCAGCTCGTCCGGGTCGGAGTACACCTCGTACAGCGGTTCGTCGTCGCCCGGGCCGGTGTTGTGCTCGATCTCCCACAGCAGCTGCGTACTGCCGTCGGCCAGCAGGAACGTGTGCCGCAACGTCCTGCGGCTCAGCCTGCGCGGCGGGCCCTTGCGCTGGCGGAAGGACGCCAGCTCCGTGCAGCCCATCAGCGCGGTGGCCAGCCGCCCCAGCACGCGGTCGTCGACGTCGAAGGAGTTCTGCGCTCTGGCCAGCACCACCTCGACGTCCGCCGGACCCGCCCCACCTGGTCGCGCGTTCCCCATGCGGTCCTCCTGCTCACGGCATTCCCCGCGCACCATTGCGAGCACTCAGCGTAGTGGCATCGACGCTCTGCGCGTCGGGTCTCCCGGAAAAATGGTGCACCCCCACCCGTAGGAGGCGCGTAAGACGCGAAACGCACGCTCCCTGCTGCCACTATGCGCCCATGCGCGCACTCTTCGTAGGCCTCTGCACCCTCGATGTCATCACCCTCGTCGACCACGTCCCGGCCCCGAACGAGAAACTCACCGCCCGCACCCAGACCGTCGCCGCCGGCGGCCCCGCGACCGGCGCCGCCGCCACCTTCGCCCATCTCGGCGGCGAGGCCGTCCTGCTCACCGCCTTCGGCGGCCACGCCCTCGCCGGCGCCATCGACGCCGACCTCGCGGCCCTCGGCGTCGACGTCATCAACCTCACCGCGGACTCCCCCGAACCCCCCGCGGTCTCCACCATCCTGGTCACCGCCGCCACCGGCGACCGCGCCGTCGCCTCCACCAACGTGGCCTCAGGGACCTCCGTGTCCCCGCCCGGAGACCTCTCCGTCCTCGTCGGCGACGCCGACGTCGTGCTCGTCGACGCCCACCACCCCGCCCTCGCCGTCCCCGCCGCCCGCCTCGCCCGCGCCGCCGGGGTCCCCACCCTCCTGGACGCGGGCAGCTGGCGCCCCGCCACGCCCACCCTGCTCCCCTACGTCGACGTCGCCGTCTGCTCCGCCGACTTCCACCCCCCGGGCACCTCGACCCCGGCCGAGGTCCTCGCCTACCTCCACGACGCCGGCGTCCGCTGGACCGCCGTCACCCAGGGCCCGTCCCCCATCCTCCGGCCCGAGGGGCAGATCCCCGTCCCCGCCGTCACCCCCGTCGTCGACACCCTCGGCGCCGGCGACGTCCTCCACGGCGCCCTCGCCCACCACCTCGCCGCCCACATCACCCCCCGCCTCACCCCACCCGCCTTCGACACCGCCCTCGCCCGCGCGGCCGACATCGCCTCCCGCTCCTGCGCCTCGTTCGGCACGCGTGCGTGGATGCGGGCGTGAGCCCGTCCGTACCCGGGACCGGCGTTCAGGACCGCCCGCGGTCCTTCGTTTTGTTGGCGATCAGCGCGAACAGGACCCCGCTGACACCGAGCACGAGCCAGCCGACCGCCGACTCGGACACGGTCATCTGGGTGCGTTTCGGCAGCAGTGACAAGCCGCCGAGGACCATGAACATCGCGAACATGTAGCTGAGCCCGGCCATCAGCAGCCAACGCAGCAGCCGGCTTGTTCGTACGTTCGGCGACTTATCGGTCATCGGGGTTCCGCCTCGCTCATTTGACGATGTTGTGGCACTGGGTTCCGCGCTTCTCCCCGCTAGCGAAGAAGTCTGCGCATGCTTTCCCGTAGTGCTTCAACGTCCGCCTAGAGTCGTCGACACGCCCTACGGACTTCATGAAAGTGCACGAGTGGTGCATGGGACCCCGCCGAATGAGGTATGTCTTGCCGTCGGTGTCCGCGTAGCGCCAGTCGATCCGCCAGTTGCACCACTTTCCACCTGCGGAGTCCGCGCCGAAGATGTCCTGTACGGAGGCTTCTTCCCTTGTGATGCTCAGGCCCTGGCCCTTGATGATGTGACCGATCGTGGCGCCCGGCGCGCAGAGCTGCACACCCTTCACGTCAAAGCAGAAGCTCCCCACCTTGCCGTATCCGACAGCGGTGGCCGATGCTGGCGAAGCCGCGGCCACCAGAGCGGTCACGGCCGTCGACGTCAAAGCGACCCACTGCCTGGCCCGTCCCCCGAAAACGCGCCGAACCGGCAGGGTGCGGTCTTCATTACGGCTCATTTGACACTCCGATGCTTGCTGCCTACGTACGCATCGGAAACGCCGCCCTCCCGCGGCGCGATACGTGGTGTTGCGTGCCGGTGACACAAGGTCGCTCGAGGGAGTGGTGCAGGAACCTTAAAGCATCAGTTCCGCAACAGGAGTTGGGGCGTCAGCCTGCGGCGATGGCGGAGTACGTCCAGACGTCCGCGGGCAGTTCGTGCTGGAGGCGCCAGACGATGCCCATGGGGTTGCTGCCCTTGTGTTCGGCGTATTCGGCCGGGCCGAGGAGCATCCAGGGCTGGGGGCCGCCGATGTCCGTCTTCTTGTAGCGGCGGACGAAGAGCAGGACGTGACTGCCGCGGGCGCGGTGCTGCTGGTAGCGGAGACCCGTCGGGGACGTGCTGGAGGTCTGGTTCTGGGACTCCCAGTGGAACTCGGTCTCGTTGCGTGCGTAGTCGTGATAGCGCGTCTGCGGGGAGAAGTCCTTCTCGTCCTTCTCCAGCGTGATGAAGAGCGCGTCGGTCCCAATCGACTCGCACCACTTCACGCCCTCCCGGAAATGCCCGGGCAGGAAGCCGCCCAGTGCGGACTGCCTCAAGCCCGGGAGGATCTCCTCGCGGCTGTAGGAGGCGTGGATGGTCAGGGGCAGTTCGCCGAGTGTCCCGCCGAGGGGGATGGGGACGTGGTCGGTGCGGTCCAGGCCGTGGGCGAGGACCTGGCGGAGTTCGTCGCGGACGTGGGGCTGGGCGTGGAGGGCGTCCAGGCCGTCCTGGTAGGTGGAGAAGCCGTTGCCCAGGGGCCATAGGGAGAAGAAAAGCATGCGGGCGTAGTCCTGCACGCACGGGTCGAGTTCGTCGTACGTGGGGGCGTCGTCGGCCAGCACCTGCTGGTAGGCGGCGATCCGGGCCGGGTCGTCGACGTGGAGGAACGCGGGAACGCGCTTGAGGAGCGAGGCCTCGCCCTCGGGGTGGGTGGCGGGCAGGAGCCTGGCCCGGCGGAGGAGGCCGGTCCAGGAGTTGCCGCCGCGGTAGATCTCCTTGACCTCGCGGCGGCTCTCCGCGAGGTACTCCGCCAGTGTGGGGCTCGCGTACGTGGCGACCTCACGCGCCAACTGGGTGACGTTGACGTTGATCTGGCTGCGGATGTTGTCGATGACGAGTTCCTTGGCCTTGGGCTCAAGGATGATCTGGCAGCCGGAGGGGAGCTGGGGGAAGTCGTGCTCGATGTTGCTCAGCAGCCGGTTGCGCGTGAAGTTGGTGAGCGCGCGGAACTGCTCCTCGAAGCGGAACTCCTTGCGGTGCTGGCCGATGAAGTCGAGGACGGTGAGGACGGCCTTGCCTTCGCTGCGGCGCAGGCCGCGTCCCAGCTGCTGCAGGAACACCGTGGCGCTGGACGTGGGACGCAGGAGCAGCAGCGTGTCGACGTCGGGGATGTCCAGCCCCTCGTTGAAGAGGTCGACGGAGAACAGGATCTGCAGCGACCCGGCCCTCAGCTCCTCCAGGGCGGCCTTCCGATCGTCCCGGGGCGTCTCTCCTGACAGGGCCTTGGCCTTGAGGCCGGCCCGGCAGAAGAAGCCGGCCATGAACTCGGCGTGCGCAACGGACACGCAGAAGCCCAGGGCCCGCATGGAGCCGGGGTCGGTGACCTTGTCGCGGACGGCCTGGACGACGAGGCGTGCGCGAGCGTCGTTGCCGGTGAAGAGGTTGTCCAGGCCGTTGCGGTCGTAGGCGCCTGCCTTCCACGCGACGGCGCTCATGTCGGTGTTGTCGGTGATGCCGAAGTAGTGGAAGGGGCTCAGGAGATCGTTTTCGAGGGCTTCCCACAGCCGCATCTCGGCCGCGATGCGTCCGTCGAAGAAGTCGTCCTGGACCTTGTGCCCGTCCATGCGCTCCGGGGTCGCCGTGAGTGCCAGCAGTTCGCGCGGGGCGAAGTGGTCGATGATCTTCCGGTAGGTGAGGGAGACGCCGTGGTGGAACTCGTCGATCACGACGACGTCGAAGTGGTCGGGCGCGAAGCGGTCGAGCGACTGGGCGTTGAGGGACTGGACGCTCGCGAAGACGTGCGTCCAGTTGTTCGGGATCTCGCCGCCGACCAGGAGTTCCCCGAAGTTCGCGTCGACGAGCACGTCCTGGTAGGTGCGCAGGGACTGCTCGAGGATCTCCTTGCGGTGAGCGACGAAGAGGAGCTTCAGGTCCCGGCCGAGCTTCTGCCGCAGGTGCTTGTAGTCGAGGGCGGCCATGACGGTCTTGCCCGTCCCCGTGGCGGCCACCAGGAGGTTCCGATGCCGATCGTGGACCTCGCGCTCCACTTCGAGCCGCTCCAGCATGTCGCGCTGGTGCGGGTAGGGGCGGACCTCGAGACCCGAGAGGCTGAGCCTGCGTCCCAGGATGCCCGGTGCGCTGCCGCCACCCGCGGTGGCGAGTGCCTCGTCGAGCCGCACGGCGTCCCGGTCGGGGTCGTACGACTCGAACGCCGGCTCGCTCCAGTAGGAGTCGAAGGTCGCCTCGAACTTCCGCAGCACGCTGGGCGTGGCGACCGACGACAGCCGCACGTTCCACTCCAGGCCGTCCAGCAGTGCGGCCTTGGAGAGGTTGGAACTTCCCACGTACGCCGTGTCGTAGCCGGTGTTGCGCCGGAAGAGCCACGCCTTGGCGTGCAGTCGGGTGGAGCGCAGCTCGTAGTTGACCTTCACCTCGGCGTCGAACTCCCGGACGAGGCGGTCGAGGGCGCGGCGCTCGGTGGCGCCGACGTACGTCGTCGTGATGACGCGGATCGGTACGCCGCGCTCGTGCGCTGCCCGGAGGGACTGCTCCAGGACCCGCAGGCCGTGCCATTTGACGAAGGCGCAGAGCAGGTCGACGCGGTCCGCGGTCGCCAGCTCGGCGCGGAGTTCGTAACCGAGGCTGGGGTCCTCGGGGGAGTTCGTGATCAGTGCGGTCTCGGAGAGGGGGGTCGCCGGGCGGATCGCGTAGACGCCCTCGGCCTCCCGCTCGGCCAGCGCCAGAAGCTGCCGCGGCCCGTCAGAGATGAGGTCCGTCACCTGCCGGGCGCCCTCGAGGGAGCTCATCGACTCGAGGATGAGGTTGGCGGCGACCACCTGCTCGGCCGGCGTCAGCCCCGTGAGGACGCGCTCCACCCTGCTCGCGATGTGCCGGGACAGCACATGCGGCGCCGACTCACTGCCGACGACCTCGTCGACGGCGCTCCATCCGTCGGCCCCGAGCGCCTTGATGCTTTCTTCGAGGCTGTCGGTGATGAGCCTTTCGTACAGCCCGGAGACGGGATCGAGGTCGTGGTTCGGATTCGTCACGTAGGCCCCCCTGAGGCGAATCGGCGTGATCCAGTTCTAACAGGAGCGACTGACACGTGTGGCGCCCAGTGCGCGACGCGCACGCGCCGCGGGCGGAGCATGGGGCCATGAGGCAGAGCGAGACGCCGGTCACGGATGGGTTCGAGCAGGCGATGGAGGCGTTGCGGAGGGCGCCGTACGGGGCGGTGGACGAGGCGTTGTGGGAGGTGGAGGGGAGCGTGTTGCGGGAGGTGCGGGGGCATTTGGAGGCGTGGGAGCGGGTGGTGCGGGGGCTGGAGGCGGGGCGGGGGGTGGCGCGGGGGGAGCTGGTGTGCCGGGACGGGGTGGCCGGGCTGGTGCGGAGGTTGCCGGGGCCGGTGGCGGAGTTGTGCGGGGAGTCGCTGGGGGAGGTGGACGGCCGGTACATCGAGCTGACGGTGGAGGACGCGGCCGCGCCCGGCGGTGAAGGCGGCTGGTGGTGGGGGCGGCGGCCGCGCGCAGGGTGGGCGTGACAGTGGGTGCGGGCACACTGGAGCCATGTGCCGAAGCATCAAGACCCTGCGCCCGCCGATGACGCCCGAGGTCGGCGAAGAGGACATCCGGGCCGCGGCCCTGCAGTACGTGCGGAAGATCTCCGGGTTCCGGGCACCGGCGGCGCACAACCGGGAGGCGTTCGAGGAGGCGGTGGACGCGGTGGCGGCGGCCACGCGGGAGTTGCTGGACGGGATCCAGGTGAGGGGCCAGAGGGCCTCCTAGTCCCTGCGGGTGGTTCCCTGCAGCGGCGTGACGGTGAGTGGCGGGTTGGTGACGGTAGGTTGTGGCCTGCTCGAAACAGTCCGCCGCTGCACTGAGGTGTGCCATGTCCGTTGTCCGTAGGGCCCTCGTCGTCACCGCTCTCACCGCCGTGCTGCTGGCCAGCGCCGTCGTGTGCCAGTCAGCGGAGTGATGCCTGCTGGTGCAGGCCGGGGATCGTGAGCCGCTGCGCGGTCAGCAGCTGGTTGTACGCCACGACCTGCGTGAAGAAGACCGGGATGGGGATCGTCAGCCCGGGCGGCAGCGGGGGCGGCGTGTCCGGGGTGAAGGTGACCGGGAGCAGGCCGAGGAGGTTGCCGCTGAGGACGCGGGTGAGCAGGACGACCGGGCGTCCGGTGGCGGTCGTGGTGCTCCAGGGCCGGGCGTCGGACTCGAGTTCGCCCTGGCACGGGGCCCACGGCGGCGGCTCGGGGGAGACGCGGCCGATGCCGGGCAGCCCCATGTCCAGCAGCGGCAGGCCGATCCCGGGCAGGCCGTGGAAGGGCGGGGTCCAGTCGCGGGCGTGGTGCCGGGCGCAGGCGGGGGAGAGCAGGCCCGCGGTCTGGCGGAGGCTCGCGATGTCGGCGCGCCAGGCGGTGAAGACCAGGACCCGCTCCGCCCCGGCGCGGGTGGGGACGGCGGTGATGCCGTGGTACGTCAGCCCGGTCAGGACCAGCAGCGGGGTGCGCACGCGGAACGGCTGCTCGGCGGTGATGACGCGGTCGCGGTAGCGGGCCGCGCCGATCGACAGCTCCAGGGAGACCTTCGGCAGGCACCAGGGCGAGTTGGGGCTGCCCAGGCGGATGCGGGCGGGGAGCAGGGAGAGCGGTTCGTCCATGCCGCCGTCGGAGGGGTGGCGGGGGACGACCAGGTCCAGCAGCGAGTCGGGGCCGATCTTGTTGCCGGACAGGATGCCGGTGGGCGGTGCGCCCGCGGACGGCGCGGGGACCTCGGGCCGGGTACGGCGGGCGGACCCGCCCGCGCGGGGTACGGGCGGCGCGTACGGGGTGGCGCCCGGCCGCCGCGGCGCCGGTGCCCGTGTCGACGGCTGCTTGCCGCGCAGGCCCAGCAGGTCGCCCACCGCGCCGAGCAGTCCGCCCGACGGCTGCTGCGGGGCCGCGCGCTGGGACGGTACGGGGCTCGGGCCGGCGCCCTTCGGGGTGCCGCCGGGCGAGAGATCGAGCGAGCCGCGGACCGGGAGCGGGCCTTGCGTCTCGACGCCGGCGTGGAGGCCGCCCCGGTCGCGGTTCCTGGCCTTGCCGGTCGCGGTGCCGGTGCCGTGCACGGTGGGGTTGCGGGCCTGGTAGAGGCCGTCCAGTACGTCGCACACGGCCTCGCCCGCGCTGCGGTAGCCCTCGGCGGACTTCGCGGTGCCGTCGCCCTTGGGGGCGCCGGCGTCGTGGGCCATGGCCATGGGTGCCATCGGCTGCAGTCCGCCGGCGAGCAGCGCCCCGCCGACCGGGAGGGCGCCGATGGCCCGCAGCCGTACGGCCCGGTTGCGGACGGCCGAGCGGACCGCCGGGGTACCCGCACGGTCCTGACCTGGGGCGTCCTGACCTGAGGCGGGGCCCGTGGCCGTGGGCGGCGCCGGCTCCGTACCGGCCGCGGGGGCGGCGGGCGGGGCCGCCGGGGGCGGGGCGACGTCCGGGGTGCCGCCCTGCGGTGCGCCCGCGCCGGGCCCCGTGGTGCCGCCGTGCCCGCCGCCCCAGTCGGGCACCGGCCGGGCGCGCCTGCCGCGGCCTCCGTCGCCGTCCCCGTCCGGCACCCAGCTGACGGCCATGGCCCCGCCGATGACGCCCAGCAGGAAACCGATCAGGAAGCCGCCGAAGTTGGACAGCACGAGCGAGGCGACGGAGAAGATCAGGGTCGCGATGCCGGCGAAGGCGCGGTAGTGCGGGGCGAGCCACAAGGTGAGGCCCAGGATGACCAGGAAGACGCCCATGAGCAGGCCGGAGACACCGGCGATGCCCTCGTGGATCATGAGCGCGAGCGGGGCGAGCGGGATGGAGAGGATCTCCACACCGGCGAGCAGGGTCCACACGCCGGCCCAGAAGGGACGGCTGCGGCGCCAGGCGCGGAAGCGGGACCGGAGGGCTCCGGCACGGCTCAGCATGCGGGTCACGGCGGCCTTTCCTAGAAGCAGGAGTGGTCGCCGCGCAGCACCTGCACGTGCAGGTCCGGCAGTCTGAACGTGGCCGCGCTGACCGACCGGTTCGTCTGCCGCAGGTCGCGGACGCGGATGGAGGTCGCCTGCTGGGCGAAGGCCCCGGCCGGGCCCCGCACGCCGGGGACCTGGTCCACCGTCGAGGCGTCCTGTCCGATGTGGATGTTCTCGAAGACGGCGTCGCCCTTGATGTCGTGGGCGTCGGCGATCAGCCGGTCGGCGCTCGCCGGGTCCGCGGTCAGCCGCAGCGTGACCGGGCCGATGACCGGCACCTGCTGGACGACGGACTGGCACAGGTCGTGCAGGGTGGCCCGGCGGATGGCGGACAGCGCCTCCGGGTAGACCGCGTCACGCCCCCGGTCGAGGACGCCGAACTGGACGAAGCCGTCGCCCTCAAGGAGGGAGGAGGAGATCTGGAAGCTCTCTCCGGCGACGGTGAAGGAGTTGGCCGAGACCCCGAAGGAGGCGGCGAGCGCGCCGGTGGCCAGGCTCGCGACGACGGCGCCCGCGGCCGCGACGGTCGGCACCATGACGAGGGCGAGCCGCTTCCAGCTGGTGCGGCCGGAGACGGCGACGGCGGCCTGGGACGTGGCGGGCCGGTACCCGGTGGGCTCGGTGGTCAGCACGTCCCGTCAACCGTGGGACAGTCTGATCGGTCGCTCGGGGGCGGTACGTAATCACCCCGATGGTCGTACGCACTCGCCCATTCGGGTCAGAAGCAGGGGTCGGCGCCCTTCTTGACCGTCATGTGCAGGCCGTTCAGCCGGAAGGTCGCCGCGCTCACGGACTTCGTGGTCTGCCGCAGGTGGTCGATGGTGACGCTCTCGGCCTGCTGCCCCAGGGCGCCGGCTGGGCCCTTGGCCCTGCCCTCGGTGTCCGTCGTGGAGGCGTCCACACCGATCTGGATGTCGTGGAACTCGGCGTCGCCCGCCAGGTCGTCGGTGTCGACGATCAGCTGGTCCGCGTGGACGGGCTGGTCGCCGCCGCCCGCGGTGATCAGCAGGGTGACCTGGCCGAAGCCGGGGACGGTGCCGACCACGGACTGGCACATGTTGTGCAGTTCGGCGGAGCTGATGGCGGAGACCGCCTGGGGGAAGTCGCCCTCGGCGGTGTGGTCGACGGTTACGTACTGCGTGAAGCCGGTGCCGGTCAGGCGGTCGGCGGCGATCTGGATGTTCTGGCCGGACAGGGCGGTCGTGGTCGGTGAGATCGCGAGGGAGACGGGCACCACCCCGGCGCCCGCGCCGACGGCCACGGCGGTGGAGACGGCGAGGGTCGGTATCAGGACGACGGCCGTCCGCGTCCAGCTGGTGCGGCCGGACGGACGGCCGATGCGGCTCGTGCGTCGTATCAGCGGGCTCACACGGTCATTGCAACCCCGGCCACGGGGCCCGGCAACCGGAGTCAGCGGTGCTGTCCGCCCCGGGGGTCCTGGTAGGGGGCCGCGGCCTGCGGGTGCCACCCCTGTTGCGGCGGCACCTGCGGTTGGCGCGGGCCCCACCGCTGCGGGTGCGCCCCCGGCTGCGCGGGCTGCTGCGGCCACGCGTGGGGGCCCTGGGGCTGCTGCGGCCAGGGCCGGCCGTACGGCTGCGGCCCGTAGGGCTGCGTGTACGGCTGCGTGTACGGCTGCACCTGCGGGTACGGCCCGTACGGCGCTCCGGGCGGGAGCGCCGCCCAGGGGTACAGGGGCGGGAACGCGGGGCGGATGGCGTGGGCCGCGTGGGTGAGCGCGGGCTGGGCGACGGCCTTGCGCTCCCACAGGTGGTGGAGCAGTTCCTGCTCCCGGGCCTGGAAGTCGGCGCCGGCGGCCCCGCGGTTGGCGCGGGCGCGCAGGAAGGCGAGCGAGGTCGCGAAGGACACGTACTCGCGGACGGTGCGGGCGGCGTCCTTGCCCTGTGCGCCGCGGGCGGCGGAGCGGGCGAGGCTGCGGCCCTTCATGGAGCCGATGGCGGCGGGCTCGGGCAGGCTGAGCCAGCCGGCCACCGCGTACAGCGGCAGCTGGGTGCGGATGGTTTTCAGCTCGTTCGAGCGGGACCAGATCGCGAGCCAGACCAGCAGGCCGAAGAGCGGGATCATCAGCGTCGCGTAGACGGCGAGGAAGCCGAGCGGGCTGAGCGAGGCGGAGCCGTTCCAGGTGCCGTGCAGGACCATCGCGAGCAGCCAGCCGCCCAGCGGGGCGAGCCAGCGGCGGGCCTGGCCGGGGCGTGAGGTGGCGGCGATGGCGAAGCCGATGCCGGTGAGCGAGGTGAACAGCGGGTGCGCGAAGGGCGTCATGACGATCCGGACGACGAACATCGCCGCGGTCGTGCCCAGCCCGCCGTCGGTCCCGTACGCCTGGTCCTCGGCGAAGCCGGAGCCCAGGTAGAGGATGTTCTCGGTGAACGCGAAGCCGGTGGCGGTGAGTCCGGCTATGACGACGCCGTCGACGATCCCGGTGAAGTCACGGCGGCGGAAGAGGAAGAGCAGCAGGACGGCGGCGCCCTTGGCGCTCTCCTCCACGACGGGGGCGACGAAGGTGGCGCCCCAGATGTCGCTCTGCGAGTCGCTGGCCGTGAAGGTCGTGGCGAGCAGCTCGGTCGCGTACTCGTTGGCGAGGATGGCGACCAGCGTGGCGGCGCACGCGCCCCAGGCGAAGGCGAAGACCGCGTCGCGCAGCGGGGTCGGCTCCACCCGGTCCAGCCACAGGAAGGCCCCGCCGAGGAGCGGGACCGGCAGGACCGCCAGGAGGAGGCCGACCAGGAGGCCCTCCGTGCCGGTCTGCCGGCGCACCAGCGCGAGGATGATCACCCCGCACAGCGCCAGGACGGAGAAGAGCACCACCAGCCGGAACGTCCGGTTCTCCCAGAAGTGCCGGCGCGGCTTGTAGTGCCACTGCCCGGGCGCGGGCAGTGCGAACTGCGGTTGCTGCTGGTGATCCGGATACTCGGGTACGGCCGGCCGGGCCGCCGGGCTCGGGAGGGGCGAGTCTGGCGAATGCGAGTACGAGGACACCCAATGACCTTACGGGGCGGTGGCCGCGTGGCGCGATGGTGTTACGGATAACCGCCCTGCGTACCGCCCGGCCGGACGTTCAGCGGCGCTCGAAGAGCAGGTCGTGGACGACGTGGCCCTTGGCGATCCCCTGGCGCTCGAACTTGGTCATCGGGCGGAAGGCCGGACGCGGCTCGGCGTAGCCGCTGCCGGTGGGGTAGGCGTTCGCCAGGCCGGGCTCCGCCGTCAGCACCTCGAGCATCTGCTCGGCGTACGGCTCCCAGTCGGTCGCGCAGTGCACGGTCGCGCCGGGCCGCAGCCGTGACACGGCGAGCGCCACGAACTCCGGCTGGATCATGCGGCGCTTGTGGTGCCGGGCCTTGGGCCAGGGGTCGGGGAAGTAGACCCGCAGGCCGGCCAGCGAACCCGGGGCGAGCATGTCGCGCAGCAGGACGACGGCGTCGCCGTTGGCGACCCGGACGTTGCGCAGGCCCTCGCGCTCGGCGAGGTGGACGAGGTTGCCCTGGCCGGGGGTGTGCACGTCCGCGGCGAGGATGCCGGTGCCCGGGTCGGCGGCGGCCATCGCGGCGGTGGCGTCGCCCATGCCGAAGCCGATCTCCAGGACCACCGGGCGGTCCGGGGCGAGGTCCGCGTCGGCGAAGAGCTTGTCCAGGTCCAGCGGCGTGCCGTCGAGGTCGACGCCCCAGTCCGCCCAGCGCCGCTCGAGCGCCGCCCGCTGGCCGTGGGTGACCCGGCCGCGGCGCGGGTGGAAGGTGCGGATGCGCTGCTCGGTGTGCGCGTCCGGATGCGGGTGGGAGGCGGGGCCGCCCGGGAAGTGGGGGGTGCGGGGCTTCGACATGATGCGTCGATTTTACGTACGCCCCAGCACCGCCAGTGCCCTGCGGGCGATCTCCCGGCCGATCGGCAGCGAGGCCGTCGCGGCGGGCGAGGGGGCGTTCAGCACGTGGACGAAGGGCCCGTCGCCCGTGATGAGGAAGTCGTCGACGAGCGTCCCGTCGCGCAGCACGGCCTGCGCCCGCACCCCGGCCTCGGCCGGCACCATGTCGTCGGCGGTCACCGCGGGCAGCAGCCGCCGCACGGACTCCACGAAGGCCCGCTTCGACAGCGACCGGCGGATCTCGCCGGCCTCGTAGCGCCAATGGCGGCGGGCGATCCGCCAGGTGCCGGGGAACGTGGCCGTCTCGACGAGGTCGCGCGGGCGCACGGTGCGCCGCCGGTAGCCCTCGCGGGCCAGGGCGGGGACGGCGTTCGGGCCGACGTGCACCGAGCCGTCGAAGCCGCGGGTCAGATGCACGCCGAGGAACGGGAACGCGGGGTCGGGGACGGGGTAGACCAGTCCGCGGACGAGGTCGGCGCGGTCCGGGCGCAGCTCGTAGTACTCGCCGCGGAACGGCACGATGCGGACGCCGGAGGTGTCCTCCCCGGCCATGCGCGCGATGCGGTCGCAGTGCAGGCCGGCGCAGTTCACCAGCGCCCTGGCCCGGACGGGCGGGCCGTCGTGGGGCTCGACGATCACGCTCGGCCCGTCGCGGTGGATCGCGCGGACCTCCGTGCCGTACGCGATGCGCGCGTCGGCGCGGCCGCCCTCGGTCGTGAGGCGGGCCATGGCCGCGGCGACCGCGGTGAAGTCGCAGACCCCCGTCGTGCCGACGTGGATCGCCGCCAGGCCGCGTACGTGCGGCTCCCGCTCCGCGATCCGGGCCGGGCCCAGCTCCTGCACCGGGATGTCGTTCTGCCGCCCCCGCTGGACGAGGGCGTGCAGCCGGGGGAGCTCGTCCCGCTCCGTGGCGACGATCAGCTTGCCCGTCACGTCGTGCGGGATGTCGTTGCCGGCGCAGAACTTCACCATCTCGGCGGCGCCCTGCGTCGCGTACCGCGCCTTGAGGGAGCCGGGGCGGTAGTAGATGCCGCTGTGGATCACGCCGCTGTTGTGGCCGGTCTGGTGGCGGGCGGGGCCGTCCTCCTTGTCCAGGACCAGGACGGACGTGCCGGGGGCGGTGCGCGTGAGCGCGTACGCGGTCGCGAGGCCGACGATTCCGGCGCCGATGACGACGACGTCCGTGGTGTCCATGCGCGCGGTCACCTCCCCCGTAAGGCTTGGCCCGTCCGCGCCGCGTGCAAACCTGTCGGCGGGGCGTGTCGTTCGCGCCAGGTCGTTGCGTGCGGGTCGTTTGCGCCTGCGGGCGGCTGCGCCGGGCTGCCCGGTGACTGCGTGCGGGTGCGTTGCGCCTGCGGCGGGCGGTTCTCCCGCCCTCCGCCTCCCCCAGCCTTCGGCCGGGGGGACCCCCATGGGCGCACCCCGCCACACCCCCTTCTGCCGGCTTGGGCGACTAACGGCCGGATGGGGTGAGGAGGCGGTCCGGGGTTGCCGCAAGTGCCTTTCTGAACCCCCACCGGCCGTCATGCGCCCTGACAACCGGAGGGGGTGTGGCGGGGTGCGCCCGGAAGCGACGAGCGGCGGACCCGGGCGCCGAATGATGTGGACGTAAACCGCGAGCGCTGAGGACGTGCGCCGACGCGGCCCCGACCCCCAGGCATACGTTGCGCAGGCCCGCGCTGCTCGCGCCGGGCAATCCGGGCGGGAGGGCGGGGGATGCCCGCCGCAGGCGCAAACAACCCGCACACAACAACCGGCCGCAAGCGGGCACCCCCCGCACCCCGGAGGGCTACGCGGGGGCCGCCAGCAGGGGGCGGGCCCGCTCGCGCAGCTCCGCGACGCGGGGCTCGTTCCCGTACGGCTCCAGCCGGTGCAGGAGGTCCCGCACGTACTCCGTGGTCCGGGCCGACGAGATCCGCCCGGCCACCTCCACCGCCTTGACCCCGGCCGCGCAGGCCGCGTCCAGGTTGCCGGACTCCAGCTCCGCGACCGCCGAGACGACGAGCCGCAGCCCGTGCGAGCGCACGAACTCCTCCGTGGGCCGGGCGAGGGCCGTCTCCGTGAAGCGGCGCACCTGCCCGGGCACGCGCAGGTCGCGGTAGCACTCGGCGGCGTCCGCCGCGAGGCGGTCGTAGGAGTAGAAGCCGAGCCAGGGCGGGTCGGCGTCCCCGTCGCGGGCGCGGTCGAGCCAGGACTCGGCGGCGGCCAGGGCCGTGGCGCACGCGGCGCTCTCGCCGGCCTTGGCGTGGGCGCGGGCCTCGACGAGGTGGAAGAAGGACATCGTGCGCGCCGTGGCGAGGCCGCGGTTGCGTTCGAGGGCGGCCTGGGCCAGGTCCACGCCCTCGTCGGCGAAGCCGCGGTACGTGGCCTGGAGCGACATCGACGCCAGCACGTAGCCCCCGAGGGGGACGTCGGCGGCGGCGCGCGCGAGCCGCAGGGCCTGGATGTAGTAGCGCTGGGCGGCCTCCTGCTGACCGGTGTCGAAGGCCATCCACCCGGCGAGCCGGGTGAGTTCGGCGGTGGCGCCGAAGAGGGAGCGGCCGACCTCGTCGCTGTACGAGCCGAGCAGCAGCGGGGACGCCTCGACCCGCAGGCACTCGGGGACCATGCCGGAACGCCAGTCGCCGCCGCCGTACTTGGAGTCCCAGCGCCGGGCGTCCTCCGCGGCCTCGCGGAGCTTGGCGACGTCGGAGTGGCCGACGTGGTGCGTGCCCGGGGCGGGGTCCTCGCGGGCGACGCGGGCGTCGGCCGGGGTTATCAGCCAGCGGGAGGCCGGCGTGACGTACGCGCTGACCGCGAAGGAGCCGGCGAGGCTCTGCCAGATGCCGCCGCCGCCCGGGCCGCGCCGGCCGGGGTCGAGCTTCCACAGGTCGGTGGCGGACTTGACGGCCTCCCCGACGTCGCGGGGGAAGGCGAGGCCCACCTCGGGCGCGGGGTCGGCGTCGGCGAGGCCGATCTCGTGCAGCGGCACGGGACGGCCGAGCTTGCTGCCGATGGCCGCCGCGATGAGGTGCGGGGCGGCGCCCTGCGGCACCATGCCCTTGGTGACCCAGCGGGCGACGGAGGTCTTGTCGTACCGCAGGGTCAGACCGCGCTGGGCGCCGAGGTCGTTGACCCTGCGGGCGAGTCCCGCGTTGCTGATGCCGGCCAGGGCGAGAAGGGTGCCGAGTTTCTCGTTGGGCCCTCGGGGTTCTTTGGTCATGACCACTACCACCTCTCGCCGTAAGCGCGAGGGCCGCGTACGCCTGCCACGCCTGTCACACCCTCTCGACGCACAACAACGGCTGGCCCGGCGCCCCTTGTGGAGGCGTGCCGGGTCCGCCGCAGCCCGCCACCGGGCATGCGCCGGACCCCGAGCTGCCGGGACCATCGCTTCTCGGGTGAACCCAGCGTAGTTCGCCGTATCCCGCCCGTTAAGAGCTGTTGTCCCGGATGGCGAGATTCCTGCCCTGAATGCGGCCTGGCGACTCCTGCTGGTGGCGCGTGCTACCGGCGTATGCGGCTGTGCGCCCATCCGCGCGCTCTGTGCCGGTTCGGGCGGTAGGGGTTCCATGGTGGGGTGGGTTGGCCCGCGGCTCTCATGTGCGGCTATGGGGGGTTGTGGCGGGTCAGGGGGCTCCGCCACCACAATCCCCGCGGGTGGCGGACCGGTCCGGGAGGTGCGCCACGCCTCCCGGACCGCGACCCCCACGCGTCGCAGAACGGACGAATGCGGGCTGCCCGGACATTGACCGGAAGATGACGTTTGAAATCCGGTGGCCCGTTCCAAGTGACCATGATCAAGGGGGAGTTGGGCCGAACCGGCCCGCGCCGGACCGCGCGTGACGCGCGGTCCGGCGCTCAACCATGTCCTCATGCGCCTCTTTGTGCGCCGCTCCGTGGCAGCATGTTCCTCGGACGGGGCGGCAGTTCGGCTTGCCGCGGGGCCGGTTGGCCACGGTGGCCCACGTAATCCACGACCTGTGGAGGCGGCGATGCGGTGGTTGGTGGGGTGGAGCAGCGCTGCCGTGGGACAGGTTCCCGGCACGCGCGCCGGCCGCACCCTGCAGCCCGTCGGCGCACAACTCCTGTGGGGCGACCCCGATCCGCTGTGGATGGTGGGTGACTGGCGCCCCGACGAGGTGCGGATCGTCCACGCCGAGAACGGTTCCGTGGCGCGGCTGGCCGTGCTGGGCCGCTGCGCCGCCTCCGACGCCGACCTGCGGGTGGGGCTGTTCGCGGCGCGCGGCGGGGCGCTGCGCCATCTGACGGCCTGGGCCGGCAGCTACACCTGCGTCCTGCAGATCGGCCGCCGCGTCACGGTGCTGGGCGACCTCGCGGGCGCCCGGCCGGTGTTCCACACCCAGTGGGCGCGGGGCACGGCGTACGGCACGGCCGCGCTGCCGCTGGCCGACCTCACCGAGGCCGCCCTGGACGTGACCTACCTGGCGGCGCTGCTGGCCTGCCCGGACTCGCCCGAGGCGCTCGGCGAGGGCACCCCGTACGCCGGGGTGCGCCGGGTGCCGCCCGGGCACGCGCTCATCATGCGCGACGGGGTGCCCGAGGTCAGCGGCTACGAGCCCACCGCCTCGCTCGCCGTCGCCGGCACCCCCGCGGCCTCCGCCGACCCGGACCGGGCGCTCGCCGGCATACGGGACGCCCTGGTCGACGCCGTCCGGACGCGGCTCGCACAGCCCCGCTTCGTACCGGACGCCGGCGAGGCCCCCGCGCCGGGCATCGGCGCCGACCTGTCCGGGGGCAGCGCCTCCTCCACGCTCGCCCTGCTCGCCGCGGGCCTGCCGGGGATGCCGGGCACACCGCTCGGGCACGGCGCCGCCGCGGGGCAGCGCCTGCTGGCGGTGACCTTCAACGACCTGGCCACGGGCGGGGTCCACGGGCGCGAGGCCGAGCTGGAGCGCGCCCGCAGCATGGCCGCCGACCCGCGGCTGCACCACGTCGTCGTACCGGGCGGGCCGGAATCCCTGCCGTACGCCGACCTCCTGGACAGCGGGCCGCTCACCGACGAGCCGGGCCCCTCGCTGGTCACCGCGGAACGGCACCGGCGGCGCCTGGCGGCCGGCGGCGCCGACCACTTCGTGGGGCACGGCGCCCGGCAGGTGCTGGACGCCCATCCGGCCCGCCTGGCGGACCTGCTGATGGACCGTCGGCGGCGCGGCCTGCTGCGTCCCGTCACGGCCCTGGCGCGGGCGGACGGGCCCTCGGGGCGCTCGGTGTTCGTGCCGTTCACGGTGTACCGGGCGGCGCGGCGGCTGGCCCGCACCAGTTACCGGCAGGGCGTGGAGGACGCCGCGGCACGCCTGCTGGCCCGGCGCTTCGAGGAGCACGGGGACGCCCTGGCCGCGTCGCTCGCGGCCCTCGCCTGGTGCCGGCCGGGCCCCGCGGCGCGCTGGCTGACCGGCGAGGCGCTCGCCGAAGTATCGGTTCGCCTGCAGGAGGCGGCTTCCCGGCCGGGCACGACGGTGGAGCGCCCCGGAGAGCGCCGGGCGCGCGCCGCGCTCGCCCGGCACGCCGCCGACCACCGGGTCTTCGAGCAGGCCGCCGAGGTGCGCAGCCAGCGGCTCCACGCGCCCTTCCTGGACAACCAGGTGGTGCGGGCCTGCCGGGCGCTGCCCGAGACGCTGCGCGTCCAGCCGGGCGCCCGCACCACGATCCTGCGCTCCGTCCTGGCGGGCGCGGGCATCCGCGAACTGCCGCCCGGCTGGGGCGCCAACTCCCACGTCTCCACGGCCGTCGCCGTCCGCGCAGGCCTGCGGGCCGCCGTCGACGACCTGCTCGACCTCTTCGAGGCCCCGCTGCTCGCGGACGCCGGGCTCGTCGAGGCCCGCGTCGTACGGGCCGCCCTGCGTGCCGCGGCGGACGGCGAACCGGTGCCCGTCGACGGCCTCACCGACCTGGTCGCCACGGAGGTGTGGCTGCGCCGGCTGCTGGCCCGGCGCGGCTCCTGCTGGACGGGCACGGAGGTGCCGGAACAGCGCGCGGTCGCCAGCGGGGTGCAGCGGCTGTCGCTGTAGGCCGGCGCCGGCGGTCATCTGACGGGACGTGCGCCCCACGGATGCGCCGCCCGGGGGGATATGGACGCCGTTGCTCCACATATGTCACTGGCCGGAAAAGGACCCCGGCGCAGCCCTCCGCGCGAGTCTCCGGGACACTCGGAACATGCGCATCCGTACCACGGCGGCGGCCCTCGCCGCCGCTGCCGCCGCCGCGGCCCTCCTGGGCCTGGCCGCACACGCCTCCGGCGCGCCCGCAGACCGGTCCGGGGTCCGCCTCTACGACGAGGCACTGGGCAGGACGCGCGAAGACGGCGCCACGGTGTGCACCTTCTACTTCAAGGCCGAGGGCTTCGGCCCCGACCAGCCGGTCAACTGGACGGTCTCGTACGCCCGGGGCGAGGACGCGGTCGTCGGCACCCTGGTCACCGGCGCCCGGGGCACCGGGAGCACCGGCCGCGTCGTCCTCGCCGACGGCGACTACCGGTTCCGGTGGGCCGGTTCCGACGCGGACCCGCAGCGCTTCACGGTGGCTTGCCCGGCCGGGACGGCGACCCCGTCGCCGGGCACCGCCGCGACCGCCCCCTCCGTCCCCGCGGGTGCCGTGCCCGGGGTGACGGCGGCGGCGTCCACCGGCCCGGGCACGGGCCTGCCCGCCGCGGGGCTCACCTCCGCGTCGACCTCCACCGGCCCGTCCGACGTCACCGCGGGCGTGGCCTCCGTACTGGTTGCCCTGGGCATCGCCTCGGTGGCGGCACTTGTGATGCTCCGCCGCAAGCCCGTCCGGGCCCCTGCCGCGCCCCGCCGCCACCGGCGCGCCTCCGGCTGACCTGTCGGCGGCCCGCACACAACAACGGGCCGCAAGGGGCACGCACCCCCCGCCCGCCCCGCAGGGTGTCCGTGGCGTACCCGACAATGGTGGGGCCGGACAACGCAAGGGCAGCGGCACCACAGGACGGGCGGGCAGATGGCGGTATGGGACGACCTGGTCGGCCAGGACCGGGTGACGGAGCAGTTGGCCGCCGCCGCACGGGACGCCGACGCCTTCGTGACGGCGGCTGCCGCGCGCAGCGCGCTGCCGACGGCGTCGAAGATGACGCACGCCTGGCTGTTCACCGGCCCGCCCGGCGCGGGCCGTGACACGGCCGCCCGCGCCTTCGCCGCCGCGCTGCAGTGCGTGAGCCCGGACCGGGCGCTGGGCGGGGCGCCGGGCTGCGGCTTCTGCGACGGCTGCCACACGACCCTGGTCGGTACGCACGCCGACGTCGAGGTGGTCCGCACCGACCTGCTCTCCATCGGCGTCAAGGACACCCGCGACCTCGTCCGCCGCTCCACGCTGTCGCCCGCCTCCGGCCGCTGGCAGGTGATCGTGCTGGAGGACGCCGACCGCCTCACCGAGGGCGCCGGCAACGTGCTGCTCAAGGCGGTGGAGGAGCCCGCGCCCCGGACGGTGTGGCTGCTGTGCGCGCCCTCCATCGAGGACGTGCTGCCGACGATCCGCTCGCGCTGCCGGCACCTGGTGCTGCGCACCCCGCCCGTGGACGCCGTCGCCGATGTGCTGGTCCGGCGCGACGGCATCGACCCCGTGATCGCCGAGGCCGCCGCCCGTGCCACGCAGGGGCACATCGACCGCGCCCGCCGGCTCGCCACCGACGAGGGGGCGCGCACCCGCCGCGCGGCCGTGCTGAGGCTGCCGCTGCGCGTGGACGACGTGGGGGGCTGCCTCAAGGCCGCGCAGGAGCTGGTGGACGCGGCGACCGAGGACGCCAAGCAGGTCTCCGAGGAGATGGACGCCAAGGAGACCGAGGAGCTGCGCACGGCGCTCGGCGCGGCCGCGGGGGCGGGCAGCCGGATGCCGCGCGGCACGGCGGGCGTGATGAAGGAGCTCGCCGACCGGCAGAAGCGCCGGTCCACCCGTACCCAGCGCGACACCCTCGACCTGGCCCTCACCGACCTGGCGGGCTTCTACCGGGACGTGCTGGCGGTGCAGGTCGGCACGTCCGTCGCCATCGCGAACGTCGAGGCGCGGGACGCCGTCGAGCGGATCGCGGCGGCTTCGCGGCCGGAGAACACGCTGCGCCGCATCGAGGCCGTGCTCGCCTGCCGTGGGGCCCTGGACAGGAACGTCGCGCCGTTGCTGGCCGTCGAGGCGATGACGCTGGCCCTGCGCGCGGGCTGACCGCCGGCGCGCGGGACGGGCCGCGCGGACCGCCCCCGCGCCTTGATCATCCGGCGGACGGGTGATCGTTTGCGGCGCTCGCGCGTCGCCGCTCCCCGGTGCGCCCGGCCTTGCCGCAGGCTGCTGTGCGGTGCCCCCGGCCGCTGTCCCCGCGGGGGTGATCCCAGCGCACGGGGTGCGCTCCCCCCTGCCTCCGGCGCGGGTGCCGCGCCCGTGCCCGAAGCGCCGTGGGGGACCTGCCGAGGTGGTGCCGCACGTGCCCGAGGTGGCCGAGGTCGTCGTTCTGTACGCGCTGCTGACCGCGGCCGGGGCCGTGGCGGTGGCGCTCGCCCGCTCGGCGCTGCGGCACTGGTGGGAGCAGCGCGCGGGCCGCGCGTACGAACTGCCCGTCGAGCGCACCGGCACGGTGCTGCGCGGCGCAGGGTCCGTGCTGGCCGCCGCGGGGGCGGTCACGCTGGCCGTCTGGTCGCCGTCCGGCCCGGCGGATCCGTCGCTCCCGCCGCCCCGCCCGGTCACCGCCGCCGCGCCCCCGCTGTCCCGGCCGCCGTCCGCGCCACCCCCGCGGCCGGTGCCGTCCGACCCCGTGGACGCCGGGCTGGAGCCGCCGCGCACCCTCGGTCACCCGGCCGGGGGCACGCTCCAGGAATTGTCCGACGGCACGCGGGTCTGGCTGCCCCCGCAGTACGACTACCCGGACTCCGTCGGGGTGTACTTCCCCCTGGTCGTGGCCCACATCGACCCCGCCGACCCGGATCTGTTCGCCGGCTTCGCCGCCCAGTCGCTGCGGGGCATCGCGGACCCCTTCGTGGTCGTGCTGCCCGCCCACTGCGACACCGGCCCGGGCGCCCGTCCCGCGGCCGTCCCGGTCGCGGTCGCCCGGCTCTACCGTGTCCTGCCCGGCCGCCCCGCGCGGGCGTTGCTGGGCGCCGACGGGAACGCGGCCTGCGTCGTACGGCAGCAGCTGACCGACCCCGAGGGGTACACCGCGGCGATCGGCGTCTCGGGCGGCTACGACGGGATCGACCGGTCCGGCCCGCCGCCGTACTACTCCTCCACCGACCGCGGATACCCCGGGGGTGACATGCCGCGCCCCGCGCTGCTGCTCGCCGTACCCTCCGGAGAGGAGGACGCGCGGCGCTCTGCCCTCGCCCTGCGGGAACGGGTGCGTGGCGTGTCCGCCGGGGTCCGGGTGCTGGACGGCATCGCCCCGCGGCGGCGGCTCTTCGCCCTCGTCGCCGGGTACGCGACCGAGAAGCTCGACGGTCCGGACCGTCCCTGACGGCGCGGGCCCGAATCACCCGTATGAGGACTGTGGAGGACGGTTCGCCACCGGCCCTCCGGATACGCTCCAGATGACCACCACGAGGAACCGAGGCTCCGATGCACACCCCGCGCCTGCTCCGTACCTCCGGCACCGTCCTCGCGGTCGCCGGGCTGATGCTGTCCGCGTGCACGACGGGTGGCAGCACGCACAGTGCCGCCGCCTCGTCCCCGGCGGGCTCGCTCGGCGGGCCGCCGCCCTCGGGCGCTGCCGCGGACGCCTACGGCAACCTCCGGCCGTACTACGAGCAGCGTCTGTCCTGGCGCGAGTGCAAGGACATGCCGGGCATGCAGTGCGCCACCATGCGGGTCCCCCTCGACTACGCCCACCCGTCCGCCGCGAGCGACCTCAAGCTCGCCGTCACCCGGAAGCGGGCCGAGGACGGCGGCAAGCGGCTCGGCACCCTGCTGGTCAACCCGGGCGGCCCCGGCGGCTCCGCGATCGACTATCTGCAGTACGCGGCCTTCGGCTACCCGTCGGCGGTCACCTCCCGCTACGACATGGCCGCCATCGACCCGCGCGGTGTGGCCCGCAGCGAGCCCGTCGAGTGCCTCAGCGACCGCCAGATGGACGCCTTCACGGCGACCGACGTCACCCCGGACGACGGCGCCGAGGTCAACGCCCTCGTCGCCGCCGACAAGGAGTTCGCCGGCGGCTGCGAGCAGCGCTCCGCCAAACTGCTCAAGCACATCAGCACGGTGGACTCCGCCCGCGACATGGACGTCTTCCGCGCCCTGGTCGGCGACCGCAAGCTCAACTACGTCGGCAAGTCCTACGGCACCTTCCTGGGCGCCACCTACGCCGAACTGTTCCCCGACAAGGCCGGTCGGCTCGTCCTCGACGGCGCCGTCGACCCGTCGATCTCGGCCCTCGACGCGAGCCGCGGCCAGGCCTCCGGCTTCGAGACCGCCTTCGACGCCTTCGCCCGGGACTGCGTCGGCCACCGCGACTGCCCGCTCGGCACCAAGAGCTCCGCCGACGCCGGGCACCGCCTCGACGCCTTCTTCAAGCAGCTGGACGCCAAGCCCCTGAACACCGGCAGCGACCGCAAGCTGACCGAGGCGCTCGGCACCACCGGCGTGATCGCCGCGATGTACGACGAGTCGATGTGGCCCACCCTGCGCACCGCCCTCACCAAGGCGAACAAGGGCGACGGAAGCGGTCTGCTCGCGCTGTCCGACACGTACTACGAGCGCGACGACCGCGGCCGCTACGACAACCTCATGTACGCCAACGCCGCCGTGAACTGCCTCGACCTGCCGCCGGCCCTGTCCGGCCCGCCGGCCGCCGAGCAGTCCGTCTCCGCGTTCACCGCCGAGTCCCCGCACTTCGGCAAGAACCTCGCGTGGTCCAGCCTGATCTGCGCCTACTGGCCCGTCGCGCCGACCGGCAAGCCGCACCGCATCGAGGCCACCGGCGCCGACCCCATCCTGGTCGTCGGCACCACCCGCGACCCCGCCACGCCGTACGCCTGGGCCAAGTCCCTCGCCGGCCAGCTCGACTCCGGCGTCCTGCTCACCTACAACGGCGACGGCCACACGGCGTACGCCCGCGGCAGCAGCTGCATCGACTCCGCCGTCAACCGCTACCTCCTCGAGGGCACGCCCCCGGCGGACGGCAAGACCTGCTGACCCCGTGAGGGGCCCCGTCGCCCCGCCCCGACCCGACGGCACCCTGGTCAGGGGCCCCTCAAGAACTGTGTAGACTTGTGCCCGCTGCCGATGCGAAGCTGTCTCGGCAGCCTGCCGCCTTAGCTCAGTCGGCCAGAGCGACGCACTCGTAATGCGTAGGTCAAGGGTTCGATTCCCTTAGGCGGCTCCACGAAGAAGGGCCCAGGTCACCTCGGTGAGCTGGGCCCTTCGACATTCCTGCACTTCGCATGGCTGAGGCGAGTCCGTCGTCCCTGAGGTCCTCGTCGGGCGGGCCGGCAGCCCTTCCGTGTGTGCCGGGGCGTGCCACCCGGGCGGCACGAGACCTTGCACCGAAGAACCGGGCCGTCATCGCTCCGGTGTACGGCTGAGGTTCGTACAACCAATCGACGCTCTTGTCGGTCCTGTTCCGCGACGTCTGATCGACGTCTGTCGCCGAACAGGCCTGAAGGACTCGATGAAGCCCCGACGCATCACCGCCACCGCCCTGGTTCTGGCCGCGGCGGGCGGCGGGCTCACCGCCACGGCCGCGCCCGCCTCCGCGGCGGTGATCTGCGACTCCCCCGTCTTCAAACGGCAGTTCTTCGCGAACACGACGTTCTCGGGCACACCGAAGAAGACGGACTGCGACTCCGTGATCGACCAGGACTGGGGCACGGGCGCACCCGTCTCCGGCGTACCGTCCAACAACTTCGGCGTGCGCTGGTCGGTGACGCGCGATTTCGGCTCCGGTGGCCCCTTCACGTTCACGGTGTCCGCCCGGGACGGCATACGGGTCTACCTCGACGGTGTCCGCAAGATCGACGTGTGGAAGAACGTCTCCGCCACCGTCAAGAAGACGGTCAACGTGACGATCCCCAGCGGCAAGCACGCGCTTCGCGTCGACTTCGTCAACTGGACGGGCGCCGCGAACGTCAAGTACGCCTACACGCCGCGCACCTCCGTCGACACCGACAAGGTCAAGCCGCTCGCCCCGACGGGTGCCGCCGTCTCCTATGACACGACCACCGGCGCGGCCAAGCTCACCTGGTCCAGGAACAGGGAGATGGACCTCGCGAACTACCGGGTCTACCGGCGGCTGAAGGGCGCGTCGTACGGCGCCAAGCCACTCGCGACGACCACCGCGACGTCGTACACCGACAGGACCCTGCTGAAGACCGGCGCGGCCTACTACTACGAGGTGCGGGCCGTCGACAAGACGGGCAACGTCTCCGGCGGCAGTGCCGACCGGCTCGTCACCACCGTCGACAAGACGCCGCCCGCCGCGCCGTTCGTCGAGTTGGACTCGTGCCCGGCCGACCAGCCCTACGCAGGCCCGGAGCTGGTCACCACCGCGGCGAACGCCGCCGACATCGCCTGGTACGAGATGCAGCGGCTCGACGCCGCCACGAACAGCTGGAGCACCATCTACGCCGGCGCCAAGGGTGCGATCTGCGACACCGGGTACCGGGCCGACGGGAGCAAGGTCACCTACCGGGGCCGGGCCCGGGACGCCGCCGGGAACTGGTCGGCCTACTCGGCCGCCGCGACGTTCACCACCCCCGACCGGACCCCGCCGCCCGCTGTCGAGAAGGTGCGCGTGGAGTACCGGTCGGGTGTTCCGCATCTGGTGTGGTCGCCCGTGGCCGGAGCCGCTTCGTACCAGGTCGTCCAGTACGACCCGGCGAGCGGCGGCTACGTCGACGCCCTGGCCGCGAGCACCACCACGCAGACCGACGTGCTGCCCCGCCAGTCGGTCGCCGTCGCCGACAGCTACCGGTACGCGGTGCGCGCGCTGGACGCCGTGGGCAACGCCGCCGCGCCGATGGAGATCACGCTGAAGATGGCCGACCGGCCGGAGGCGATCGCCGCGTTCCAGACCACCGCCCGCAGGTTCGACGAGGGCGTGATCGTCTCGTGGAGCAGCGTCGACCCGTGGACCGTCGACGAAACGCCCCTTCCCTCGTACAAGATCGTGCGGACCGACACCGCGACCGGCGAGACCCGCATCGTGGACAAGTGCAAGCCGACCACCTCGTGGGACGAGCCGTCGCAGGACCCGAAGACGTACTGGACCTGGACGGGCGGCGACGCCCCCTTGTCGGCTGACAAGCAGGTCAACGGCAGTTGCTGGGACGTCCAGGGCGCGTCGGAGACGACGTACGAGTACCGGGTCCTCACGACCGACCGGTACGGGCACGTCTCCCAGCCGGGCCCGGCCGCCACGGAGACCACCCCGGACACCGAGCGTCCCGCCCCGGTGCAGAACCTGACCGCGGAACGCGTCCCGCTCGGTGTCCGCCTGACCTGGACGCCGCCCGCCGATGCCGACGTCCGCGGCTACCACGTGTGGCAGGGCATCACGGACCCGGACAGCGGCGAGACGGTCTGGAAGGAGAACTGCTGGAGGGGCAGCTCCCTGGCCGGGACCGAGATCCTCTGCCCGACGGTCCCCGACGGCGCCACCCACGTCTACAAGGTGGCCGCCACGGACGACCGGCTTCTGTACGACGACGAGCCGCTCGACGTCCTCCACCCCGCCGAGGTCTCGGTCACCCTGCCCGACACGCGGCCGCCGGGCTGGACCCAGACCGAGGTCGGTGAGGGGCAGTACCCGAACCTGTACGTCGGCTGCTCCGAGAGCTCCGGCTTCGGGGACTGCTCCCGGTTCGCGAGCTACCGTGTGGAGCGCTGGGACCCGGCCACGGCCGCTTACGTCACCCTGGCCGAGGGCACGATGGGTGACACGGCGTTCTTCGTGGACACCACGGTGCACGAGGACCGGCTCGGCCTGTACTACTACCGCGTCGTACGCCAGGACGCTTCCGGCGCCGAGGCCCTGACCCGGTCGGTGGCGTGCGGCATCTGGAACGACTGGCTCTGACCGGACGCGTGACATGAGAGGGGCCGTTCTCCTGGCCCCTCTCGCACGTGAGCGTCAGCGACTGCTGCTTCCGGCTGCCTCGTGGCGTGCTTGCGCGGCTGGAACCTGGGGGAGTCGCTGCTCAGCGACGTTCACGGGAAACGATCTCCGTCGGCTCGGAGCGAGCTCCCGATCAGCGCATTTCGTCGGTGCCCCCTGCTGTACCCGTGCTCAGGAGGCGTAGCGCGTCACCTCGGTGACGCGGCAGGTGACCTTCCCCTTCACGTCGCCGGTGCCCTGCGCGGTCTCCTTCGCGACCTTGCCCGGGCCGAGGTTGTTCGTCGCCGCGAAGCCCTCGCCGATGCGTGTGCCGCCGGCGTCCACGAACTCGACCTGGACCGCGTAGTTGGACGTCTTCGAGCTGCGGTTGGTGATGGTCAGCTTCGCGCTCGGCCAGTGCATGACGTCGTCGACCTCGCATGAGTCGATCCGCACGTCGCCGGTGGGGCCGGCCTGGCGGCCCTCGCCGCCGCTCTTCCCGCCCCTGTCGGTCGATGCCTTCGACGCACCGGGCTTCGGGTCGCTGCTGCCGCCGCCGCTGCTCGCCACCGTCGCGAGGACGGCGACGACGATCACCAGGACGACGACGCCGAGACACCCGAACCCGATGATCTTCCCCGTGCTGGACTTGCGCGGCTGCGGCGGCGGCCCCGTCCATCCCGGGCCCTGCCAGCCGCCGGGCGGCTGCGGCGGTCCCGCGGGTGGTCCGGGTGGCTGCGGGTGCTGAGGCGTCGACATGGCGTCCCCCTGAGTCGTGTAGGTGTGGGGGAAACCGTGCCAGAACATCACGGTCCGCACGGGCGCGATCGCGGTCTGTGACGTCGTCGTGACCGAACCGGGACGGATCGGTACTCGTCGGACGTGCCGACGCGCCGCCGGGGTGGCGCTGTAATCGGCGGGGCCGTGCCGGACATTCCCCAGTGACAGCCTGTTCTGGGAGGGAAGGGTGCGCATGACGGCACGTGAGGGTCCGCGAGGGCACGGGATCGTGGAGGAGTGGTTCGAGGCCCATGCCGACAAGGTGATGGGTTACCTGATGCACCGTACGGATCGCGAGACCGCGCAGGACGTGCTCTCGGAGACCTTCCTGCTGGCCTGGCGGAAGCAGCGGTCCGCACCGGAGGACGCGTTGCCCTGGCTGCTGGCGGCGGCGCGCCGGCTGCTCGCCAACCGCGTGCGGTCGGACCTGCGGAGGCAGGCGCTCGCGGCACGGATGGCCGCGGTGATGGACCGCGCGCCGCAGGAGGTGTTCGAGGACCGCATAGGCGACCGTGAGCGCGTGTTCCGGGTGCTGATGTCGCTGTCCGAGAGCGACCGCGAAGTGCTGCTGCTCACGGGCTGGTACGACCTGAGCGCGCAGCAGGCGGCCAAGGCCCTGGGTTGCAGCAGGGCGGCCTACGCGCTGCGGCTGCACCGGGCCCGCAAGAGGTTCCGCGCGGCCCTGGAGCCGCGACCCGCATCCTTCACCCCGCTCGATTCGGAGGTACACGCATGACGAACGACCCTGTCCTGGACGCCGTCCGGGAGCTGCGCCCGCAGGGTGCCGACGGCTGGGCGCGGTCGGCGGACGGGCGGGAGACGCTGCGGTCCGTGCTGGACCGGGCGGCGCCGCGGAGCACGCGGCGGCGGTCGCTGCGGGTCGCCGTGGCCGGCGGCGCGGTCGTCGCCGCGCTGGCCGGCGGCGGGGTGGTCGCCGTCGCCGGGGGACTGCCGTGGGGGAAGGACGCCGGGGCGCAGGTGATGTGCGCCCGGACGCTGTCGCGCGACGCGGACCTCTCGGGTCTGCCGTCCGACGCGATCAAGGCCTTCGACCCCAGGGACCCGGGCAAGGCCTGCGCCGGGCGCTGGGAGCAGATGTGGGGGCCGTCCGAGCCCGTCCCCACGTCCTTCGCGGCCTGCTACCACCCCGGCGCCGCCGGCAAGGTCGTCTGGCCCGCCGACGGCCTCGACCAGGACCAGGCCTGCGCCCGCATCGGGGCCCGGCCGATTCCCGTCGGGTAGCCCGTCCGCGTCGCGGGGCCGCGCCCATACCAAAAGGGCGCGGCCCGTACGGGTGACCCGGTGGCTTTCGGTGTGCGGAGTTGCTCCGGGTGACACCTTGCTTTCTTCCATCCGTACTCGTTGACACGGCAACGGCCGGACGCGGCGCCACGGCGAGCGCGTCCGGGACATCGGACGAGGGAAGGCGCGCATGAACGTCAGTGCTCACATCGAGGCCGTCTACGCGGACGTCTGCCGGCGCAATGCCGGCGAGACGGAGTTCCACCAGGCGGTGGGGGAGGTGCTGCGCTCGCTGGCGCCGGCGCTGGAACGGCACCCCGAGTACCTGGGGACCCGGATCGCGGAGCGGATGTGCGAGCCGGAGCGGCAGGTGATCTTCCGGGTGCCGTGGGTGGACGATCAGGGACGGGTGCAGGTCAACCGGGGCTTCCGGGTGGAGTTCAGCAGCGCGCTCGGCCCGTACAAGGGAGGTCTGCGCTTCCACCCGAGCGTGGACCTCGGCATCGTGAAGTTCCTCGGCTTCGAGCAGATCTTCAAGAACGCGCTGACCGGGCTGGCGATCGGCGGCGGCAAGGGCGGCTCCGACTTCGACCCCAAGGGCCGTTCCGACGGCGAGGTCATGCGCTTCTGCCAGTCGTTCATGACCGAGCTCCACCGGCACCTGGGCGAGCACACCGATGTGCCGGCCGGGGACATCGGCGTGGGCGGCCGGGAGATCGGCTACCTCTTCGGGCAGTACAAGCGGATCACCAACCGCTTCGAGGCGGGCGTGCTGACCGGCAAGGGCGTCGCCTGGGGCGGCTCGCACGCGCGGACCGAGGCGACGGGGTACGGGGCGGTGTACTTCGCGGCCGAGATGCTGGCCACGCGCGGGCAGGGCTTCGAGGGGCGCAGGGCGGTGGTCTCCGGGGCGGGCAACGTCGCCGTCTACGCGATCGAGAAGGTGCGCGCGCTGGGCGGCTCGGTGGTGGCCTGCTCGGACTCCGGCGGCTACGTCGTCGACGAGGCCGGCATCGACCTGGAGCTGCTGAAGGAGATCAAGGAGGTGCGCAGGGCGCGGCTGTCGGCGTACGCGGAGGCCAAGCCCTCGGCGCGGTACTCCGAGCGCGGCTCGGTCTTCGACGTGCCGTGCGACGTCGTGCTGCCCTGCGCCACGCAGAACGAGCTGGACGGTGAGGACGCCGGGACGCTGGTGAAGAACGGCGTGCTGGCGGTCGCC
Source organism: Streptomyces sp. NPDC006207 (assembly GCF_040613835.1). Lineage (NCBI taxonomy): Bacteria > Bacillati > Actinomycetota > Actinomycetes > Kitasatosporales > Streptomycetaceae > Streptomyces > Streptomyces sp. NPDC006207. Next base: position 15,000 of record NZ_JBEXSX010000009.1, on the reverse strand, counting down.
GAGGGCGCGAACATGCCGTGCACCCCGGAGGCGATCGAGGTGTTCCGGGAGGCGGACGTGCTCTTCGGCCCGGGCAAGGCGGCCAACGCGGGCGGTGTGGCGACCTCGGCGCTGGAGATGCAGCAGAACGCCTCCCGCGAGCTGTGGACCTTCGAGCGGACCGAGGCCCGGCTCGCGCAGGTGATGCGCGACGTCCACACCCACTGCCGGGCCACCGCCGCGGCGTACGGCGGCACGCCGGACGACTACGTCCTCGGCGCCAACGTCACGGGCTTCCTGCGCGTGGCCGAGGCCATGACGGCGCAGGGCGTCGTCTAGAGCCCGCCCCCAGTGGTGCCCGTGCCCTCCCGCGACGCGCGCGGGAGGGCACGGGCGTTCCCGGCGGCGATCAGGAGGCGTCGCCGCCCATCACACGGGCGAAGGCCACCGGATCGGCGTCGTACCCGCGGACGCCGGAGCGGAAGCGCCACTCGCCGGAGTCGCCCCGGCGGAATTCGCCGACGGTGGCGGCCGTGGCGGCCGCGACCTCGCCGAGGTCGGAGGCGGCGAGGTCGGTGTGGCCCTCGACCACGTGCACGCCGGTGCCCGCGACGTCGCCGAAGGTCATCCGGCCGTCGCGCTGCTGCACGACGACACCGACGACGACCCGGTGGTAGGCGGCACCGAGCCGGTCGAGTTCGAGGGTCATGATCTCGTCGAAGCCCAGCCCCTTGCCGGTTTTGCTGTCGCGGTTGAGCGTGATGGTGCCGTCCGGGGAGCGGCTGTCGAAGTGGACGAGGTACGCCGGGACGCCGTGCGGGTCGGCGGCGCTGTAGGTGGCCGCGACGATGTCCAGGTCGCTGGCGGGTGCGCCGAGCGGGCTGGGGTCCCACTTGAGCCGGACCTCGACCTTGCCGAGGCCTTTGGTGACATTGCTCACTGGCTGGCTCTCCTTGCTTCCGGCTGGTCGGGTGCGGAGGCGGCTGTCACAGGGAACGCCCTTTCATCTGCCGTCAGTTGGGGGACGAGCGCGTGCCGCGCGTCCGTCCGAGGCGGCAACGAACGAGGGCGATCCCGGATTCCTGGCAACCGGTCCGGGGTCCCAGACGGTTCATGCGGGTGTGAGGCTGCTGGGAGCACGGACAGGAACACGATGGCAAGGACACCACGGTGAGGGATGCGGAGACGGACTTCGAGGAGTTCGTCGCCGCGCGCGGGCCGCGGTTGCTGCGGGTCGCCTGGCTGCTGACCGGGGACACGCACCTGGCGGAGGACCTGCTGCAGACGGTCCTGGCCAAGGTGTGGCCGAAGTGGCGGGGCATAGCCGCGGAGAACCCGGAAGCGTACGTGCGCAGGGCCCTGGTGAACACGGCCTCGTCGTGGTGGCAGCGCCGCTGGCGGGGCGAGGTGCCGCACGGCGAGGTGCCGGACACGGTGACGGCGGTGGCGGACCCCTTCGCCTCGGTCGACCTGGAGCAGTCGCTCGCGGTGCTGATACGCCGGCTGCCCGCGCGGCAGCGGGCGGTGGTCGTGCTGCGCTACTTCGAGGACCTGAGCGTCGAGGAGACCGCCGAGGTGCTGGGCTGCCGGCCGGGCACGGTGAAGAGCCAGGCCGCCAAGGCGCTGGCCATGCTGCGGGGGCAGGTCGCGGCGGTGCCGAGCCTGGCGAAGGGTGGTGAGCGGTGTGGATGAGGAGCCAGAGCCGGAGGAGGAGTGGGAGCTGAGCGTGCTGCTGGAGCGCGCCGTGCCGCAGCCGACCGCGCCCCACGACCGGATGGCGCAGATCAGGCGGCGGGTACGGAGGCGCAGGCGGCGCCGGGTGGCCGCCGGGGCGCTGGCCGCGGTCGGCGGCGTCACGGCGGCGGCGGTGGTGGCCGCCGCGTTGCTGCAGCCCGCGGGTCCCGTGACGCCCCGGGGGCAGCAGGTCCTCCCCGCCGCGTCCCCGTCCCGCGCGGTGCCCGCCCCGGGGTCCCCCCTGCCGACGTCGACGGGGAGCACGCACGCCGACTACGCGCTGGTCAGCCTGGACGCGCTGTCCGGGCTGACGCTGAAACTGCCCGGCGAGGGCTGGCGGTCCCTCGTGACCACCGACCCGCGGGGCCTGGTGGTCGGGTTCGTCGGCTCCGGACCGCTCCACGAGCGCAGCGGGTGCACGAAGCAGGAGATGATCCGCTACCCGGTCTGCCCGCCCGTGGACCAGGTCGCCGAGGGCGGGGTGCTGATCGCCTTCGAACAGGTGGGGGCGCCCGTGGGCGACGGCACGGGGTCCGGCCGGTTCGTGGTGAAGGGCGTGGCGTCCGCGGGCGAGGGCTGCCGCGCGCTCGGCGGCCAGTGGGAGCTCACGGCCTGGGGGGAGGACCCGGACCCCGCGTCCTCCGTCGGGCTCGTGGTCAGCGCCTGTTTCAACCGTACGGCGAAGGACACCATCGCCGCGGTCACGGCCGGCCTCAAGGCCGCGAGCTACACCTCGGCGTCCCCCGGCGGGCCGACCGGTCCGGACCGTCCGACCGGTACGGGCACGGGCTGACCCACTGGGCTGACCGGCCGGGGACCGGGCCGTCCGCTCCACGGAGTCCCTCCGGCCTGGCGCTTCTCCTTGATCGCGCTCTCCCGTGGACGAGACGAAAGGCGCCTTCATGCCCGAATTCGTCCGCCGCGGTCACCCCCGGACGACGCGCGCCAGGTCGTCGTGGTGACCGGCGTGGCCGGAACGCGTCCCGGTCGCGGGTCGTGGTCTACGAGGGGACCCCCGACGGCTGGCGCGGCGGCGCGAGATGGCCCGCGCGCAACGGGCAGCGCGGGTGGACCGACGACCACCGCAGCGGCGACGAGCGCTCGCCGATCGGGGTGTTCGGCCTCACCGACGCCGGGGCCTGATGGCCGACCCGGGCACCCGGCTCCCGTACGACCACTCCGGTGGGTCTTCATCAGGGGCACCGGCCTGGAGGGGAACCACTGACGGGTTCGTTCGACTACGGCGTGTCCATCAACTACAGCCGCGAGCCCGGCACGTCGCCGCAGGACCGGACCCGGCCGATGGGCGCGGACATGGGCGGTGGCATCTGGTTCCACGTCGACCACGAGGGGCCCACGCAGGGGTGCGTCGCGTTGTCCGAGGCCCACATGCGGCAGTTGCTGCGGACGCTGGACCCGGCCCTGCAACCCGGTCGTCGTGATGGGGGACGCGGCCTCGCTCACGCGCTGAGACGTGCCGCGTGCGCGGCCTCGTCGGGCCGTGGCTCGCCCGGCCGGGAGCCGCCGAACTCCCAGTGGGTGGCGCCGAGTCCGCCCGCCGCCAGGGCGGCGTCGATCCGGCGGCGGACCTCGGCCTCGTCGCCGGGCGCGGACGCGAACAGCACGCGCAGCCGCAGTGCGCCGCCGGGCCCGGCCGTGACGGCGGTGTGGTGGGGCGCGAGGGGGCACGGCGGATCGTGCTCCCAGTGACCGCACAGGGCGACGGTGACCGCGGCACCTGGGGCGCGCTCGTCGCCGCCGGGGGCGAGGGTCACGACCGCGTCGTGGGCGAAGGTCCGGCGCACGCCTCCAGTATCGGTGTCAGCCGTCCTGCTCGTGGCGGGGACGCATCGCCTGCCGCTGGACGCGCCGCCCGAACGCGGACAGCAGCGGCTCCACGGCGGCGCGCGGGAGCACGACCTTCTGCCGGCCCGTGGGCGGGGCCGCCACCTCGCCCCGGTCGAACGTCACGACCAGGTTCCCGCAGCCGGTGAAGGCCAGGTCGTCCAGGACGGCGCGGCGGGCCGCCGGGTCCTGCAGCGCGCGGAGCCCGCGCGGGTCGTGGCCGGCGCGGGCGGCGAGCACCCGGACCAGGTGCCCGGCGAGGTCGCCGGCCGCGTCCGGGGCGACCATGGCGAGGGCGGGCAGCACCTCGCCGGAGCGGCCGTCGTACCAGTACGTGGCCGTCGTGGTGCCGCTCCCGGAGGTGGTGCCGTCCCCGGCGGCGGTGCCCTCGGCCGTCGTCAGCTGGACGCCGAGCACGTCCCCGGAGGCGGCCAGGAACGTGTACGAGATGGTGAACTCGCCCGCGCAGCCGGCACCGTGGCCGTGCGCGGCCAGGAAGTCCCGCAGCCCGCGCCGCACCTCGCGGTCGAGCGTCCGGGTCAGCGGCCGTGCGCCCGGCACGGACGGGTAGCTCGTCGACCAGCGGCAGGCGCCGCCGGAGCCCCGGGCGCCGATGACCCGCAGCCCGTGGATCCAGGTGGGCATGACCGCCCTGACCTCCTGTCCGTCGGCGGAGGCGGTCGCGGGGGAGGGTCGTCCGCCGGAGGGCGCCGTGCACGCGGGGACGGCCAGCAGCGCGGCCACGGCGACGGCGGCGATCGGCACGGACTTCACCCGGCGACCGTAACCGCCCCCGGGGCCGGGGCGGTTGGCCGTGCCGTATCCGGACCGGGGTGTGACAGGTTCGCGACATCGCGGCGGTCCCCCGCCCGGGGTCGTGGTGCTACAGTGCGAGGAGCACGGCTGTGCGCCCCTCTTCGGCGCCGGTGCTCCCCGCGTGACCGCCCGGCGGTCCGCTCCCGCAGTCACTGCGGTGTTCCCCCTCGCCCGCGCCCCGCGTCGGCGATCTCCCCGAGGCTCCGCCTCTTGCGCCGCGTGTCCCGGCGGCCGGCCGATTCCGCCGCCGTACGCGCCCTTCCCCCGAGGACCACGTATGTCCACAGCTCCCACCACCACCCCCACCCCCGCTCCTGCTTCCTCCCCCTCGGGCGAACGGCTCGTCGCCGTCGCCGGGGTCCTCGACGTCGAGGGCGGGCGCGGCTTCCTGCGCACCGCCGGTTACGCGCAGGGCCCGCACGACGTCCCGGTGCCGCCGGAGGTCATCAGGCGGCACGGGTTGCGCAAGGGCGACGCCGTCGAAGGCGTGGCCACGGCCGGTCGCTCCCGCGCCCTCGTACGGGCCGACCAGGTCGGCGGGCTGCCCGCCGGCCTGGCCCGCGGGCGGCGGCACTTCGCGGACCTGACCCCGCTCCACCCGTCCGAGCGGCTGCGCCTGGAGTGCCCGCAGGGCGGCCTGACCACCCGTGTCGTGGACCTGCTGGCCCCCGTCGGCAAGGGTCAGCGCGGGCTGATCGTGGCGCCGCCGAAGGCCGGCAAGACGATGCTGCTGCGGCGGCTGGCCGACGCCGTCGCGGACAACCACCCCGAGTGCCACCTGATGGTGGTGCTCCTGGACGAACGACCGGAGGAGGTCACCGACATGCGGCGGGCGGTGCGGGGTGAGGTCGTCGCCTCGACCTTCGACCGCACGCCCAAGCAGCACATCGCCGTCGCCGAACTGGCCGTCGAGCGGGCCAAGCGCCTGGTCGAGACCGGCCGGGACGTGGTCGTGCTGCTGGACTCCCTCACCCGGCTGTGCCGGGCGCACAACAACGCGGCGTCCTCGGGCGGACGGACGCTGTCCGGCGGTGTCGACGCGGCGGCGCTGCTCGGCCCGAAGCGGCTGTTCGGCTCGGCGCGCCTCGCGGAGGAGGGCGGTTCGCTGACCATCCTCGCCACCGCGCTGGTCGACACCGGATCGCGCGCCGACGACTACTTCTTCGAGGAGATGAAGAGCACCGGCAACATGGAGTTGCGGCTGGACCGGGGGCTGGCCGACCGGCGGGTCTTCCCGGCGGTGGACGTCGGCCCGTCGGGGACCCGGCGTGAGGAACTGCTCCTCAGCCCTGTGGAGCTGGCGGCCGCGCGCGGTCTGCGGCGGGTGCTGCGTGGCGCGGGGAGTTTCGAGACGCTGCTGGAGCGGATGCGGGCGACCCCGGACAACGCGGCCTTCCTGCGGCAGATCCGCGGCACGGTGCCGGCCGCCTGATCCCGCGGCGCCCGCATCATGGAGCGGTGACGACACCGCAGCGCGTGGGGCCCCGGGGTGCCGTGCGGCCGGACCGGCCGCCCGGTTTCGTCTGGTACGCGGCCTACGGCTCCAACACCCACCTCGTGCGCCTCAACAGCTACCTCGCCGGCGGGGTGCCCCCCGGCGGCTGCCGGGAGTACCCGGGCTGCCGGGACGCGCGCCCGCCGCTGCGGTCGGTGCCGCTGGAACTGCCGGGGCGGATGTACTTCGCGACGCGGTCGCCGGTCTGGTCGGGCGGCCGGGCCTTCTACGACGGCGACGTGCCGGGCGGCGGGGTGCGCGCCAGGGCCCACCTGCTGACGGTCGGTCAGTTCTCGGACATCGCCGCCCAGGAGATGTACCGGTCGCCGGGCTCCGACCTCGACCTCGCCGAGGTGCTCCGCTGCGGCAGGGCCCGGCTGGGCGACGGGCGGTACGAGACGCTGCTGTACCCCGGGGACGTGGACGGGCACCCGGTGCTCACCTTCACCGCCCCCTGGGGCTCCGGCGGGGCCGAGCACGTCAGGCCGTCCGGGACCTACCTGCGGCACATCGCCGAGGGCCTGGCCGAGACGGGCGCCTGGGACCTGCCCGGCATCGCGGCCTACCTCGCGGAGTGCGCCGACGGGGCCTGGGACCCGCGGGAGATCACGGCGCTGCTCGGACGGTGACGCGCGGCGCCGATGGATTACGGCGCCGCCGCCGGTCCTAGGGACGTACGCGGTACGCATCCCCGCATCCGCCCCAGGAGGTCGCCCATGGCCCGGCCCGCGCCGCCCCCGCCCGCGTCCCGACCGGGCGGTGGGCCCGCCGTGCTCGTCCTGACCGGCAGGCTCGACCGCGCGGGGATCCCGCCGCTGGTCGAGCGGCTGCGCGCGCTGCTGGCCGAGCGGGGCGGCGGGACGGTGCTGTGCGACGTGGGCGGGCTCGACGGCGCTCCGGACGTCGTGCTGGTCGACGCCATAGCGCGGTTGCAGCTGACCGCCCGGCGCCACGGCGGCCGGATCAGGCTGCGGGGCGCCGGGGGCGCGCTGCGGGAACTGCTGGTGCTCACCGGGCTGGGCGGGCTAGCGGGCCTCGGGTGCGAGGCGCGCGGGGAGGCCGAACAGCGGGAAGAGCCGCTCGGTGTCGAGGAAGGAGTTGAGCCCGGTGATCCGGCCCTCTGATATCTCGATGACCTGCAGCGCCCACGGCTCGTGACCCCCGTCGGGGCTGGGCCGGTACTGCCCGAAGCCCGGTGTGCCGTTGGCCGTGACCGGGACGAGCCGCGAACCGCGGCAGCCGGAGCCGAGCCCGAGCATCCAGGCCTTGATGTCCGCGGATCCGCGCAGCCACAGGCCGAAGGGCGGCATGGACAGCGTGGCGTCCTCGTGGAGCAGTGAGGTGAGGGCGTCGAGGTCGTAGGACTCGAAGGCGGCGACGTAGCGGCCGAGCAGGGCGCGCTGCTCCTCGTCGAGCGGACGGGCCGGGTCGGTCGTGGCGGGGCCGGCCGCGGCGAGGGCGGCGCGGGCCCGCTGCAGCGCGCTGTTGACCGAGGCGACGGTGGTGTCGAGCAATTCGGCGACCTCGGCCGCCTTCCAGGCCAGCACCTCCCGCAGGATGAGCACGGCCCGCTGGCGCGGCGCGAGGTGCTGCAGGGCGGCGACGAACGCCAGGCGCACGCTCTCGCGCTGGTCGGCGAGGTCGGCGGGGTCGCCCGTCTCGGGCAGGACGCGGCCGTCGGGGGCGGGGGAGATCCAGGTGCTCTCCGGCAGGGTGCCGGGCAGCGGGCCGTCGGCGCTGCCGGGGGAGGCCAGGTCCATCGGGCGGGCCCGGCGCCCCGTGCCGCCCAGGATGTCCAGGCACGCGTTGGTGGCGATGCGGTACAGCCAGGAACGCAGGCTGGAGCGGCCCTCGAAGCGGTCGTACGCCCGCCAGGCCCGCACCATCGTCTCCTGGACGGCGTCCTCCGCCTCGAAGGCCGAGCCCAGCATCCGGTAGCAGTAGCCGGTCAGCTCCGCGCGGTAGCGCTCCAGCTCCTGCGCCACGTCCGGGGGTGCAGCGAGATCGCTCATGGTTCTCCTCCGCCTTCCGATGAGTTCCGGAGCGTCCACGGGTCTACTTCAGCACAGACCACTGACACAAACCCCGGAACGGAACGAGGCGGACCATGCCGACCCAGATCTTCGTCAACCTCCCCGTGCAGGACCTGCCCAGGTCGAAGGCCTTCTTCGGCGGCCTCGGCTTCTCCTTCGACCCCCGGTTCACCGACGACAACGCCGCGTGCATGGTGATCGGCGAGGGCATCTTCGCGATGCTGCTCGTCGAGCCCTTCTTCCGGCAGTTCACCAAGAAGGAGGTCGCGGACGCCACGAAGACCACCGAGTCCATCCTCTGCCTGGGCGTCGAGTCGCGGGAGCGCGTGGACGAGCTGGCCGACGCGGCCCTGGCCTCGGGCGGGTCGCCCTCGAACGAGCCCATGGACCAGGGGCCGATGTACGGCCGCAGCTTCCAGGACCCGGACGGCCACCTGTGGGAGGTCGTGCACATGGACCCGGCCGCCCTCCAGGACTGACGCGCCGCGCGCTCAGCCCGGGTGGACGTCCGGGATCTCCTGCTCCGCCCAGATCAGCTTGCCGTCCGCGGTGTAGCGGGTGCCCCACCGGCGGGTCAGCTGGGCGACGAGGAAGAGCCCGCGGCCGCCCTCGTCGGTGGTCCGGGCGTGCCGCAGCCGCGGCACGGTGTTGCTGCCGTCGTAGACCTCGCAGATGAAGACCGACTGCCGGATCAGCCGCAGCCGGATCGGGCCCGAGGCGTGCCGGATGGCGTTGGTGACCAGCTCGCTGACGACCAGTTCGGTGGTCGTCCGCAGCTCCTCCAGCCCCCACTCGGCGAGTTGGCGCGCGGCCAGCGCCCGGGCCCGGCTGACGACCGCCGGGTCGACCGGCAGGTCCCAGGCGACGAACCGGTCCGTGGTGAGCGCGTGCGTACGGGCCACGAGCAGGGCGACGTCGTCGGCGGGCGGACCGGGCAGCAGACGCTCCAGCACGGCCGAGCACAGGTCCTGCAGCGGCAGTTCGGGGTGGGCCAGGGCGTGCGCGAGCCGCTCCAGGCCCACGTCGACGTCCTCGCCGAAGGTGTCGATCAGGCCGTCGGTGTAGAGGGCGATGATGCTGCCCTCGGCCAGTTCGAGCTCGGCGGACTCGAAGGGCATGGCGCCCAGGCCGAGCGGCGGGCCGGCGGGCAGTTCGGCGAAGGTGACGCGGCCGGAGGGGTCGACGACCGCGGGCGGCGGGTGCCCGGCGCGGGCCATCGTCAGCCGCCGGGTCACCGGGTCGTAGACGGCGTAGAGGCAGGTGGCGCCGGTGACGGTGGTGGCCACCGACGCGTCGGCGCTCTCCTCCTCGGTGAGCCGCATGATGAGGTCGTCCAGGTGCGCCAGCAGTTCGTCGGGCGGGAGGTCCATGTCGGCGAGGGTGTGGACGGCCGTCCGCAGCCGTCCCATCGTCGCCGCCGCGGTGAGCCCGTGCCCGACGACGTCCCCGACCACCAGCGCGATCCGCGCCCCGGACAGCGGGATGACGTCGAACCAGTCGCCGCCCACGCCGTCCTGGATGTCGGTGGGCAGGTAGCGGGAGGCGACCTCCAGCGCCGTGCCACCGGTCAGGGTCTGCGGCAGCAGGCTGCGCTGCAGGGTGAGCGCCGCCTCGTGCTCGCGGGTCCAGCGCCGGGCGTTGTCCACGCACACCGCGGCGCGGGCCACGAGCTCCTCGGCGAGCAGCAGGTCGTCCGGCTCGAAGGCGCCGGGCCTGCGGTGCCGGATGAAGGTCACCACGCCGAGGACCGTGCCCCGGGCCCGCAGCGGCACCCACATCACCGACCGCATCCCGAACTCGCGGATCTTGGCCGCGCGGGCCGGGTCGTCGGTGAGCCACGACGCGCGGTCGATGGCGATGTCGGCCTCGATCTCGGGCCGGCCGGAGGTCATGCAGCGCACGTGCGGCGAGGTCTCGCCGGCGTTGATCCGCTCACCGAGCGCGACGATCGACTCCGGGGTGCCCGGGTGCACCGAGCGCATCCCGGCGCGGCGCAGCGGCACGCGGCCCAGCCCGCCGCCGGCCGGCGGCTCGTCGCCGCGCAGCACCGGCTCCAGCAGGTCGACGGTGACGAAGTCGGCGAGCCGCGGGACCGACACGTCCGCCAGTTCCTGGGCGGTGCGGGTGACGTCCAGGGTGCTGCCGATGCAGGCCCCGGCCTCGTTGAGCAGCGCGAGCCGGCCCCGTGCGCGCCAGCGGTCGGTGACGTCCATGCCCATGTAGCAGACGCCCATCACCCGGCCCTCGGCGTCGTCCAGGCGGTAGAAGGAGGTGGAGAAGGACCGCTCCCGGTAGGGGGCGGCCAGCGTCCAGCCCTGGTATTCGTGGTCGATCACCGGCTCACCGGTCAGCAGCACCTCGCGCATGATGTTCTCCAGCGCCTCGGTGTCCAGACCGGGCAGGGAGTCGCTCATGCGCATCCCGATGCGGTGCTCGCGCGGCACGCCGGCCAAACGCTCCAGGGTGTCGTTGACCCACACGTACCGCAGGTCGGGGGTGAGCACGGCCATGCCGATCGGGGACCGGCTGAGGAAGCCCTCCAGGATGGCGCTGCTCACCGCCCACGACGGGGTCCTGGCCAGGTCGATCGCGGACACCAGCCAGCGCTCGTGCCCGTCGGGCGACGCCAGCGCGGACACCCGAAGGCCCAGCTCGATCCGGCGTCCGTCGCGGTGCCGGGCGGCCACCAGGCCGCCCCAGATGTCCTGGTCGTGCCACTGGGCGGCGACCTCCGCGGCCCTGGCGGCCTGGCCGGGGGAGGCGAGCAGCTGCGCGGCGGGGCGGTGCAGCGCCTCCGCGGCCGGGTAGCCCAGCAGGTGCTCCGCGGCGGCCGTCCAGCCGATGATCGTCCCCTCGCCGTCGATCAGCGCCGACGCGGCGTAGGCAAGGTCGAACGGCGCCTTCGCCGGCGCCGCCGCGCTTCCCTCCGGCATGACCATCAGGGGCGTCCCATTTCCGCTGATCCGTGTCTTTCATGCTAGGACGTCCCGTCCGCGGGGGCTCCTCGCGCGGACCGGCTTCGGACGGGCCCCGGACCGGTCCCGGCCCGGTCCGGCACCGCTCAGGGCGGTGGCCCCGGGGGAAGGGGCGGAGGCGTGGGGCGCAGTGCGTGCAGGCCGCCGTCCACGGGGAGCGCGGTGCCGGTGACCGCCGCGGCCGAGGGTCCGGCGAGGTAGGCGACGGCGTCGGCGACCTGCTGGGCGGTGACCAGGCGCCCGCTGGGCTGGCGGGCCTGGAGCGCGGCCCGCTCGGCCGTCGGATCGGGGGCGGCCGCGATCAGCCGCTCCACCCAGGGCGTGTCGACGGTGCCGGGGGTGACGCAGTTGACCCGGACGCCCTCGGGCAGGTGGTCGGCGGCCATGGCCAGGGTGAGCGCGAGGACGGCGCCCTCGCTCGCCGCGTACAGCGCCTGGCGCGGGAGTCCGGCCGTGGCCGTGACCGAGGAGATGTTGACGATCGACGCGTAGCGGGAGCGGCGCAGGTACGGCAGCGCCGCCCGGCTCGCCCGGACCACGCCGAGGAGGTTGACCTCCAGCACCCGGCGCCACTCGCCGTCCGGGTTCTCCTCCACGGTTCCGACGGCCCCGGTGCCCGCGTTGTTGACCAGGATGTCCAGCCCGCCCAGGTCCTCCACGGCACGGCCGACCGCCCACCGCACGGAGGCGTCGTCGGCCATGTCGGCGGCGAGCGCGTGCAGGTGTGCCGGTGCCCGGCCGGGGGCCTGGTCCAGTACGGCCACCCGTGCGCCGCGCGCCGCCAGGGTCTCCGCCGTGGCGAGCCCGATCCCGGTGGCGCCGCCGGTGACGATCGCGGCGAGCCCCTGCAGTTCCCCGGCGGTCATCGGCCGGCCCCGGTCTCCGCGCGCGTGACATTGCTCCCCGAACGGGCCGGGCGCAAGTACCCATCACTCTTAAGAGTGAAGCCAATTTTCGCGCCCCTCCGGGGTCCCGCGGCGCGGGCGCACCGCGCGCGGCCGGACGGCGCACGCCGGGGCTTTCCCGCCGTGCCGCCTGGGGGTCCGCCGTACCGCCCGGGCGCATGCCGTGGAGCCGGTCGCTCCGGTTCGGCCCCGCCGCCCTCCGCGGCGCCCGCGCGTACCGCCCGCCAGCGTCCGCGGCCCGGCCCGGTGCGCAGCCCGCGGGGGGCGCGTGACGTGGGGAAGCGGCGTTCCGGGGTGCTCGCTGGGGGGTTCGGCCCGGCGTGTTCCTGCTCGCCCATGAGGGCCTCCCGGGGCGCGGGGACCGGCGTCGCCGTCGATCGAGCCATCCGTGGTCAAACAGTTTATATCGGTCATTGCTCATGATCGAATCGTGGGCGCACAGATGGTGAGGGAGCGCCCGGGAGGGGTTTGCGCCGACGGTGAAGAACCGATAACCATACGTCAAACGGCATGTGCCAAAGGCATCGTGAGGCGGCATCAGCCAGGGAATGGAAGCGGCTATGCTACTTGCGGCTCAGCGTGTTGTAGCAATTACGCCAGGTCAGGCGGATATGCCGACCGAGTGCCGATTGCCCAGGTCGCTGCGGCCGGACTCCGCCTGCTCGTGTCGTGTTCGTTCCATGACTAGCGATCACCTGAGGATGCTGATGGTTCGTGCTGGATCGTCCCCCGGAGACCGCCGGCCTACCGCCACGTCCGCGTGGTTATTGCCGGTCGGCATAGTCGCGGCGGTGACCGCCGTCGCCGTATGGACCGTCCCGTCGGCCGCCCGGGAGGCGGTGCTGTGGTGCGGGGTGACCGCCACGGTGGCCGTGGCCGTCCTCGGCGCCGAGACCGCCCGCCGGGGCACTGCCGTACGGGCGCTGCGCGAGCAGCTCGTACGGCGCGAGGAAGAACTGCAGTTCCGGCTCTCCCGCCAGGAGGCGGAGACCGAACGGCTGGCACGGGAGCAGCTGCCGAACGCGGTGGCGCGGTTGCAGCGCGGCGAGTTCGTCGCCGACGTGCTCAAGGACATCGAAGAGGACGCCGAGGGCGTCACCCCCGGATTCCAGCGGGCCCATCAGCGGATGCTGCGCTCGGTGCTGGAAGCCGTGTCCGCGGAGGAGGACGTCCGCGAGTCCTCGCAGCGTGCCTTCGTCAACATCGCCCGGCGCGTGCAGGCCATCGTCCACCAGCAGGCCAGTGACCTGCGGGAGATGGAGGACCGGCACGGCCGCACCCCCGACGTCTTCGGGGACCTGCTCAAGCTCGACCACGGCACCGCCCTCATCGGCCGGCTCGCGGACAGCATCGCCGTCCTCGGCGGCGCCCGCCCCGGACGCCAGTGGCGCCGGGCCGTCCCCCTGTTCAGCGTGCTCCGTGGCGCCATGTCGCGCATCACCGACTACACCCGCGTGGAACTGCACTCCGTGACGGAGGTGGCCGTCGTCGGACCCGCGGTCGAGCCGCTGATCCACGCGGTCGCCGAGCTGCTGGACAACGCCACCCGCTACTCCCCGCCGCACACGAGGGTCCACCTCACCGCCGTCGAGGTGCAGTCCGGCATCGCCATCGAGATCGAGGACGGCGGCGTCGGCCTCAGCGAGGAGTCCCGGACCCGCGCCGAGCGCGCCCTGGCGGAGGCCCAGGCCGGCTTCGACCTGGGTGACCTGGGCGAGACCCCCCGCCTCGGCCTCGCCGTCGTCGGGCGCCTCGCGGCGACGTGGAACTTCCAGGTGTCCCTGCGCTCCTCCGCCTACGGCGGGGTGCGCGCCGTGGTGATCGTCCCGCAGGACGTCATCACCACGGTGGCGAACGCCACCGGTCTGGCGCACGGCATCGGCTCCGTCTCGGGCCCCCGGCCCGTGGTGCCGGACCAGCGCGCGTCCGACTCCGGGACGGCACCCGTGCCCGCCCCGGCCCCCGCCACGGGTCCCCGGCCCTCCCCGCCCGCCGCCCACGCCTGGGCGGAGGACGACGTGCCGGTCGTGCACGAGAGGACCGCGAACGGACTTCCCCAGCGGCGGCGTCGCGCTGCGGCCCCGATTCCCGCCCCCGGTGCGCGGATGGGCACCGTGCCCGCCGACGGCTCGGTCACTGCCGCGTCGGACCCGAAGCCGGGCAAGGAGCCCGTGCAACCGGGCATGTGGCTGGCGGCCTTCACCAGCGCCGTGTCCGGTGAGAGCACTGCCACCTCCTCTGACAGCAACAGTGACGAAACGTTAGATAAGGGTGAGTAGCCGTGATTCAGCAGCGGGCCAACATGGACTGGATGCTCAAGGACCTGGCGACGGGCGTCCCCGAGACCCGGCACGTCGTGGTGCTGTCCTCGGACGGCCTGCGCATGGCCCAGTACGGCGGCGACACGGACGCGGCCGACCGCCTGGCCGCGGCCTGCGCGGGCCTGCAGAGCCTGGCGGCGGCCATCGCCGGTGAGTTCCCGCACGGCGACGGGCGGATGCGGCTGGTCGTCATCGAGGTGGACGGCGGCTTCTTCTACCTCATGGCGGCGGGCGCGGGTGCGTACCTCGCGGTCCTCGCCGACGAGGGCGTCGACGCCGGGCTCATGGGCAATCGGATGCGGGACCTGGTCGCACGGATCGGCGCGCATCTGACCAGTCCTCCGCGCCGGGACGGGCAGGCCGTATGAGCGACGGTCCTGCGGAGGAGTGGGACAACGGAAACCCCGAGCGGCTCTACGTGGTGACGGGAGGGCGCAGCGGATCCTCGGAAGAGACCGCCATCGACCTGGTCACCCTGGTACGGGCCCGCTCGGGGCCGCCCCCGGGCATGGCGCCCGAACAGGCCGCGATCCTGCGGCTGTGCACCTCTCCCCTGTCCGTCGCCGAGATCTCCGCGTACCTGAACCTCCCGGTCAGCGTGGTGACCGTACTTCTCGCGGATCTGCTGGCCGACAAGCGGGTGGAGGCACGACCGCCGATCGCGCCCGCACTTCTTCCCGACGCTGCACTGATTGAGGCGGTGATGCATGGACTTGAAAGGCTCTGACGCGCTCGGCGTCAGGGGGCCGCGGAGTGAGGACGCTCTGCCGGAATCGGCAGCCGCCGCGGTCAAGATAGTGATCGTGGGGGGCTTCGGGGTCGGCAAGACGACCCTGGTCGGATCGGTCAGTGAGATCCGGCCGCTGTCCACCGAGGAGACGATGACCCAGGCCGGTG
>NZ_JBEXSX010000008.1:0-208402 GCF_040613835.1 Streptomyces sp. NPDC006207 | reverse complement strand
GTCAACCGGACCCGCAAGCTCGTGACGACCTACCAGAGCGCCGAGTGCTCCACCGAGGGCGACTTCGTGACGTTCCCGTCCGGCACCGGGGCCCCTGGCCTTTCCCGGCTCCCCGCGGGCTCGTGTCACTGGTCGACGATCTGGAAGGCGCGGACCGTGTGCCGGGACTCCGGGACCCAGGTGCCGGACGGGAACGTCACGAAGTCGCCCTCGGTGGAGCACTCGGCGCTCTGGTAGGTCGTCACGAGCTTGCGGGTCCGGTTGACGAACGACTTCGCGGACGTCCCGGGCGGCAGCGGCACGCAGGAGTTGACGTCGGTGTCGGCGAGCTCGTGGACCAGGCGCGCCCCGCGGTAGTCCGGTCTGCTCCACAGGCACAGCTCCCCGGGGTCGCAGCCACCCGCGGGGGCGGCCGTCGCGTGCGGGGCCGGGGCGGCCAGGGCCGCGGCGGCCACGACGGCCGTGGTCAGGACTAGGGTCAGGGCTGCGCTGCGCATGTGGATCACTCCCCGTGGTGGTCGGAGCTCCACGGTGAACGGCGAGGCCCGGGGCCGCCAAGGGCCCCGGGCCTCGTTCACCCGGATAGGGAATCGTCCGGCGTCAGATGTGCACCCCGCCGCCGGCGGCGTCCGCGTTGACGCCGCGCTTGGTCAGGAAGGCGATACCCGCCGCGAAGGCCGCCACGATGCCGGCGACGGTGAAGGCCAGCCCCATCCCCGAGAGGAAGGTCTCGTTGGTGATCTTCGTGATCACCGCGACGATCTCGGCCGGGGTGTCCTTGGCGACCGGCGGCACACCGACCACGACCGCGTCGGCGGCCTGCGCGGCCTGCTCGCCCTTGAGCGGGGGCAGTCCGGCCGCGGCCCACTTCTGGGGCAGCAGGCCGTCCACACGGGACGCCATGACCGTACCGAGGACGGCGGTGCCCAGACTGCCGCCGACCTGCATCGCGGAGCCCTGGAGGCCGCCGGCCACGCCGGACAGCTCCAGCGGCGCGTTGCCGACGATGACGTCGGTGGCGCCGACCATCACCGGGGCCAGGCCGAGGCCCAGCAGCCCGAACCACACGGACATGACCAGGGTGCCGGAGTCCGCCTCCAGGCCGGTCATCCCGAACATCGCGACCGCCGTGCACACCATGCCGCCGACCAGCGGCACCCGCGGGCCGAACTTGGTGATCAGTGCGCCGGCGACCGGCGAACTGACGATCATCATCGCGGTGAGCGGCAGCAGGTGGACACCGCACTCCACCGCCGACATCCCGTGCACGTTCTGCAGGTAGAAGGTGACGAAGAACAGGCCGCCCAGGAAGGCGAAGGCCATCAGCACCATCAGCGCAGTACCCGCGGACAGCGGCACCGAGCGGAACATCCGCAGCGGGATCAGCGGCTCGGAGGCCTTGGTCTCCCAGAACGCGAACAGGACGAACAGCAGCACCGAGCCGACCAGGAAGCCCAGGGTGAGCGGGTCGCCCCAGCCCCACTCCGGAGCCTTGATCAGGCCCCACACCAGGCCGAACATCGCACCGGAGAGCGCCACGATGCCGGGGATGTCGAAGGACCGCGGCGCGTTCTCGGCCCGTACGTCCTTCAGGATGACCAGGCCCAGGACCAGCGCGACCAGACCCACGGGCACGTTGATGAAGAAGACCGACTCCCAGCTGACGTGCTCGACCAGCAGACCGCCCGCGATCGGCCCGGCGGCGGTGGAGGCACCGATGACCATGCCCCAGATGCCGATGGCCATGTTGAGCTTCTCGGCCGGGAAGGTGGCGCGCAGCAGGCCCAGTGCGGCGGGCTGGAGCAGCGCGCCGAACACGCCCTGCAGGACGCGGAGCGCGATCACCATGCCGACGCCGCTGGACACGCCGATCAGGCCGGAGGTGACGGCGAAGCCCGCGAGGCCGACGAGGAAGGTCTGCCGGTGCCCGAACCGGTCGCCGAGCTTGCCCGCGGTGATCAGCGAGACCGCCAGGGCCAGCATGTAGCCGGTGGTGATCCACTGGATCTGCTCGCGGGAGGCACCGAGGTCGGCCTGGATGGCCGGGTTGGCGACGGCGACGATCGTGCCGTCCAGGGCCACCACCATGACGCCGATGGCGACCGAGAACAGGGTCAGCCAGGGGTGGCCGCGCAGGGGCTTCTTGGAAGGCGCCGGTATCGAGTCCGGGCCCTTGTCGGTGACGACGGAGGCTTGGGTCATGGGCAAGAGATTATGTCAGCCCCTGACATTTGACCAAAGCAGTCATCCGTCGGTAACTGTCAGGAGGGCACGCAAGTATCGTGGTGCCCCCTGGAGGTGGACGGCAGATGAAGCACGCGATGCGCGCGACGCCCGTGTGCGGACTGCGCGAGCGCAAGAAGCAGCGGACGCGCGACGCGCTCATACGGGCCGCGATCGAACTGTTCGTCCTCAAGGGGTACGAGCGCACGACCGTCGACGAGATCGCCGCCGAGGTGGAGGTCTCGCAGCGCACCTTCTTCCGCTACTTCGCCGGCAAGGAGGAGGTCGCGCTGGCGCTGGAGGACAGCGTCGAGGAGGCCTTCGTCACCGCGGTGGCCGAGCGGCCGGCCGGCGAACCGCCCTTCGTGGCGCTGCGCGCGGCGCTGGACGATTCCTGGCACAGCATCAGCGCCGTCATCGCCGCCGTCGTGCCGCTGTCCACGTACATGGCGATGTACCGGGTGATCGAGTCCACGCCGCCGCTGCTGTCCGCCCAGATGCGCCACTCGGCGCTCGTCGAGGAACGGCTCGCCTCGGTCATCGCCGCCCGCGAGGGCCTGGACCCTGCGGACCCGCGACCGCGGGTCCTGGTGGCGGCCGTCGGCGGGGTCATCCGGGTGGCCCAGCGGCTGTGGGGCGACGGTGACGAGACCAGCGTGGAGTCCATCCGCCGGATCACCGAGGAACACCTTGACCTGCTGGTCCCGGTCCTGGCACAGCCGTGGGCCGAACACCAGGGTGTGTCCGGAATCTCCTTGTTTCAAACGTGACTTGGGTCACGGGGTGCGCAGGGGATCTCCGGCGTCTCCTAGGGTGTCCCCCAGTGAACCTCGTCGACGAGCGCTTCAGCTCCCCCTCCCTGCGCGCCCTCCTGGCCCTGGCCGTGGTCTTCGTCATGCTGGCGACCACCGGCTGGACCGCGCTGCGCCACCACAAGGGCGGCGGGGACGCGCTGGCGGTGGCCACGGCCGCGTGGCGGCACGGCTCGGTGGGCGGGCGTCCGCTCCCCGACCCCCAGGCGGCCCCCGGCGTCATCGCGCGCTTCTTCGCCTCGGTCGGGCCGGACGGGGCCAAGCGGCTCGCCGTCCGCTACCCGCTCGTCGTCGGCAACCTCAACGGCGCCCCGATCGCCCTGCGTTACCAGGCCAACCGGCGCTCGCTCGGCACGGCCCGCGCCCAGGAGACCGCCCGCTCGCACAGCTCCCTGCTGACCGCCGAGGGCCGCCAGGACGCCGCGCAGCGCGCCGAGCGGTACGCCTCCCTGCTCGACGGCGGCCGGCAGATCCTCGCCTTCGACCCCACCGGCCGCGGCCGGGCCGCCGAGGTCTTCGGCGACCTCGGCACCGCCGAACGGGTGTCGCTCGTCGTGCCCGGGGTCGACACCGACGTGCTCTCCTTCGAACGCGAGGACGATCCGACGCGCGCCCCCGTCGGCATGGCCCACTCGCTGTACGCGGCCGAGCACGCCGCCGCCCCGCACACGCGCACGGCCGTCGTCGCCTGGGCCGACTACACCACCCCGCAGGGCGTCGGCCTGGACGCCTCCACCGGGGAACTGGCGGAGCAGGGCGCCGTCCGGCTGGCCGCGCTGGTACGGGCGCTGCCGGCGCGCGGCAGCGTCTCGCTGTTCTGCCACTCCTACGGCTCGGTGCTGTGCGGTGTCGCCGCCCCCGACCTGCCGTCCGGCCGGGTCTCCGACATCACCGTCTTCGGCAGCCCCGGCATGCGGGTGGACAAGGCGGCCGACCTCGGCACGGCCGCCCGGGTGTGGGCCACCCGCGACAGCACCGACTGGATCGGCGACGTGCCGCACATGGAGTTCGCCGGGCTCGGCCACGGTGCCGACCCCGTCTCCCGGTCCTTCGGCGCCCGCGTGGTGACCTCCGAGGACGCCGAGGGACACGCGGGCTACTTCCGCTCCGGCACCGACAGCCTCGCCAACTTCACCAGCATCGCCCTCGGCCGCTACCCGGACGTCCGGTGCGCCGACGGCAGCCGGTGCACGGCGGACGTGGCCTAGTCCGGCCGCGCCCGGCCGGTTCCCGAAACGGCGACGCGGCCTACGATGACCCGTATGGGTGACGTATTGGCCGGATCCAACGCCGTATGGGAGTTCGATGCCGATGCGGTGCTCATCCGTTACGAGCGGGGGATGCGCAACTCGAAGCTGCTGCAGACCCTGGGGCGGCGGCGTGTCCCCTACGAGGCCCTCGCGGGCGTCGAACTGGTCCCGGGGCGGCGCGGTGCCATCGCGCTGCGCATGCTCCCGCGGCGGGGCGCCGATCCGCTGATGGAGGCCGCGAAGGGCCAGCTCAAGGAGACCGCCGACCCCTACCGCCTGGTGCTGCCCGCCGAGCGGGAACTGCTCGCCGAGTACTACGCCGGAGAACTGCTGTCCGCGATCGCGACGGCCGGCGGCGGCGCGGACGCGGAACCGGCCCCGCGCCACCTGGTGGACGTGCCGTCCGCGCCCCTGTCCTTCAAGGCGTATGACGGCAAGGCCTCCTTCGACGGCGGGACGGTGTCCTTCCGCTGGTTCTGGACGGGCGCCTCGACGGCCAAGTGGAAGGCCGGCGACCAGCACTTCCCGGTCGACGGGCTGTCCGGGGTCGACTGGCGCTCCCCCGAGATGCTCGGCGGCCACCTGCGGCTGCTGCCGCGCGACGCCGACGGCCACCGCTCCGGCAACCCCGACGACGACCCCGCGACCGTCGTGTTCGGCCTCGGGTACGGCCTCGTCCACGAGTCGCTGCCGCTGGCGGCGGCGGTCCTCGCGGCGGTCCAGCGGGCCGCGCGGACGCGACCCGCCCTGGACCGGGACGGCTACTCGCGCGCCGCCGACGTGGACGACATGTCCGGGTAGCGGTCCCCCGCGACCTGCCCGGCGATCGGTTCCAGCCATCCCAGCTCGGTCCCGTCCAGCACGATCCGGGTGGCGGCGGTGTTCTCCCGCAGGCGCTCGGCCTTGCGGGTGCCCGGGATCGGCACCACGGTCAGCCCGTGGACCTGCGCCCGCTGCTGCACCCACGCGAGGGCGATCTGGGCGGGCGTGGCGCCGTGCGCCCTCGCGACCTTGCGGAGCGGCTCCAGCAGGTCGAGGTTGCGCTTGGCGTTCTCCCCGCTGAAGCGGGGCTGGTGCCGGCGGAAGTCGTCCGCCGACAGTTCGGAGGCGTCCTGGAAGGATCCGGTCAGGAAGCCCCGGCCCAGCGGGGAGTACGGCACGAGCGCCACCCCCAGCTCGGCGGCGGCACCGGTCAGCGAGACCTCCACGTCCCGGCTGAACAGCGACCACTCCGACTGCACGGCCGTGATCGGGTGCACGGCGTGCGCCTCGCGCAGCTCGGCCCCGGTCACCTCGGACAGGCCCAGGTGCCTGACCTTGCCCGCCCGCACCAGCTCGGCCATCGCCCCGACGGACTCGGCGAGCGGCACGGCGGGGTCGCGGCGGTGCATGTAGTACAGGTCGATGACGTCCACGCCGAGGCGGCGCAGGCTGCCGTCGACGGCCTCCCGGATGTAGTCGGGGTCGTTGCGCACCCCGCGGAACCGCAGGTCGTCGGCCTTCCGCGCTATGCCGAACTTGGTGGCGAGGGTGATCTCGTCCCGGTGCGCGCGGACGAAGGGGGCGAGGTACTCCTCGTTGGCGCCCAGGCCGTACACGTCGGCGGTGTCGAAGAGCGTGACCCCGAGGTCCAGCGCCGCGTCGAGGGTGGCACGGGCGGCGGCCTCGTCGGTGGGGCCGTAGAACTCGCTCATGCCCATGCAGCCCAGGCCCTGCACGCCGACCAGGGGGCCGTCGGTGCCAAGCGTGACCTTGGCGATCGGTTCGTTGTTGTCGCTCATGCCGTTCATGCCCTCTCCGACGCCCGGCGGGCGTCAGCGTAGGTGTCGATCTTGTGGTCGAGGACCGCGAGGGTGTCCTGCAGCTCGGCGATCCGCCGCAGCACGTCGCGCCGGGTCGACTCCAGCAGCTCCTGGCGCTGGGGGAAGGTGTGCTCCCCCAGCCGCACCAGCTCGGCGTAGCGGACCATGTCCGCGACCGGCATCCCGGTCAGCCGCAGCTTGCCGACGAAGCCCAGCCAGTCGAGGTCGCGGTTGGTGAAGCGGCGCTGCCCGGTGTGGGAGCGGTCGACGTGCGGCATCAGCCCGATCCGCTCGTACCAGCGCAGGGTGTGCGCGCTCAGCCCGGTGAAGGCCGCCACCTCGCTGATCGTGTAGCGGTCCCGGCCGTCCGGGAGGGGGTGCCGCGCCTCGTCGGCGCAGCTGCGTACGCTGCCGGGCTTGCTCTTGGCCACCTGCGTCACGGTCATGGGTTCCACGCTAAAACCCTGGAGTGCACTCCAGGCAAGGCCATTCGTTAGGCTCACGCCCATGCGGAGCCTGAACAGCCTGAGCGCGATCGAGAACTGGCCTGTCCCGACGGCCGCGGCGGCGGTCGTCCGCCGCGACGGCACGGTCCTGGGAGCGTACGGCGAGACCGGGCGGCGCTTCCGGCTGGCCTCGGTGACCAAGCCGCTGTCGGCCTACGCGGCGCTGGTCGCGGTCGAGGAGGGCGCGGTCGAGCTGGACGAACCGGCCGGCCCCGAGGGCTCGACCGTACGGCACCTGCTCGCCCACGCCTCCGGCCTCGCCTTCGACGAGCACCGGGTGATGGCGGCCCCCGGCACGCGGCGGATCTACTCCAACGCGGGCTTCGACGCGCTGGCGGACCACATCGCCAAGGCCACCGAGATCCCCTTCGCCGAGTACCTGCGGCAGGCGGTGCTGGAGCCGCTCGGCATGCACGCCACCGACTGCCCGGGCTCGGCCGGCGCGGGCGCCGTCTCCACCGTCGACGACCTGGTCCGCTTCGCCGCCGAGCTGCAGGCACCGCGGCTGCTGGCCCCGGGGACCGTCGCCGCGGCGACCTCCGTCGCCTTCCCCGGCCTCAAGGGCGTGCTGCCCGGCTACGGCGGCCAGAACCCCAACGACTGGGGCCTGGGCTTCGAGATCCGGGACCACAAGTCCCCGCACTGGACGGGCGCCTCGTCCTCCCCGCGCACCTTCGGCCACTTCGGCCAGTCCGGCACCTTCCTGTGGGTCGACCCCGACGCCGGCGCCGCCTGCGTGGTCCTGACGGACCGTGACTTCGGCGAGTGGGCCCTGCCGTTGTGGCCGGCGCTCACGGAGGCGGTGCTGGCAGAGCTGTGACCAGCGTCAGCGGGATCGGTCCGCAGGACCGTCCGCTGACGCTGCGCAGGAGCGAGCCGGCCAGGTGCCGGGGGTCGGTGGAGGCGGCGACCCGGCCGCGGGCGTTGACCAGGGCGGCCGGGGCGGGCAGGCGGCGCAGCAGGGGCAGCACGGCGGCCTCGAAGTGGCGCAGGTAGACGTCCGCGGCGGCGACGCCGAGGAAGCGGCCGCCGTGCTGGACCGGCACCGACAGGGTGAGGCTGTACTCGTCGGAGCACAGGTAGTCCACGTACGGTCCGGCCACGGCGCGTTCGCCGGTGGCGCGGGGCAGGGCGAACCAGTCCCAGTGGGTGTAGTCGGAGTAGGCCGAGGTGCCCGGGTCGAGGTCGGGCAGGAGCGGCCGCAGCCCGTCCTCCCCGTGGTTCTGCCACCACTCCAGCCAGGCCGGTACGTCGCCGAGCAGCCCGGGTTCCGCGATGAAGCCGATGCCGGAGATCAGGTCGTGCCGGCGCCGCAGCCGCTCGTGCAGCAGCGGGCGCAGGGCTGCGAGGTCGGCGGTGGTCGGGGCCCGGCCGGCGGCACGGACCGCGGCGATGGCGGTGGTGCGCTCGGCGACCTGGGCGACGGCGGCGAAGACGTCCTCCAGGGTGCCGCGGACCCGGTCCACGACGTCGGCGACGACGCTGTCGACCAAGGCGGTTGAGCTGACGGCCACGGCGGCTGCCTCCGGTGCGGGAGGACGGGTGGTGCGGACGCCCGGGTCAGCCGGTGACGGTCAGACGCAGTCCGATCAGACGCCCCATCGCGTCCTGCACCCGCCGTTCGGCCAGGGACCGGGCCAGCTCCGCGTCGCCGTCGCGCACGGCGCGGAGCAGCGCGCGGTGCAGCTCGACGACCGCCGCGCGGGCGTCGTCCTCCCCGAGTGCGAGACAGATTAGCGCTCCGATCTCCGCCTGGATACGGATCTCCTCCTTGGTGAGACGGGCCGACTGGGCGGCCGCGGCGAGCTCCACGTGGAGCCTGCCGTAGACGCGGCCGCGGGCGGCGAGGTCGTCGGCGGCCTCGAACTCCTCCAGGGAGCGTTCCAACGGGGCGAGGTCCGCGGGCTCGGTGCGCCGGGCGGCCAGCCGGGCGGCGGTGCCGGCGACGGCGGCCCAGTGGTCGGCGAGGTCGCGCAGTTCCTCGGTGCTCCAGTCGGCCAGCCGGTGGCCGAGCCGGGCGGTGCGCGGCTGGTCGGGGGCGGTGACGAAGCTGCCGCCGCCGCGGCCGCGGCGGGTGGTGACCAGTCCCTGCTGGCGCAGGGCCATGAGGGCCTCGCGCAAGGTCACGGTGGAGACACCGAGGCGGGTGGCGAGCTCGCTCTCACCGGGGAGCTGCTCGCCGTCGGCGAGCAGGCCCAGTTCGATGGCGTCCGCGAGGCGCCGTACGACCGCGTCGACCCGGGCGAGGTTGCCGACCGGCGCGAAGACGGCGTGCAGTGCGCCATTCGAAAGTTTGCTCACCCGCACACCTTCTCACTTGGGGAAAGTTTTACCCCGGCCAGGCCTTGTCCTCTGAAATATAACTTCATAGGTTTCCGGTCAATGCTCCAGCCGAAGAGAAAGGTTCCCCGCCGATGGAGGGAACGGCCAAGGAAACGGGCACCGGGACGCCCGCGATACGCCTGCGGGACCTGCGCAAGTCCTTCGGCCAGGTGCACGCGGTCGCCGGGGTGGACCTGGAGATCGCCGACGGCGAGTTCTTCTCGATGCTGGGCCCCTCCGGCTCCGGCAAGACCACCGTGCTGCGGATGGTCGCGGGTTTCGAGGCCCCCACCGCCGGCACCGTGGAGCTGGCCGGCCGGGACGTCACCCGGCTCGCCCCCTTCGAGCGGGACGTCAACACCGTCTTCCAGGACTACGCGCTCTTCCCGCACATGACGGTGGAGCAGAACGTCGGCTACGGCCTGAAGGTGCGCAAGGTGCCCAAGGCGGAACGGACCGAGCGCGCCCGCGCGGCGCTCGCCTCGGTCCGGCTGGAGGGGTTCGGCGGGCGCCGTCCGGCACAGCTGTCCGGCGGCCAGCGGCAGCGGGTCGCACTGGCCCGCGCCCTGGTGGGGCGTCCCCGGGTGCTGCTGCTCGACGAGCCGCTGGGGGCGCTCGACCTCAAGCTGCGCGAACAGATGCAGGTCGAACTGAAGGCGATCCAGCGCGAGGTGGGCATCACCTTCGTCTTCGTCACCCACGACCAGGAGGAGGCGCTGACCCTCAGCGACCGGATCGCGGTCTTCAACGGGGGCCGGATCGAGCAGGTCGGCACCCCCGCCGAGGTGTACGAGCGACCGGCCACGCCCTTCGTCGCCGGCTTCGTCGGCACCTCCAACCTGCTGACCGACGACACCGGGACCTACAGCGTCCGCCCGGAGAAGATCCGCCTGCTGGGCCCCGGCGCTCCCGCCGGCCCCTCGGACGCCCCGGACGCCCCGGACGACGGGCTGCGCACCGTCTCCGGCACCGTCGCCGAGGTCATCTACCTCGGCGACACCACGCGCTTCCTGGTCGACCTCGACGAGGGCGGCCGGCTGACCGCCCTGCAGCAGAACCAGGAGACCTCCTCGGCCGACGTCGCCGCCTACCGGGGAACCCGTGTCCGCCTCCAGTGGCACCGCCGACACAACGTCACCGTCCAGTCCCCCCACCCGGAAACGGAGTCCACGTGCGTCTGACCCGTGCCCTCGCAGCCTGTACCGTCCTGGCCCTGGCCACCGCCTGCGGCGGGTCGTCCTCCCCCGGCAAGGGCGCCGGCGCCTCCGGCGGCGCCTTCACCCCGCCCAAGCTCAGCGCGCCCAAGGCCCTGGGCAAGACCGAGGGCGCGGTCAACCTGATCGCCTGGGCCGGCTACGCCGAGGACGGCTCCAACGACAAGTCCGTCGACTGGGTCACCCCGTTCGAGAAGGAGACCGGCTGCCAGGTCAACACCAAGGTGGCGGGCACCTCCGACGAGATGGTCAGCCTGATGAAGACCGGCCAGTACGACGCGGTCTCGGCCTCCGGCGACGCCTCGCTGCGCCTCATCGCCTCGGGCGACGCGGCGCCGGTCAACACCGACCTGGTCCCCAACTACAAGGACGTCTTCGCCAGCCTGAAGATGCAGAAGTGGAACTCGGTGGACGAGGTCGCCTACGGCATCCCGCACGGCCGCGGCGCCAACCTGCTGATGTACCGCACCGACAAGGTCTCCCCGGCCCCCACCTCCTGGTCGGCGGTCTTCGACGAGGCCTCCCCCTACAAGGGCCACGTCACCGCGTACGACTCCGCCATCTACATCGCGGACGCCGCGCTCTACCTGATGAAGACCAAGCCGGAGCTGGGCATCAAGGACCCGTACGCGCTGGACCAGAAGCAGTTCGACGCCTCCGTCACCCTGCTGAAGGAGCAGAACGCGGACGTCGGCGAGTACTGGAGCGACTACCTGAAGGAGATCTCCGCCTTCAAGAGCGGCGACTCCGTCATCGGCACCAGCTGGCAGGTCATCGCCAACCTCGCCAAGGCCGAGAAGGCGCCGGTCGAGGCGGTCCTGCCGAGCGAGGGCGCCACCGGCTGGTCCGACACCTGGATGGTCTCGGCCAAGGCCCAGCACCCCAACTGCGCCTACAAGTGGCTGGACTGGATCGTCTCGCCGAAGGTGAACGCCCAGGTCGCCGAGTGGTTCGGCGAGGCCCCGGCGAACGAGAAGTCCTGCGCCCTGACCACGGACAAGAACCACTGCACGGTCTTCCACGCGGCCGACGAGCCGTACTGGAAGCAGGTCCACTTCTGGAACACGCCCATCCCGCAGTGCCTGGACGGCCGCACCGACGTCCGTTGCGTGCCCTACGCCAAGTGGGTCCAGGCCTGGACCGAGATCAAGGGCTGAGCCACCCGTGACGACCCCGTCCACCCCGTCCACCACGACGAGCGGCTCCCTCGGGCGGCGGCTGGCAGCTTCCCTGCACCGCCGCCCGCGGCTGCGGCTGTCGCTGCTGCTGTCCGCCCCTCTGCTGTGGCTGGTCCTCGCCTACCTGGGCTCGCTGGCCGCGCTGTTCCTCTCCGCATTCTGGACGACCGACGCCTTCACCTCCGACGTGGTCAAGGTCTGGAACACGGACAACTTCCGCACCGTCCTCACCACGGGCGTCTACCGGGACGTCGCCCTGCGCAGCCTCGGCGTCGCCGTCGCGGTGACGGTCATCGACATCGTCATCGCCTTCCCGATCGCCTTCTACACCGCCAGGGTCGCCGCCCCGCGGTACCGGCACCTGCTGGTCGTCGCCGTGCTCACCCCGCTGTGGGCCAGCTACCTGGTCAAGGCGTACGCCTGGCGGATCATGCTCTCCGAGAACGGGCCGCTGGACTGGGCGCTGAGGCCGCTCGGCCTGGACGGGCCCGGCTACGGCCTGCCCGCGACGATCATGGTGCTGGCCTACCTGTGGCTGCCGTACATGATCCTGCCGGTCCACGCCGGGCTGGAGCAGCTGCCGGCCAGCCTGCTGGACGCCTCCGCCGACCTCGGGGCCCGCACCTGGCGCACCTTCCGGTCCGTGGTGCTGCCGATGGTGCTGCCGTCGGTCGCGGCCGGCTCGGTCTTCACCTTCTCGCTCAGCCTCGGCGACTACATCGCCGTGCAGATCGTCGGCGGCAAGACCCAGCTGATCGGCAACGTCGTCTACTCCAACATCACCCTCGACCTGCCGCTCGCCGCCGCACTGGGCACCGTGCCGGTCGCGGTCATCGTCGTCTACCTGCTGGCCATGCGGCGCACCGGCGCGCTCCAGAGTCTGTGAGGCCGTGACCATGCACCTCTCCCGTCCCGCCCGCATCGTCCTGCGCGTCGCGGCCGTGCTGGGCTTCGCCGTCATCTACGTGCCGCTGCTGCTCGTCCTGCTCAACTCCTTCAACGCCGCCCGCGGCTTCGGCTGGCCCCCCTCGGGCCTGACCCTGCACTGGTGGGCCGACGCGTGGCACAGCTCCGGCGCCCGCTCCGCGCTGTGGACCTCGGTGAAGGCGGGCCTGGGCGCGACGGCGGTCTCCCTGCTGCTGGGCACCCTGCTCGCCTTCGCGGTCTCCCGGTACCGCTTCTTCGGGCGGGAGGCGCTCTCCTTCGTCGTCGTGCTGCCGATCGCGCTGCCCGGCATCGTCACGGGCATCGCCCTGAACACCGCGTTCCGCACGGTGCTGGAGCCACTCGGCGTCGGGCTGGGCCTGTTCACGGTCGTCGTCGGCCACGCCACCTTCTGCGTCGTGGTGGTCTTCAACAACGTCGTGGCCCGGCTGCGGCGCACCTCCGGCTCGTACGAGGAGGCGGCGATGGACCTGGGGGCCGACGGCTTCCAGGTCTTCCGCGACATCACCTTCCCGCTGGTGCGCACGGCGCTGCTGGCGGGCGGGCTGCTCGCCTTCGCCCTCTCCTTCGACGAGATCGTCGTCACCACCTTCACCGCGGGCCCCGGCGTCCAGACCCTCCCCGTGTGGATCTTCGGCAACATGGCCAGGCCGCAGCAGGCACCCGTCGTCAACGTGGTGGCCGCCGTCCTGGTCGCCGCGTCGGTGATCCCGGTCTACCTCGCCCAGCGGCTGTCCGCGGACTCCGCCGCGGGAGGCCGTATCTGAGCCACGGGTGCACGGAGCCGAGGGGTCCGTGCCATGCATCCGCCCGGATAAGGCAGGCTTGTACCGTGCCAGAACCCGCGCTGAACGCATTCGACCCCGCCCGTGACCACCCCCACTCCGCCACGCTGAGGAGGCTGGAGAAGTCCTCGGGGCGCCTGGCGGCGGCCGCGATCGCGCGGATGGACGGGCAGCTGCCCTGGTACCGGGCCATGCCCCCGGAGAACCGCTCGTGGATCGGGCTGGTGGCGCAGGCGGGCATCGCGGCCTTCACGGAGTGGTTCCGCCACCCGGAGACCCCGCAGGCGATCAGCACCGACGTCTTCGGCACCGCCCCGCGGGAGCTGACCCGGGCGATCTCGCTGCGCCAGACGGTCGAGATGGTGCGCACCACCATCGAGGTCATGGAGGCGGCGATCGACGAGGTCGCCGCCCCCGGCGACGAGTCGGTGCTGCGCGAGGCGCTGCTGGTGTACGCACGGGAGATCGCCTTCGCGACGGCCCAGGTCTACGCCCAGGCCGCCGAGGCGCGCGGCGCCTGGGACGCGCGGCTGGAGTCCCTGGTGGTCAACGCGGTGCTGTCCGGCGAGGCGGACGAGGGCGTGCTGTCGCGGGCGGCGGCGCTCGGCTGGAGCTCCCCCGACAAGATCGCGGTGGTGCTGGGCACGGCACCCAACGGCGACAGCGAACTCACCGTCGAGGCGATCCGGCGGGCGGCGCGGCACGCCAAGCTGCAGGTGCTCACCGGAGTGCTCGGCGACCGGCTGATCGTGGTCGCGGGCGGCGACGGGGATCCGCTGCGGGTGGCCAGGGCGCTGATCGGGCCGTTCGCCGCGGGGCCGGTCGTGGCCGGGCCCGTGGTGGGCGACCTGCTGGCGGCGTCGAAGTCCGCGCAGGCCGCGGCGGCGGGCCTGCGGGCGTGTGCGGCCTGGCCCGACGCGCCGCGTCCGGTGCTCTCCGACGACCTGCTCCCGGAGCGGGCGATGGCGGGCGACCGACACGCCCGCGATCAGTTGGTGGAGGAGATCTACAGGCCGTTGGAGGAAGCTGGTTCGGCACTGCTTGAGACTCTGTCCGTCTACCTCGAACAGGCCTCGTCGCTGGAAGGGGCCGCCCGGATGTTGTTCGTTCACCCCAACACCGTTCGCTACCGGCTTCGACGTGTGACGGACGTCACCGGCTGGTCGCCGTCGGACGTGCGCTCCGCATTCACCCTACGTATCGCGCTCATCCTGGGCCGGCTCTCCGACTCGGGGCAGACACCGTAGATGCGATCAGGGCCTTTGTGGGACACCAACAAATCGCCCGTCGGTTCTTGGTCCCTGTCCCCACGGGCGGGGATCACCTCGCTCAAGAGAGAGTTGAAAGCGTGCTCGTACTCGTCGCTCCCGGCCAGGGTGCCCAGGCTCCCGGCTTCCTGAACCCCTGGCTCGAACTCCCCGGTGTCGCCGACCGTCTCGCCGGTCTGTCCTCGACCGCCGGACTCGACCTCGCCCACTACGGCACCAAGGCCGAGGCCGAGGAGATCCGTGACACCGCCGTCGCCCAGCCCCTGCTGGTCGCGGCCGGCCTGGTCGCGGCGGAGCAGTTGTTCGGCGACCCGGCCGCCGCGCGTTCCGCGCTCGGCGCCGTGGCCGGTCACAGCGTCGGAGAGATCACGGCGGCGGCCGTCGGCGGCGTGCTGGGCGCGGAAGCGGCGATGACCTTCGTCCGCACCCGCAGCACCGCCATGGCCCAGGCCGCGGCCATCACCGAGACCGGCATGTCGGCCGTGCTCGGCGGCGACCCGGACCTGGTCGTCGCCCACCTGGAGAACCTCGGCCTCACCCCGGCGAACATCAACGGCGCCGGTCAGATCGTGGCGGCCGGCACGGCGAAGCAGCTCGCGGAGCTGACCGCGGACAAGCCGGAGAAGGCGCGGGTCATCCCGCTGAAGGTGGCGGGCGCGTTCCACACCCACCACATGGCCCCGGCCGTGGCCGTGCTGGAGGAGCTGGCGCAGACGCTGCAGGTCTGCGACCCCGCGCTGCCGTACGTGTCGAACACCGACGGCGCGGTCGTCGCCTCCGGCGCCGAGATCGTCTCCCGCCTGGTGACGCAGGTGTCCAACCCGGTGCGCTGGGACCTGTGCATGGAGACCTTCAAGGACATGGGCGTCACCGCGATCATCGAGCTGGTTCCGGGTGGCACCCTGGTGGGCCTGGCCAAGCGCGCGCTGCCCGGCGTCGCGACCCTGGCCCTGAAGACCCCGGACGACCTCGACGCCGCCCGCGCGATCGTGGCCGAGCACGGCCCCCAGGAATAAGGAGTCCCCGCAGACATGGCGAAGATCAGGCCCAGCAAGGGCTCCCCGTACGCGCGCATCATGGGCGTCGGCGGCTACCGGCCGACCCGGGTGGTGCCCAACGAGGTGATCCTGGAGACCATCGACTCCAGCGACGAGTGGATCCGCTCGCGCTCCGGCATCGCCTCCCGGCACTGGGCCGGCCCGGACGAGACGGTCGCCGAGATGTCGGTCATCGCGGCGGGCAAGGCCATCGCCGACGCGGGGATCTCGGCCGAGGACATCGGGGGCGTCATCGTCGCCACCGTCTCCCACTTCAAGCAGACCCCGGCCGTCGCGACCGAGATCGCGCACCGCATCGGCGCCGGCAAGCCGGCCGCCTTCGACATCTCGGCGGGCTGCGCGGGCTTCACGTACGCCGTGACCCTCGCCAAGGGCATGGTCACCGAGGGCAGCGCCAAGCACGTCCTGGTGATCGGCGTCGAGCGGCTGAGCGACCTCACCGACAAGACGGACCGCGCCACCGCCTTCCTCTTCGGCGACGGCGCCGGCGCGGTCATCATCGGCCCGGCCGACGAGCCGGAGATCGGCCCGACCGTCTGGGGCTCGGAGGGCGACAAGTCCGGGACCATCACCCAGACCGTGGCGTGGGACCGCTTCCGTGTGGGCGACGTCGCGCAGCTGCCGGTGGACGAGAACGGGGAGCTGAAGTTCCCCGCGATCACCCAGGAGGGCCAGACGGTCTTCCGCTGGGCGGTGTTCGAGATGGCCAAGGTGGCCCAGGAGGCGCTGGACGCCGCCGGGATCACCGCGGACGACCTGGACGTCTTCATCCCGCACCAGGCCAACATGCGCATCATCGACTCGATGATCAAGGCGCTCAAGCTGCCGGAGCACGTCGCGGTCGCCCGCGACATCGAGACCACCGGCAACACCTCCGCCGCGTCGATCCCGCTCGCGATGGAGCGCCTGCTCGCCACCGGACAGGCCAAGAGCGGCGACACGGCCCTGATCATCGGTTTCGGGGCGGGGCTCGTCTACGCCGCCACTGTCGTTACCCTCCCCTAGGCAACACTCACGCGGCGCGCACTCCCGCCCGCCGCAGCCCGTAGTAACCAGCACGAAGAAGGAGAGCGCCGCCATGGCCACCCAGGAAGAGATCGTCGAGGGTCTCGCGGAGATCGTGAACGAGATCGCCGGCATCCCGACCGAGGACGTCCAGCTGGACAAGTCCTTCACCGACGACCTGGACGTCGACTCGCTGTCCATGGTCGAGGTCGTCGTCGCCGCCGAGGAGCGCTTCGAGGTCAAGATCCCGGACGACGACGTCAAGCAGCTGAAGACCGTCGGCGACGCCGTCGACTACATCCTCAAGGCCCAGGGCTGAGCCTGAGCCACCCCTGGACGACGTGTCTGTCGCCCGCCCTTCTAGACGTGGAGAGACAATCCCTGTGAGCCCGACCAATCACACCGTGGTCGTCACCGGTATCGGCGCAACCACTCCGCTGGGCGGGGACAGCGCGTCGACCTGGGAGGGACTGATCGCCGGACGTTCCGGCGTCACCCCCCTGAAGCAGGACTGGGCCGCCGAGCTGTCGGTGCGCATCGCCGCGCAGATCGCCGTGGAACCGCTGGAGATCCTGCCCCGCCCGGTCGCCCGCAAGCTGGACCGCTCGGCGCAGTTCGCGCTGATCGCCACCCGCGAGGCGTGGGCCGACGCGGGCTTCACCGCCAAGGCCGGTGAGGACAGCTCGGTCGACCCCGACCGCCTCGGCGCGGTCATCGCCTCCGGCATCGGCGGCGTCACCACGCTGCTCGACCAGTACGACAACCTCAAGGCCTCCGGCCCGCGCAAGGTGTCCCCGCACACCGTGCCGATGCTGATGCCCAACAGCCCCTCGGCCAACGTCGGCCTGGAGGTCAACGCCCGCGCCGGTGTCCACACCCCGGTCAGCGCCTGCGCCTCCGGTGCCGAGGCCGTCGGCTACGCGTACGAGATGATCCGCTCCGGCCGTGCCGACGTGGTCATCGCCGGCGGCACGGAAGCGGCCATCCACCCGCTGCCGATCGCGGCCTTCGCCAACATGATGGCGATGTCGAAGAACAACGACGACCCGCAGGGCGCCTCCCGCCCGTACGACAAGGGCCGCGACGGCTTCGTCCTCGGCGAGGGCGCGGGGGTCGTCGTCCTGGAGTCGGCCGAGCACGCCGCCAGGCGCGGTGCCCGGGTCTACGCCGAGGTGCTGGGCCAGGGCCTGTCGGCCGACGCCCACCACATCGCGCAGCCGGAGCCCACCGGCCGCGGCATCGCCGCCGCGCTGGAGCAGCTGATCGCCGCGACGGGCCTGGACCTGGCGCAGGTCGCACACCTCAACGCGCACGCGACGTCCACCCCGCAGGGTGACGTCGCCGAGGTCAAGGCGCTCCGCAAGGTGCTCGGCGACCACCTCGACCACGTGGCCATCTCCGCCACCAAGTCGATGACCGGTCACCTCCTGGGCGGCGCGGGCGGCATCGAGACGGTCGCCACCGTCCTCGCCCTGCACCACCGGATCGCCCCGCCGACGATCAACATCGCGGAACTGGACGACGAGATCGACCCCGGTCTGGTCTCCACCGAGGCGCGGAAGCTGCCGGACGGCCCGATCGTGGCCATCAACAACTCCTTCGGCTTCGGCGGCCACAACGTCGTCCTGGCCCTCAAGGCCTGAGCCGTACCGCACCCCTGAGGGCCGGTCAGCCGCACACGCGGCCGACCGGCCCTCGGTCGTCCCCGGGTCAGGGGCAGCCGACGACCTGCCCGGCCCAGGACAGCCCGCCGCCGAAGCCGAGCAGCAGCACGGGCGCGCCAGGGGCGAGTTCGCCGCGCTCGACGAGCTTGGAGAAGGCGAGCGGCACGGAGGCGGCGGAGGTGTTGCCGGAGTCGACGACGTCCCGGGCCACCACCGCCTGCGGGGCCCCCAGCTGGCGTACGACGCCCTCGATGATCCGCAGGTTGGCCTGGTGCGTCACGATGCCCCCGAGGTCGGCGACGGCTACACCGGCGCGGGCGCAGGCCTCCTCGGCGATCGGGGCGAGGGTCGTGGTGGCCCAGCGGAAGACCGCCTGGCCGTCCTGGGCGAAGCGGGGCTGCCAGGCGCCGGCCAGCCGTACGGCGTCGGCGCGGGTGGGATCCGAGCCCCACACGACGGGGCCGATGCCGGGGAGCGTCCCCGGAGCGGCATCGGCGGCGCTGACGACGGCCGCGCCCGCCCCGTCGCCCAGCAGGACGCAGGTGCTGCGGTCGCTCCAGTCGGTGAGGTCGGACATCTTCTCGGCGCCGATGACCAGGGCGTGCCGGGCGGCGCCGGCCCGCACGGAGTGGTCGGCGGCGGCAAGCGCGGTGGTGAAGCCCGCGCAGGCGTTGTTGAGGTCGTAGGAGGCGGGAGCCGTCATGCCGAGCCGGGCCGCGACCTGGGCGGCGGTGCTGGGGCAGCGGTCGACGGCGCTGGAGGTGGCCACGACGACCAGGTCGACGTCGGCGGCGTCCAGGCCCGCCGCGGCGAGCGCCTTGCCCGCCGCGGCGCTCGCCATGTCGGCGACCGTCTCGTCCTCGGCGGCGATGTGCCGGGTCGCGATGCCCGTGCGCTGCCGGATCCAGGCGTCACTGGTGTCGACCATGGCGGCCAAGTCGTCGTTGGTGAGGACACGTTGCGGCTGGTGGTGACCGAGGGCGGCGATGCGGGATGCAGTCATGGCCGAAACTATAGCGACCGACCGGTCGGACTCTAAAGGGGAGGGGTGGCTACGATGGCCCCATGAGCCCACGCAAGTCCGCCGCCGAGGCACGCCACACCCGCGAGCGGATCATCGAGCGCAGCGTCGCGGTCGCCTCCGTGGAGGGCCTGGAGGGCCTCACGATCGGCCGGCTCGCGACCGACCTCGGGATCAGCAAGTCCGGGCTGCTGGGGCACTTCGGTACCAAGGAGGCCCTGCAGATCGCCGCCCTGCGGCGGGCCTCGGAGATCTTCACCCGCGCCGTCTGGGTGCCCGCCGCCGGGGCCGCTCCCGGGATCGCCCGGCTGACCGCGATCTGCGAGGCGTGGGTGACCTACCTGGACCGCGAACGCGAGGCCTTCCCCGGCGGCTGCCTGTTCACCGCCTCCGCCGTGGAGTTCGACGGCCGCGAGGGGCCGGTACGGGACGCGGTCGCCCGGCTCTACACCGTCTGGCGCCGCCGGCTGACCCGCGACATCCGGGCCGCCGTGGAACTCGGCGAACTGCCGCCCGGCACCGACCCCGAGCAACTGGTCTTCGAGCTGAACGGGATCTACTTCTCCCTCAACCACGCCGTCCAGCTCTTCGGCGACCGGACCGCCCCCGACCGCGCCCGGCGTGCGCTGCGGCGCGTGCTGAGCTGACGAATCAGCCCTTCGGGGGGATTGGCCGGGTCCCCCGGATGGGCCCGCGCGGCACCGCGCAGGATCTCGTCCATGAGCATCTGGCTGAGGGGGGCCGGCCTCACGGCGGCCGCGGCACTGGCGGTGCTGGGGCCGGGGGCGGCCGGGGGGACGGCGTACGCGCATGATCCGCCGGGGCCACCGGGCCCGCCCGTGGTCCGGTTCCTGCCCGACGGCACCGTACGGGTGGAGACCGGCGGCGGCGCCGTCCGCGTGGAGACCCGCGGCGGGGAGACGAGGGCCCGGGTCACCCACGGCGGGGACACCGTGGACGCACGCACCGGCAGCGGCGGTTCGTCCGCGACCGTCCGGCGGCGGCACTGCCCCGCGTACGAGTCGACGGTGAACGCCCGCACGGACAGCGGCGGTTCACGGGGCTCGGTGTCCTGGCGACACCCCTGCGGGCCGGCACCGCGGCCCACCCCCGCCCGCCCCGTACGCCGCGCACCGGCCCCCACACCCACGCCCACCCCCACTCCGACACCGACGCCGACCCCGACACCCACGCCGACCCCCACCCCCACTCCCACTCCCACTCCCACCCCGACGCACCGAGCGGAACTCCCGCCGGTCGCCTACCGCAAGGCGAGCCCGCCGCCCGCCCCCGACGGCCCGAGCATCGTCCATCTCATGCTGCTGGTCACCGCGCCCGCGGTCCTGTCCGCCGCCGCGCTCAAGCCCCGCTCCCAAGCCCGCTCACGGAGGTGATCGATGTCGGACTGGCTCGTCCTGGCCATCGCGATGGCCGCGGCCTGCGCGGTCGTCCTGACCATCGTGGCCATCAACCACCGTCGCATCGGGGACGACGACGACCCCTCGGAGACCCCCGACGTCATCGAGTACATGACGATGATGATCGGCGTGGTGTACGCCATCGTCCTCGGCCTCGCCATCGCCGGCGTGTGGGAGGCGCGCGGCGGCGCCGAGGACACGTTGCACCGCGAGACCCAGGCCCTGCACGAGGTGCGCCAGCGGGTGCAGGTCTACCCCGCCGCCGTCCGCGACCAGGTGCGCGCCGACGTGGACGCGTACGTCTCCTACGTGGCGCACACCGAACTGCCCTACATGCTCAAGCACGGCGAGAACACCCAGCGCGGCTCGGAGCTCCTCGGCAAGGTGCGCCGCGACGTGACCGACTTCGAGCCGCGCACCCCGCTGGCCAACCAGGCGTACCAGCCGGTCGTGGACCAGGTCGCGGCCGCCGACGACGCGCGCACCGCCCGCGGCGAGAACGCCGGGCCGACCATGCCGGGGGTGGTGTGGTTCGGCCTGGTCACCGGCGCCCTCGTCGCGGTGGGGCTGATCTTCAGCCTGCAGATCAGGCGCTCCCGGCGCGAACTGCTCCTCGCCGGGCTCTACAGCGCCCTGATCGCCTTCCTGCTCTTCCTCATCTGGGACCTGGACGCCCCCTTCGGCCGGGACGCCGCCGAGGCGGCGGCGTACTTCACCAGCCTCTTCCCGCACATCGGGTGATCATTTCTCGAAGCTCGCGAAGTACGAGGCCGCCATGTCCTCCCCGCCGTGCCCGAGCTCGGCCGCGCGGCGGAAGCGCTCGGCGCCGGCCGCGGCCACGTCGAGCCGGACCCCCACGGACTCCCCCGCCTCCACGATCAGGCGGGCGTCCTTCTCCGCGGTCCGCACCGCGAAGCTGGGGCTGAAGTCCCCGGCCAGGATCGACGCCCCCTTCGCCTGCAGGTAGCCCATGTCGAGGGGGCCGCCGGAGACGGCCTTGAGGAAGTCCGCGGCGTCCACGCCAAGGCCCTTCGCCAGTGCGAGGGCCTCGGCCGTGCCGTGGGTGACGGTCAGCACCCAGCTGTTGATCACCAGCTTCAGCCGGCTGGCCGCGCCCTCGGCCGCGTCCTCCCCCACCCACACGGTGCGGCTGCCGATCGCGTCGAAGACCGGCGCCACGGTCTGCCGGGCCTCCTGCGGCCCGGCGGCCAGCACCAGGAGCTGCCCGTTCTCCGCGGGCTGCCGGGTGCCCAGCACGGGCGAGTCGAGGAAGACGACGCCGTGCTCGCGCGCGAACCGCGCGAACTCCCCGAGGGCGCCCACGCCCGCGGTGGTGGACTGCGCCCACACCGCGCCCTTGCGCAGCGCCGGCGCCGCCTGCCGCATGGTCTCGAGGGCGGAGTCCGCGTCGTGCAGGATCGTCAGCACCACGTCGGCGCCGTCCACCGCCTCCGCGGGGGTGTCGACGACGCGTGCGCCGTCCTTGCTGAGCGGCTGCGCCTTCTCCTTCGTACGGTTCCACACACGGACGTCGAGGCCGGCCTTGACAAGGTTGCGGGCCATCGCGGCACCCATGATCCCGGTGCCCAGGACTGCTGCTGAGGTGGTGTCGGACATGACTGCCACGGTACGACGGACCAATCCGAATCGCTCGCGGCGCCGAATGCCGGACGCGAGACTTGTCCTCGACACACGGAATCGAACGCTGGAGGTGTGGTGAGGGAACCGCTGCGGTTCGGCAGGCCCGCACGGCAGGGGCCGGACCTCTCGGAGCTGCTGCTCGCCGTCGCGCGCGGCGACCAGGAGGCCTTCGCCCGGCTGTACGACGCCGTGAGCGGACCCGTGCTCGGACTGGTGCGCGGAGTGCTCAGGGACCCCGCCCAGTCGGAGGAGGTGACGCAGGAGGTGCTGGTGGAGGTGTGGCGCACCGCCGCCCGCTTCCGGCCGGAGAAGGGCAGCGCGATGACCTGGGTGATGACCCTGGCCCACCGCAGGGCCGTGGACCGGGTACGGTCCGCCAGCGCGGCGGCGGACCGCGAGCACAGGGCTGCGCTGCTGGAGCGCACCCCCGCCTACGACGAGGTGACCGAGCAGGTGGAGGCCCGGCTGGAGGCCGAACAGGTGCGACGCTGCATGCGCACCCTCACCGAGGTGCAGCACCAGTCGGTGACCCTCGCCTACTACCGGGGGCTGACGTACCGGGAGGTGGCCGAGCTGCTGTCGCTGCCGCTGGGCACCGTCAAGACCCGGCTGCGGGACGGCCTGATCCGGCTGCGCGACTGCCTGGGGGTGACCGCGTGAGCACCGAGGCCGAGCTGCACACCCTCACCGGCGCCTACGCCGTCGACGCGCTGACGCGGCACGAGCGCGCGGAGTTCGAACGCCACCTCGCGGAGTGCGAGGCCTGCGCGCTGGAGGTGCGCGAGCTGGCCGCGACCGCCGCCCGCCTCGGGCTCGCCGCGGCCGAACCCGTCCCGCCCCGCATGAAGGACGACGTCATGCGGCTCATCGTCAACGTACGGCAGGAGCCTCCGTCGGTGCCCGAGCCGCCGCGCGCCGCGGCCCGTGCGATGCGCCGCCGCGCCTCGCAGCCCGCACGGCGCCGCGTCCGCTTCGCCCTGGCGGCCTGCCTCGCCGCCGCCGCGATCCTGGGCGGGGTCGCGGTCTGGCAGCAGCAACAACTCGGCGACCTGCGCCAGGAGAACCAGCGGACCCAGGCCCAGGCGGATCAGATCTCCCGGGTCCTGGCCGCGCCCGACGCCGTCACCACCTCCGCGAAGCTCGCGGGCGGCGCCGGCGGCACGGTCGTCGTCTCCCGCAGCCAGGACCGCGCGGTCTTCTTCGCCCACGGCATGCCCGCGCTGAGCGGCGACCGGGTCTACCAGCTCTGGTACGCCGACGGCGGCACGATGCGCTCCGCGGGCCTCATGCCGAAGCCGTCCGGCGGCGACACGACCCAGGCTGTCCTCCTCCGGGGCAACGTCGACGGCGCCTCCGGCATGGGCATCACCGTCGAACCCGCCGGCGGCTCCCCGCAGCCGACCTCCGACCCCCTGGCCCTGATCAACTTCCCGGCCTGACGCCACCGCGCACCGCCGCGCACCGCTCCGTTCCGCACCCCGTCCGGTGCGGTGCGCGGCGGCGGGCCGGCCGGGCCGAAGGTCCTGGGCGGCCGCTGTGGCATGGGTCACCGCGCCGGGCTCCCGCCGTGCCCCCGGGGCCGCGGCGGTTCGCGAACGCCCTGCCCCCACCGGCCATCCAGCCGAAGGCACGGCTTCGCCCGCGGCATGGCACCCCAGCCGGACCCCGGACAGCGCCTGCCCCCGGAGGACACCGCCACACGTGCACCCGCACAACCACCCCGTGACGGCACGGCACCGCCTACCGAAGCTCGGGGAGCTCCCGTCCCCGAGGGCAGCCGGCCGAGGACCGGGCGAGCCCCGCCTCCGGGCGACACAGCCGTGCCGGCCGCCGGAGCCCCGGGCCACGCACCCGCCGAGAGCCGCTTCACTCTCTGTTTCGCCCTGGCCGCAGGCGCGTTCGTCCTCGTCGCGGCGTTCGCCCGCTTCGGCATGACCACGCCCGGCGGCGGCATCGTCTCGCGCCACGACGCGCAGGAGGCGAGCACCTCCGGACCGGTCCGGCCCCTCACCCCCAGCTCCACTCCACCGGAGGGCACCCAGGTCGTCCCCCGGACCAGAAAGGTGAACGACATGGCCACGATCCGGGCGCCCGGGGACACCCCACAGCGGCCGGCCGGCCCCACGCACGGTCACGCGGCCTGGAGCCCCGGCCCATGGGGAAGGGCCCCGCGTGGGGGTGACGCCGCCGTGGGGGCGCTCCGGGAGGGCGTGGCTCCACGGGAAACGCCCCGCGCTCGCCAGGCCGCGGCGGGGCGCCTCACGCCGCGGTGGGAGGCGGCACCATAGGCTCGCCGGGCGCGAATGCCGGCCAGGAGGAGTGCCCCGGACGTGACGACGACGTCGATCTGCCTGTTCACCGCCGATCTGCGGCTCCACGACAACCCGGTCCTGCGGGGCGCCCTCGACTCCGCGGAGCAGGTCGTCCCCCTGTTCGTGCTCGATCAGGCCATCGAGGCCGCGGGCTTCGCCGCCCCGAACCGCGCCGCGTTCCTCGCGGGCTGCCTCGCCGACCTGGACGAGCGGCTGCGCAAGCGCGGCGGGCGTTTGGTGCTGCGCCACGGGGACGTGGCGCGCGAGACGTGCCGGGTCGCGGAGGAGACCGGCGCCGGGCAGGTGCACGTCGCAGCGGGGGTGAGCCGCTACGCCGCGCGGCGCGAGGAGCGGCTGCGGGAGGCGCTGGCAGCGGCGGGCCGCGAACTCCGGGTGCACGACGCCGTGCTGACCGCGGTGCCGCCCGGCGCGGTGACCCCGGCAGGCAAGGACAGCTTCGGGGTGTTCACGCCGTACTTCCGGCGCTGGGAGACCGCGGATCTGCGCGACCCGCTGGATGCGCCCCGCGTGGTCCGCGTCCCGGACGGCGTGGCCTCCCGGCCGCTCCCGGAGCCGCCCACGGGCACGTCGCCCGGGCTGCCCGCGGGCGGGGAGACCCAGGCCCGCGAGCGCTGGCGGGCCTGGCGGGCTTCGGGCCTCGCCGCGTACGAGGACCGCCACGACGACCTCGCGGGCGACGCCACCTCGCGTCTGTCGCCGTACCTGCACTTCGGCTGCCTGTCGGCCACCGAGCTGGTCCGGCGCGCCCGTGAGGCCGCAGGGCCGGGCGCGGACGCGTTCGTGCGGCAGGTCGCGTGGCGGGATTTCCACCACCAGGTGCTCGCCGCCCGCCCCGACGCCGCCTCCCGGGACCTGCGGCCGCGCGGTGACCGCTGGCACGGTGACGGGCCCGAGGCGGACGCGTGGCGCGAGGGCCGTACCGGATACCCGCTGATCGACGCGGCGATGCGGCAGCTGCGGCACGAGGGCTGGATGCACAACCGGGCGCGGCTGCTGGCCGCGAGCTTCCTGACCAAGACGCTGTACGTGGACTGGCGGATCGGCGCCGCGCACTTCCTGGAGCTGCTGGTGGACGGCGACATCGCCAACAACCAGCTGAACTGGCAGTGGGTGGCCGGAACCGGCACCGACACCCGCCCGAACCGGGTGCTCAACCCCCTGGTGCAGGCCCGCCGTTTCGACCCGGACGGCGCCTACGTGCGCCGCTGGGTGCCGGAGCTGGCGGAGGTGCGGGGCGGCGCCGTGCACCGCCCCTGGCGGCTCCCCGAGGACGAGCGGGCCGCCCTGGACTACCCCGCCCCCCTCGTCGACCTCGACGAGGCCCTCGCCCGCTTCCGCGGCGCCCGCGCGAAATAGCCGCGCCCGCCGGGGGCCACCGCCATCGCCCGCCTCGACGCGGCGCCCGGGCCGCCCGCGCCCGCCCCCTCACCCCGGCGGGACGCCGACGCGCCGGCGCGGGGGCCGGGGGAAGAAGCCGCTGGTGCGCGACGCGTAGGCGGCCCAGCCGGGGCGGTCCGCCATGTGCCGTTCCAGCAGGGCCTTCCCGCTGCCCCGGGTCAGCAGGTACGACATCAGCAGCGGGGACACGACCGACACCGCGGCGGCCTGCCAGGCGTCGCAGGTCAGCGCGAACAGCCCCCACCAGACGCAGAAGTCGCCGAAGTAGTTGGGGTGCCGGGTCCAGCTCCACAGGCCGCGGTCCATGATGCGGCCCCGGTGCGCCGGGTCGGCCTTGAACCGGGCCAGCTGGTGGTCGCCGACGGCCTCGAAGAGCAGGCCGGTGAGCCAGAGCAGCGCGCCGACCGCGGCCGCCGGGCCGAGCGGCCCGGGGATGTACGAGGCGGCCTGGACGGGCAGCGAGACGACCAGGACGAGCGCGCCCTGCAGCAGGTACACCGCGCGCAGTGCGTAGGCGGCCCGGCTGCCGCGGGCCTTGGCCAGGAAGGCCTCGTAGCGGGGGTCCTCACCGTGGCCGCGGCCGCGGCGGGCGATGTGGACGGCGAGCCGCACGCCCCACACGGCGGTCAGCGCGAGCACCAGCGCGCGGCGGGCCGGGTCGCCGTGCCCGGCGGACATGCCGTAGGCGGACCCGGCGACCGCGGTGAAGGCCACGCCCCAGGCGACGTCGACGTAGCGGTGCCTGCCGCGGGACAGGGCGAACGCGAAGGTGGCGAGCATGACGGCGAGCGCGGCCCCGGCGGCCACCGCCACGCCCACCCCGAACGCGCCCCAGGGGAAGCCGTTCACCGCCTCACCACCCCGCGTACCAGGCGGCGGGCGTGCCGGCCGCGCCTCCGGTGCCGTCGGCCGCGGGCCGTACGGCGAGGATCTGGTCGACGCCCATGCGGCGTTCGGCGAAGGCCAGCGCCCCGCCCGCCAGGTACAGACGCCACACGCGGGCGGTCTCCTCTCCGGCCAGGAGGACGACGTCGGACCAGCGCTGCTCCAGGGTGGCCAGCCAGGCCCGCACCGTGTGGACGTAGTGCTCGCGCAGGGACTCCACCGCCCGCACCTCCAGGCCCGCGTCCTCCAGCAGCCCCACGGTCCGGCCGAGCGGGCGCATGTGCATGTCGGGGGCGATGTAGGTCTCGATGAAGGCGCCGCCACCGGGGGCGACGCGGCCGCGGGACATCTGCTGCACCAGCGCCCTGCCTCGGGGGCGCAGCATGCGGTGGATCGCGCCGGCGAACCGCGGGTAGTGCGCGTCGCCGACGTGCTCGCCCATCTCGATCGCGGTGACCGCCTCGTAGCCGCCGCTGCCCTCCAGGTCGCGGTAGTCGCGCAGTTCGACGGTGACGTACTGTTCCAGGCCGCGTTCGCGGATCCGGTCCCGTACGAAGTCCCGCTGGGCGCGGGAGAGGGTGACCGCGTGGACCTGCGCGCGGTGGGTCTGCGCGGCGTACAGGGCGAGCGCGCCCCAGCCGCACCCGATGTCGAGCAGCCGCGTGCCGGGGCGCAGGTCCAGCTTGCGGCAGATGAGTTCGAGCTTGTCGCGCTGGGCGTCGGGGAGGCCGTACGACGGGTCGTCGTGGCGGGTCCAGTAGCCGCAGGAGTAGGCCATGGAGGGGTCGAGGAGGAGTTCGTAGAAGTCGTTGGACAGGTCGTAGTGGTGGCTGATGGCGGCCCGGTCGCGGCCCCTGGTGTGCGGGGTGCCGTTCAGCCGGGCGCGTCCGCGCGGGGCGGGCGGCCGGGGGCCGACCGCACCGAGCCGTACGGCGGCGCCGGCGGCGCGGAGCCGGTCGGCCGCGGTGAGCCGGGGAGGGCGCAGCCCGCCGTCGCGTGCCGCGTGCCACACGGCGCGCAGGCCTTCGGTGAGGTCGCCGCGCACGTCGATGTCCCCGGTGATGTACGCCTCGGCGAGGCCGAGTTCGCCGGGCTGCCACAGGAGTCTTCGCAGCGCCCGCCGGGAGCGCAGGACGACCACGGGGGCGTCGCGCGGCCCGGCGGTGCTGCCGTCCCAGGCCCGCAGCCGCACGGGCAGCGGCCCGCCGGTGAACTGCTCCAGCAACGGGGCGAGGGTGTCCGCGGCGCCCTTCACCTGGTGGTCTCCCCCCGGGTCAGCCGCAGTTGGCACACGTCGAGGTAGCCGGAGCGGAAACCGGCCTCGGAGTAGGCGAGGTAGAGGGTCCACATGCGGCGGAAGGTCTCGTCGAAGCCGAGGGCGGCGACGTCGGCGGCGCGTTCGGTGAAGCGCTCGCGCCACAGCCGCAGCGTCTCGGCGTAGTGCGGTCCGAAGCCGTCGCAGGAGGTGACGCGCAGCGCGGTGTGCTCGTCGAGGGTCCGCTCGATCGCCTCCAGGGAGGGGATGAGCCCGCCGGGGAAGACGTACTTCTGCATCCAGGTGTAGGTGTCGCGGGTGGCGAGCATGCGCTCGTCGGGCATGGTGATCGCCTGGAGCGCGACCGTGCCGCCGGGGGCGAGCAGCCGGTCCAGGGCGGTGAAGTACACCGGCCAGTACTCGGCGCCGACGGCCTCGATCATCTCGACGCTGACGATGGCGTCGTAGCTCCCGGTCACCTGCCGGTAGTCGCGCAGCCGGACGGTGGCCCGGTCCTGCTGCCCGGCGGCGGCGATCCGGGCCGTGGCGAGCCGGCGCTGTTCCTCGGAGAGGGTGACGGAGACGACCTCGGCGCCGCGGCCGGCGGCGCGGACGGCGAGCTCTCCCCAGCCGGTGCCGATCTCCAGCAGCCGGGTGCCCTCGCCGACGCCCGCCAGGTCGAGCAGC
The DNA here is from genome assembly GCF_040613835.1 of Streptomyces sp. NPDC006207. Classification (NCBI taxonomy): domain Bacteria; kingdom Bacillati; phylum Actinomycetota; class Actinomycetes; order Kitasatosporales; family Streptomycetaceae; genus Streptomyces; species Streptomyces sp. NPDC006207. The sequence goes on along the minus strand of NZ_JBEXSX010000008.1, from coordinate 179,732 downwards.
CGGTCGATCTTGCGGTGCTGTGCGGCGGCCAGCTGGGCGCGCCGGGCGGGGAAGCCGCGGAAGACGGCCGAGGAGTAGGTGAGGGTCTCGTCGAGGAAGAGGGCGAAGAGCTCGTTGGACAGGTCGTAGTGGGCGTGGATGTTGCCGCGGGCGCCGTCGAGGGTGTTGCGCCGCTCGGTGGGCTGCCGGTGTGCCCACAGGGCGCGCAGCCGCTGCAGCGGCCGGGGGACGAGCCCGGTGACGTCCGAGGCGAGCACGGTGAGGACGGCCGGCAGGTCCGGCGCGTCCCATTCGCCGGCCATGTAGGACTCGCCGAAGCCGATGAGTCCTCCGGTGCCGACCCGGCGGTGGAAGGCCTCGGGGTCGGCGATCAGCATGGTGGGCCCGCCCGTGCCGAGGACCGGGCCGCCGTCGCCGAGCCGGCAGCGCAGCGGGAGCCCGCTCAGGGCGCGTCGCAGCACGGCGCCGGCGACCGCGGCGCGCAGCCGTGAGCACCGTGGCGGCGCGGCGACGTCCGGCCAGCGGCGGGGGTCCACGCCGGAGGCGGGTGCGGAAGCGGAGAGGGGGACGGACGTGGTGGACATGGTCACTCGAAACCCTCCTGGGGCGCGTGGACGGGACGGGGCTGCACGGGCAGTCCGCGCAGCAGCAGCCGGATGCCGTGCCGGCGGATGCCGGCCGACACCGCAGCCGTGGACCAGGGGTGGCGGGCGGCGGCACGCAGCAGGCCCGGCGCGGTCGCCGGGCGCCGCTCGCCGCGCACGGTGGCGGTGAACGGGGTGCCGCCGCCGGGCCGTTCCAGGTGGACGGTGAGGTGGAGCCGGTCGTGCGGCTCGGGCAGCCGCATGCGGTAGCCGCCGTCGACGGGGAGGAACGGGGAGACGTAGAAGTCCTTGGCGACGTGGGCGCCGTCGCGGCCGTCGGTGCGCAGCAGGTAGGCGTGCCGTTCCCCGTAGGTGTTGTGGACCTCGGCGACCACGCACACGAGGGTGCCGTCCGGGTCGTGGCACCAGTACAGGGTCAGCGGGTTGAACACGTGGCCGAGGACCCGGGCGTGGCTGAGCATCCGGACCGGGCCGCCGTGCAGGTCGACGCCCTGGGCGGCGAGCCAGGCGTCGAGGGCGGCCCGTACGGTCGGGTGCCGGCCGCCGAAGTGGTCACGGGGGTCGAAGCGGGCGAGCGGGCGCAGCGCGGCGGGGAGCCGGGGCGGCCGGGCGGGGTCGGTCAGCCACATGTAGGTACGGTGGGCGAAGGCGTGCCGCAGCGGATCGGTGCGCACGTGGGTGATCGTGCACTCGTACAGGGCGGGCACCTGCGGCGGCAGGCCCGCGGGGGTCACCATCGCGCCCCCAGGTGGCGGGCGGCCTCGGCGCCGGAGCGGCAGCCGTCCTCGTGGAAGCCCCAGCCGTGGTACGCCCCGGCGAAGGCGGTGACGGGGGTCGCCAGGGCCGGCAGCCGCCGTCGCGCGGCCAGCGACGCGGGGGTGTAGACGGGGTGTTCGTACACCATGCGGGCGAGCACCCGGGCGGGGTCGACGCGTTCCTCGTCACCGAGGGTGACGACGTGGCGCTCGGGGGTGTCCAGCCGCTGGAGGCGGTTCATGTCGTAGCTGACGCGGACCCCGCCGGGGTCGGGGGCGCAGGTGGGCATGAGGTAGTTCCAGGAGGCGCGGGCGCCGCGGCTGCGGGGCAGCAGCGTGGTGTCGGTGTGCAGCACCGTCGGGTTGCTGGAGTACGGGATGGCGCCGAGCACCCGGCGCTCCTCCGCGGTGGGGTCGGCGAGCAGTCGTAGTGCCTGGTCGGGGTGGGTGGCGACGACCACCGCGTCGTACGTCTCGGTGTCGCCGTCGTCGGTGACGACGTCGGCGCCGTCGGCGTGCCGGCGCAGGGCGCGTACGGGGGTGGCGGTGCGGATCGCGGTGAGCCGTTTGACGATGCGCTCGACGTAGACGCGTGATCCGCCGGTGACGGTCCGCCAGGTGGGGGAACCGCCCACCGAGAGCATCCCGTGGTGGTCGAGGAACCGGAAGAGGTAGACCGCCGGGTAGTGCGCGGCGGTCCGCGGCGAGCAGGACCAGACGCAGGCCACCAGCGGGGTCGTGAAGTGGGCCGTGAAGTACGCCGAGAACTCCCCCGCGCCGAGGAACTCCCCCAGCGTGGTGGTGTCGTCGGAACCGCCCTCCGCGAGCAGCCGCCGGGCCAGGCGGTGGAATCGGGGCACTTCGGCCAGCATACGCAGATAGGCCGGGCGCAGCGCGTTGCGCGGTTGCGCGAAGATCCCCGAGGGGCCACGCGCGCCCGCGTACTCCAGGCCGCAGCCCTCGCAGCGCACGGACATGCTCATCTCGGACTCCTGCGTGGGGACGCCGAGTTCGGCGAAGATCCGCAGCAGGGTGGGGTAGGTGCGCTCGTTGTGGACGATGAAGCCGGTGTCGACGGCGGTCACCCGGCCGTCGCAGGAGGGTACGTCGTGCGTGTGGGCGTGCCCGCCGAGCCGGTCGTCGGCCTCGAACAGCGCCACGTCGCAGTGCCGTTGCAGCAGGTAGGCGGCGGTGAGCCCGGCGACGCCGCTGCCCACGACGGCCACCCTTCGCCTTGCTTCGGTCACGTCCCGTCCCTTCGTCGCGGTCCTCTCCCTGCTGGTGGTTCGGAGCCCGCGGCGGGACGGATTGGTCGGTGCGGCAATCCGCCGGGCGGACGGCCGCGAATCCATGGGTGGACGCACGTGACGGGCGTCGTCACGGAGGGCGGCCGATAATGACGGAGAGCGCACGAGAGGGGCGGTCCGATGACGTACGGTGACGAAGCGGGCGGCGGCACGCCGCGTCCGGCGCTGGTCCCGTACGTGCTGCCCCAGCGGCCGCGCGCCGCCGTCCTGGTGCTGCACGGCGGTCGTGCGGAGGGCCTTGAACCGCCCCCGCCGTGGAACCTGCCGGGGGTCCGGATGCGTCCCTTCGTCCGCGCGATCGGCCGGGCCACCGCCGGGCACGCGGTGGCGCTGGCCGGGGTCCGCTACCGGCACCGCGGCTGGAACGGCGAGCGGGAGGACGCGGCGCGGGACGCCCTGCGGGCGCTGGAGGCTCTGCGGCAACGCGCCGGGGAGGTGCCCGTGATGCTGGTGGGGCACTCGATGGGCGGCCGGGCGGCGCTGCGCGTGGCCGGGCATCCGCTGGTGGGCGCGGTCGTGGGGCTGGCGCCGTGGTGTCCCGAGGACGAGCCGGTGGGGCATCTGGCGGGGTGCCGTCTGGTGCTGCTGCACGGCGACCGGGACCGGGTCACCGATCCGGCCGGCTCGCTGACCCTGGCGGACCGGGCGCGGGCGGCGGGCGCCCAGGCCTGCCACCTGGTGGTGCCGGGCGGCGACCACGCGATGCTGCGCGGTGCCGGGACCTGGCACGCCCTGACGGCGCGCCTGGTCGCCGGGCTGCTGCGGCTGCGTCCGCTGCCGCCGGAGGTGGCGGGCGCGCTGACCGCCCCGGGAACGGAGGGAGCGCGATGAGCCCGCGCCTGCGAACGGACGCCCGCCCGGTCCCGGGGCCGCCGGGCACCGCACCGGCCCCGCGCCACGCCGGGGCACCGCTCTGGCCGCTCCTGCCGCTCCTGCCGCTCCTGCTCACGGCCGCGCTGACGGCACTGGCGGCGCTGCTGCGCACCCTGCTGCCGCCCGAGCCGGCGGCCGGCCCCTTCGCCCGCGACGCCGGGAGCCCGCGATGAGCCTCACCTGCCTGGTGACGGGCGCGACCGGCTACATCGGCGGCCGGCTCGTCCCCGAACTGCTGGAGGCCGGGCACCGGGTGCGCTGCCTGGCCCGTACGCCCGGCAAGCTGCGCGACCACCCGTGGGCGGGCGAGGTGGAGATCGTCCGGGGCGACGTCACCGACCCGGAGTCGGTGCGGGCGGCCATGGAGGGCGTGGACGTCGCGTACTACCTCGTCCACGCCCTGGGCAGCGGAGGGGACTTCGAGCGGACCGACCGGGATGCCGCGGAGGTCTTCGGGTCCCGGGCGAAGGCCGCGGGCGTGCGGCGGATCGTGTACCTGGGCGGTCTGACCCCCGCCGGGGTGCCCGAGCGGGAGCTGTCGCCGCACCTGCGCTCGCGCGCCGAGGTGGGCCGGGTGCTGCTCGCCTCCGGAGTGCCGACGGCGGCGCTGCGGGCGGCGGTGATCATCGGCTCCGGCTCGGCCTCCTTCGAGATGCTGCGCTACCTCACCGAGCGGCTGCCGGTGATGGTCACCCCGCGCTGGGTCGGCACCCGGATCCAGCCGATCGCCGTACGGGACGTGCTGCGCTACCTCGTGGGCTGCGCCACGCTGCCGCCCGAGGTGAGCCGCGCCTTCGACATCGGCGGCCCGGACGTGCTCACCTATCGCGCCATGATGCTGAAGTACGCCGAGGTGGCGGGGCTGCCGCACCGGCTGATCGTGCCCGTGCCGGTGCTGACGCCGCGCCTGTCGAGCCACTGGGTGGGGCTGGTGACCCCGGTGCCGGCGAGCATCGCGCGGCCCCTGACGGAGTCGCTGCGGTACGAGGTGGTCTGCCACGACCGCGACATCGCCGCGTGGGTGCCGGACCCGCCCGAGGGCATGATCGGCGTCGAGGCGGCGCTGCGGCTGGCGCTGCAGCGCATCCGCGAGGCGAACGTGGTCACCCGCTGGTCCTCGGCCTCCGTGCCCGGCGCGCCGAGCGACCCGCTGCCGACGGACCCCGACTGGGCGGGCGGCTCGCTCTACACCGACCGCCGGACGCGCATCGTGGACGCCTCGCCCGAGGCGCTGTGGCGGGTCATCGAGGGCATCGGCGGCGACAACGGCTGGTACTCCTTCCCGCTGGCCTGGGCCGTGCGCGGCTGGCTCGACCGCTTCGTGGGCGGGGTCGGGCTGCGCCGGGGCCGGCGGGACGCCACGCACCTGCGGGCGGGCGACTCGCTGGACTTCTGGCGGGTGGAGGAGATCGAGCCGGGCCGGCTGCTGCGGCTGCGCGCCGAGATGCGGCTGCCGGGCATGGCCTGGCTGGAGCTGACGTCCGGACGGGACGGTGCCGGGCGCACCGTCTACGGGCAGCGGGCGCTGTTCCATCCGCGCGGGCTGGCGGGGCACGCGTACTGGTGGAGCGTCTCGCCGTTCCACTCCGTGGTCTTCGGCGGCATGGCGCGCAACATAGCCGCCGCGGCCCGGGCGGGCGCGGCGGGTCCGTAGCGGAGGGCCGCGCGGGGCCGTGACGGACGCGGGCTCAGTCCGGGACGGGGGCGCGCAGGGCGGTCAGCTCGTCGTTCATCGCGGCCAGGAAGCGCATCACGACGACGAGTTCGTCCTCGGTGAAGCGGGCGCGCGCCGCGTCCGTGCCCCGGGCGAGCGGGCGGAAGAACTCCCGCGCCACCTCCATTCCCCGCGGGGCGTAGTGCAGATGGACCACGCGGCGGTCGGCGGCGTCACGGGTGCGGCGGACGTGGCCGGCGCGTTCCAGCCGGTCCAGGCAGGCGGTGACGGCACCGGAGGTCAGATTGAGGCGTTCGCGCAGCAGACCGGGGGTCATGGCCCCGCCGTGGCCGTCACCGTCCAGGATCGCGACCAGCGCCTGCACGTCGGTGTGGTGCAGCTTCTGGCTCTGCGCGAAGTCCTGCGCGATGCGGTTGAACTCGCCGTTCATCCTGCGCAGCTGCACGGCGAAGGCCTGCAGCCCGGTCGGGGACTCGTCCTGGAAGTTGTCGGGCACACCTCCATCGTAGATAATCTCGATGATTAAGATACTCAATAGCTGAGATACATCCTTCCGCACGGGGGCAGTCCCCCGTTCCACATCCCACGGGAGAGAGCGATGACATCCCTGCCGCGCGCCGTCCGATGGCTGCTGCCCGTGGTAATGCTGGTCGCCTGGCTGGGCGTCGGGGGCACACTCGGCCCCTACGCGGGCAGGCTCGGCGAGGTCTCCACCAACGACCAGGCGGCCTTCCTGCCGCGCAGCGCCGAGTCGACGAAGGCCGTCACCGAACGGACGGCCTTCAGCCGGAACGGGACCGTACCGGCGATCGTCGTCTGGACCGCCGACCGCGGCCGCGTGACCGACGCCCAGCAGCAGGCCGCCACGGCGGCGCTGGCCTCGCTCGCCGGCACCGAGGGGGTCACCGGGCGCCCCTCCCCCGCGCTGCGCTCCGGCGACGGGCGGGCCCTGCAGGGCGTCGTGCAGCTCCGCCCCGACCTCGGCCGGGACGTCGGGGACGCCGTCGGCCGGATTCAGGGCACCGCGGCCCGGGTCCCGGGGACCACCGCCCACGTCGCCGGGCCCGCGGCCTCGCAGGCCGACCTGGGCGAGGCCTTCGCGGGCATCGACGGACTGCTGCTGTTCACCGCGCTCGGCGTCGTGCTGGCGATCCTGCTGCTGGTCTACCGCGCGCTGCTGCTGCCCCTGGTCATCATCGTCGGCTCGGTCTTCTCGCTCGGCCTGGCCTGCGGCGTGGTGTACGTGCTGGCGGACCACGGCGTCGTCCGGGTCGACGGCCAGGTCCAGGGCATCCTGTCGATCCTCGTCATCGGCGCGGCCACCGACTACGCCCTGCTGCTCGCCGCCCGCTTCCGGGAGGAACTCGCGGTCCGCGGCGACCGGTTCGCGGCGATGCGCGCCGCGCTGCGCCGCTCGGCCGGGGCGATCGTGGCGAGCGCGGCCACCGTGGCCCTCGGCCTGCTCGCCCTGCTGGCCAGTGACCTCACCAACAACCGGGCCCTGGGCCCGGTCGGCGCCGTCGGCATCGTCTGCGCCGTCGCAAGCAGCCTGACCTTCCTGCCGGCGGCACTGCTGCTGCTCGGCCGGGCCGCCTACTGGCCCGCCCGGCCGCGGGACAGGCGTCCGGAGGGGGAGGGCGTGTGGCGGCGGATCGCGGCCCTCGTGGACCGCACGCCGCGCCGGGTGGGGGCCGCGAGCCTGGCGCTGCTGGTGGGCTGTGCCGCCTTCTCCCCCGCGCTGACCGCCCGGGGTGTGCCGCTGGACGAGATCTTCGTCCACCAGGCGCCCTCGGTGACCGCCCAGCGCGTCCTCGGCGAGCACTTCCCCGGCGGTGCGGGGAACCCGGCCGTGGTCATCGCGGAGGCGGAGCGGCTCGACCCGGTCACCCGGGCCGCGGCCGGCACCGACGGCGTCGACTCCGTCGCCCCGCTCACCGCCGCCGGCCGGCCCGGCGGGGGCGAGCCGCTCGTCGCCGGCGGCCGGGTCCTGCTGGAGGTGACGCTGAAGGACGCCGCCGACAGCGACGCCGCCAAGGCCACGGTGCAGCGGCTGCGCACGGCCGTGCACGCGGTACCCGGCGCGGACGCGGTGGTCGGCGGCTACACGGCCCAGCAGGTGGACACCCAGCGGACCGCGGAGCGCGACCGCACGCTCGTCGTCCCCGTCGTCCTCGCGATCATCCTGGTGATCCTGGCCGCGCTGCTGCGCAGCCTGCTGCTGCCGCTGCTCATGGTCGCCACGGTGGCGCTCAACTTCGCCGCCACCCTGGGCGTGTCGGCGCTGGTCTTCCGCCATGCGTTCGGCTTCTCGGCGACGGACGCCTCGGTGCCGCTGTACGGCTTCGTCTTCCTGGTCGCCCTCGGGGTGGACTACAACATCTTCCTGATGACGCGGGTCCGCGAGGAGACGCTGCGTCACGGCACGCGGCAGGGCGTCCTGCGCGGGCTGACCGCCACCGGAGGGGTGATCACCTCGGCGGGCGTGGTGCTCGCCGCCACCTTCGCGGCGCTCGGCGTGATCCCCCTGGCCTTCCTGGCGCAGATCGCCTTCATCGTGGCCTTCGGGGTGCTGCTGGACACCCTGCTGGTGCGCTCGCTGCTGCTGCCCGCGCTGGTACGGGACATCGGCCCGAAGGTGTGGTGGCCGGGCGCCGCGGCGCGCGCGGGCGACGAGCCGCCGGCGCCGGAGGGCGCCGCGGCACCGCGGCGGATGGCGGAGCGTCAGACGACCTGATGCAGCCAGCGCACGGGGGCGCCCTCACCCGCGTAGCGGAAGGGCTCCAACTCGTCGTCCCACGGCTTGCCGAGCAGCTTGGCGACTTCCGTCTCCAGGTCGGCCTCGCCCTTGCGGGCGCGGGCGAGCGCGGCGCGCAGCCGGTCCTCGGGGATGAGGATGTCCCCGTGGATGCCGGTGACGGCGTGGAAGATGCCGAGTTCGGGCGTGCTGCTGTAGCGCTCCCCCTCGGCGGTGGCACACGGCTCCGCCGTGACCTCGAAGCGCAGCAGATGCCAGCCGCGCAGCGCGGACGCCAGCTTGGAGGCGGTGCCGGGTTCCGCCTGCCAGGAGAACTCGGCCCGCCAGGTGCCGGGAGAGGCTGGCTGGCGGATCCAGTCCAGGTTCACGCGCACGCCGAGCACGCCCGCGACGGCCCACTCGACGTGCGGGCAGAGCGCGCGTGGCGCGGAGTGCACGTACAGAACTCCACGTGTCGTCACCGGGACCTCCAGTGTGGGACGAGGTACGCCTTCCCCAGCGGCCTCATGCCCATAACCGAGCCATCCGGGACAGCAGTGGACATTCTGCACTAATCATAACGAATGAGACAAGATCTGACCTCTGATCACCTCTTTCGCACCACCTGTCAGGGAAAAAGCTACCGCGCTGCGTCAGGCGAGGAGTGACGTACTGTCGGGATCAGCGAGAAGTCACCACTCGTCCGAGGGAGAACGGATGCGCCAGTCGCTCCCGCGCGGGGTCAGCGGCGCCCTGATCGCGCTGGTCACACTGCTCACGACGGCACTCGCGGCCGGCTGCTCGGCCACCGGCGGCCCCGGGAGCACCGAGGCCGGTGCCGCCGGGCGGGCGGGCACGGCGAAGCGCCCCGCGCAGGTGTGGGACACCACGCCCGCCTCCCTGGCCGCGCTCGGCGACTCCATCACCCGCGCCTTCGACGCCTGCGGGATCCTGACGGACTGTCCGGACCTGTCCTGGGCGACCGGCAGCCGCAGCTCCGTGAAGAGCGTGGCCACCCGGGTGCTGAACCGGCCGGCCACCGAGAGCTGGAACCTGGCGGCCAGCGGCGCCCGGATGCACGACCTGCCGGAGCAGGCCAAGAAGGCGGTCGCGCTGCGACCGCAGCAGGTGACGATCCTGATGGGGGCCAACGACGCGTGCGCGCGCAGCATCGACCGCATGACCCCGGTGGCCGAGTACCGCAAGGATTTCTCCGCCGCCCTGCGCACCCTCGACAGCAAGCTGCCGAAGGCCCAGGTCTTCGTCGCGAGCGTGCCCGACCTGATGCGCCTGTGGGACGTCGGCCGGCAGAACGTGCTGGGACGGCAGATCTGGAAGCTGGGCCTGTGCCCGTCGATGCTGTCCGACGCACAGTCGATGAGCACGGCCGCCCGCGAACGGCGGCAGACCGTACGCGAAAGGGTGATGGCGTACAACGACGTGCTGCGGCAGGAGTGCGCGCGCCACGAGCGCTGCCGCTACGACGGCGGCATGGTCTTCGACTACCGCTTCACCCAGAAGGAACTCAGTCCCTGGGACTGGTTCCACCCCAGCGCCGAGGGACAGGCCAAGCTCGCGGGGCTGGTCTACGCCGCGGCCTTCGGACCGGACCCGGCCGGCGGCTAGCCGCGCCGGACCCGGCCGTTCGTCCGGGGTTTCGGACACGGGACGGCACGCGTGACGGGCGTACGGACTCACTTCGGCAACATCGCCGACACCTGCCCGGCACACCCATTGACACCGCCGGGAGCCCGTAACTACGTTCCCTTCAACATTTCGAACGTGTGACGAAATCTCGAACGACACCCTAAAAGGGGCGGCTTCCCGTGCGCATCACCGGCATCAGCACCCATGTGGTCGGTACTCCCTGGCGGAATCTCACCTACGTGCTCGTCCACACCGACGAGGGGCTCACGGGCGTCGGCGAGACCCGCATGCTCGGCCACACCGACGCGTTGCTCGGCTACCTCCGCGAGGCGGAGGCCAACCACATATCCGGTTCCGACCCCTTCGCGGTGGAGGACCTGGTCCGCCGGATGAAGTACGGCGACTACGGGCGGGCCGGAGAGATCGTCATGTCCGGCATCGCCGTCATCGAGATGGCCTGCTGGGACATCAAGGGCAAGGCGCTGGGCGTCCCCGTGTGGCAGCTGCTCGGCGGCAAGGTGAACGAGAAGGTCAAGGCGTACGCCAACGGCTGGTACACCACCGAGCGCACCCCGGAGGCCTACCACAAGGCCGCCCGCGCCGTGGTGGACCGCGGCTACCGCGCGCTGAAGATCGACCCCTTCGGCACCGGCCACTTCGAGCTGGACCACGCGGCCACCGCCTACTCCGTCTCCCTCATCGAGGCCGTGCGCGACGCGATCGGCCCCGAGACCGAGCTGCTGGTGGAGATGCACGGGCGGTTCAGCCCGGCGACCGCGATCCGCGTCGCCAACGAGCTGGCGCCCTTCAAGCCGAGCTGGATCGAGGAGCCGGTGCCGCCGGAGAACCTCAAGGCCCTGGCGAAGGTGGCCGCCCACACCGATCTGCCGATCGCCACGGGTGAACGCATCCACGACCGCTACGAGTTCCGCGAGCTGTTCGAGCTCCAGGCCGCCGACATCATCCAGCCCGACCTGGGGCACATCGGCGGCATCAACGAGGTCCGCAAGCTGGCCGCCACCGCGGAGACCCACTACGTGCTGGTCGCCCCACACAACGTCGGCGGCTCCGTGCTCACCGCCGCGAGCCTCCAGCTCGCCGGGTGCACCCCCAACTTCAAGATCCTCGAGCACTTCAACGACTTCGCGGACTCCGAGATCAAGAAGGTCGTCAAGGGCGCCCCCGTGGTCGGCGAGGACGGGTACTTCACGCTGTCGGACGCGCCGGGCCTCGGTGTCGAGCTCGACGTCGACGCCGCCGCCGAGTTCCCCCAGCAGCAGGCCCGCTTCGACCTGTGGGCCGAGGGCTGGGAGCGCCGCAAGCCGAAGGGCGCCAAGTGACCGTCCACACCCCCCGCGCCGTCGTCCTCGACGGACCCGGCCGGCACCGGATCGTGCCGGCCGGACCGGTCGCGCCCGGTCCGGGCGAGGCGCTGGTCCGCGTCCACGCCGCGGGCATCTGCGGCAGCGACCGGGAGGTGCACGCCGGCACCCGCCCCGAGGGCTACGTCCGCTACCCCGTCACCCCCGGCCACGAGTGGTCCGGCACGGTGGAGGCGGTCGGCGCCGGGGTGACCGCCGGCCTGGTGGGCCGGAAGGTCGTCGGCGAGGGCTTCCGCAACTGCCAGGTCTGCGAGCGCTGTCACGCCGGGGAGACCACGCTGTGCAGCGCGCCGTACGAGGAGACCGGCTTCACGCAGCCCGGTGCCATGGCGGACACCCTGACGCTGCCGGCCCGGCTGCTGCACGTCCTGGACGACGCGGCCGACCTGCGCACCGCCGTGCTCCTGGAGCCGGCCGCGTGCGTGGCGGCGGCGCTGCTGAAGGCCCCGGCCGCGCCGGGCGAGCGGGTGGCGGTCGTCGGCACCGGCACGCTCGGCATGCTGGCGGTGCAGTTCCTGGCCGCGGTGTCGCCGGCGGAGCTGCTGGTGGTGGGAACCGGCCGGGACCGGGAGGAGCTGGCCGCCTCCTTCGGCGCCACGCGCTTCCGCACGGCCGGTGAACTGGCCGCTGAGGACGGGCGGTACGACCTGGTGGTCGAGGCCGCCGGCTCCGCCTCCGCGGCCCGCGTGTCGGCGGGGCTGCTGCGCCGCGGCGGGCGGCTGGCGCTGACCGGCATCCCCGCGCCGGGAGCGCTCGGGCTCGACCCCACCGACCTGGTGGTGCGCCAGCTGACCGTGCACACGGTCTTCGGGGCGCCGCCCGCCGCCTGGGCCCACACCGTACGGGCCTTCGACGCCGGGATCCTGGACCCGGCGCCGCTGATCACGCACGACCTGCCGCTGGAGGAGTACGCCGACGCCCTCGGACTGCTGGGGAACAGGGATCCGAAGGTGGGGAAGGTGCTGCTGCGTCCGTGACCGCTCCGTGCGCGGCGGACACCCGATGTCCCATCCGTGCCCACCCATACCCAATGAACCGAACGTCGTCCGATATGTCGAACGGCGAGAACGAAGGAGCACCGTGACCGACGCACCCACCCCGAGCCCCGGCACGGCCGGCACCACAGGCGGTCCCCGACACCCGGGTCAGTACGCGCTCACCCTCCTCGGTCACGGCGCGCCGGCGGACGACCCTGCCGACGCCTCCCCGCACTCCTTCCCCGACGGGGGCAGCTGGCGCACCGAGATCCCCTCCGTGGAGGGCCCGGAGGCGCTGGCCACCGTGCTGGAGGAGAGCGAGCGGCTGGAGGTGCCGGTGCACCGGATCAGCCAGGGCAGCGGCATCTGGATGCTGACGGACGCGGAGATCACCGAGATGGTGACCGCCTGCGCCGAACGGGACGTCGAGCTCTGCCTGTTCACCGGTCCCCGCGGCACCTGGGACATCGGCGCCGCCACCCGCACCGACTCCCGCGGCGGGGGCCTGCGCGCCCGCGGCCACGACCAGGTGGCCGGCTGCGTCGAGGACGCGCTGCGCGCCGCCGCCCTGGGCGTGCGCTGCCTGCTCGTCGCCGACGAGGGCGTGCTGTGGCTGCTGCACCAGCTGCGCGCGCAGGGCCTGCTGCCGGCCGACACCACCTTCAAGGTCTCGGCGCTGGTCGGCCCGGTCAACCCGGCGGGTTACGCGGTGTGGGAGCGGCTGGGCGCCGACTCCATCAACATCCCCTCCGACCTGACCCTCCAGCAGATCACCGAGATCCGCCGGGTCAGCCGGGCGCCGATGGACTTCTACATCGAGGCCCCGGACGACCTCGGCGGCTTCGTCCGGCTCTACGACGCGGCGGAGCTGATCCGCCGCGGCGCGCCGATCTACCTCAAGTTCGGGCTGAGCAAGGCCCCCGGCATCTACCCGTACGGACGTCAGCTGCGGGAGGTCGCCCTGACGACCGCCCGCGAGCGGGTCCGGCGCGGCCGCCTTGTGCTCGACCTGCTCTCCCGGCTGGGCGCGGACGGCGGGCTCTCCCCGCTGGGCGCGCGGCAGCCGGGTCCGCTCCACCGCTTCCCGTTGGACATCGCGACCGACCCGGACCAGGCGACCGACCCCCGCCTGGCCGCCGAAAGGATCTGATCAGCCATGCGCATCGCCAGAGCCGCACGTCTGCGCACCACAGCCGCGCTGATAGCCACCCTCGCCCTCGGGGCCACCGCGACCGCCTGCGGGCAGAGCGACAACACCGGAGGCGGCGGCGACAAGGACGGTGGAAAGGGCGGCACCATCGGCATCGCCATGCCCACCAAGTCCTCGGAGCGCTGGATCGCCGACGGCGACAACATGGTCAAGCAGTTCCAGGCCCAGGGCTACAAGACCGACCTGCAGTACGGCGACGACAAGGTCGAGAACCAGGTCGCCCAGATCCAGAACATGATCACCAAGGGCGACAAGCTGCTGGTCATCGCCGCCATCGACGGCTCGGCCCTCAGCGACGTGCTGCAGCAGGCCCACGACGCGGGCATCAAGGTGATCTCCTACGACCGCCTCATCCTGGGCTCGGCGAACGTCGACTACTACGCGACGTTCGACAACTACAAGGTCGGCCAGCTCCAGGCCGGTTACATCCTCGAGAAGCTGGGCCTGAAGGACGGCAGCAAGAAGGGCCCCTTCAACATCGAGCTCTTCGCCGGCTCGCCCGACGACAACAACACCAAGTACTTCTTCAACGGCGCGATGGACACCCTCAAGCCGTACATCGACAAGAAGCAGCTGGTGGTCAAGAGCGGCCAGACCGAGCTCAACCAGGTCACCACCCTGCGCTGGGACGGCGCCACCGCCCAGGCCCGCATGGACGACCTGCTCAGCAAGTCGTACACCTCCGACGACGTGGACGCGGTGCTCTCCCCGTACGACGGCATCTCCCGCGGCGTCATCTCGGCGCTCAAGAGCGTGAGCTACGGCACCGGCAAGAAGCCGCTCCCGATCGTCACCGGTCAGGACGCCGAGGTCGCCTCGATCAAGTCGATCATCGCGGGCGAGCAGGCCCAGACCGTCTACAAGGACACCCGCGAACTGGCCAAGGTCGCCGTCCAGATGGGCAACGCGGTGCTGACCGGCGGCAAGCCGGAGACCAACGACTCCAAGACCTACAACAACGGCACCAAGGTCGTCCCGACCTACCTGCTGCCGCCGGTGAGCGTCGACAAGTCGAACTACAAGGAGGTCGTCGTCGACTCCGGCTACATCAAGGAGTCCGAGCTCCAGTAGTCCCTGAGCCGGACCGCGACCGACGATCGTCACTTCCCACCACCCGAGGAGAACGGAAAGCAGGAATGGCCGGACCCGTCCTCGAAATGCGCTCCATCACCAAGACCTTCCCAGGGGTCAAGGCGCTCTCCGACGTCACCTTGACTGTCGCCGAGGGCGAGGTCCACGCCATCTGCGGTGAGAACGGTGCGGGCAAGTCGACCCTGATGAAGGTGCTCAGCGGGGTCTACCCGCACGGCAGTTACGAAGGGGAGATCCTCTTCCAGGGTGAGACCTGCGAGTTCCGCGACATCCGCGCGAGCGAGCAGCGCGGCATCGTGATCATCCACCAGGAGCTCGCCCTGGTGCCGTACCTGTCCATCGCCGAGAACATCTTCCTCGGCAACGAGCACTCCACCCGCGGTGTCATCAGCTGGAACGAGACGCTGCGGCACGCGGGCCGGCTGCTCAAGCGGGTCGGGCTCACCGACGGGCCCACCACCCGCGTGGCGGACATCGGCGTGGGCAAGCAGCAGCTCGTCGAGATCGCCAAGGCGCTGTCCAAGGAGGTCAAGCTCCTCATCCTGGACGAGCCGACCGCCGCCCTGAACGACGAGGACAGCCGCAAGCTCCTTGACCTCATCATGGAGTTCAAGGAGCACGGCATCTCCTGCATCATCATCTCGCACAAGCTCAACGAGATCGCCAGGGTCGCCGACTCCATCACGATCCTGCGCGACGGGCGGACCATCGAGACGCTCGACATGAAGGCCACCGACGAGGACGGCCACAGCACCGTCACCGAGGAGCGGATCATCCGCGGCATGGTGGGCCGCGACCTCGACCACCGCTTCCCCGAGCGGGAGCCGGAGATCGGCGAGGTGGCCTTCGCCGTCGAGGACTGGACCGTGCACCACCCGATCGACCAGCAGCGCAAGGTCGTCGACGGGGTCTCCCTCGACGTCCGGCGCGGCGAGATCGTGGGCATCGCCGGGCTGATGGGGGCCGGCCGCACCGAACTGGCCATGAGCGTCTTCGGCCGCTCCTACGGCCGTGGCATCAGCGGCCGGGTCTACCTGCACGGCAAGGAGATCCGCACCCGCACCGTCCCGGAGGCGGTGGGCCACGGCATCGCGTACGTCACCGAGGACCGCAAGCACTACGGGCTGAACCTCATCGACGACATCAGCCGCAACATCTCGCTCAGCGCCCTGTCCAAGGTCGCCAAGCGCGGCGTCGTCAACCAGCACGAGGAGGCCCGGGTCGCGGAGTCCTTCCGCTCCACGATGAACATCAAGACCCCGACGGTCTTCGAGACCACGGGCAAGCTGAGCGGCGGCAACCAGCAGAAGGTCGTCCTCAGCAAGTGGATCTTCGCCGGGCCGGAGGTCCTCATCCTCGACGAGCCCACCCGGGGCATCGACGTCGGGGCCAAGTACGAGATCTACACGGTCATCAACGACCTGGCGGCCCAGGGCAAGGCCGTCGTCTTCATCTCCTCCGAACTGCCGGAGCTGCTCGGCATGTGCGACCGCATCTACACGATGTCCGCGGGCCGGCTGACCGGGGAGATCCCGCGCGAGAGCGCGACCCAGGAAGTGCTGATGCGCCACATGACCATGGACCGAGGTAACTGAGATGGGCAGCCCGGTGAAGACCGACAAGACTCCTCCGCCGCCCGCCGGGGGCGCGGCAACGGCCGCCGAGGGCGGCGGCGCGGCGGCCGGAGCCGCCGGCCTCCTGCTGCAGGCGGCCCGGCGCAACATGCGCCAGTACGGCATGATCATCGCGCTGGTGCTGATCGCGGCGCTTTTCCAGATATGGTCCGGCGGCATCCTGCTCAAACCGCAGAACGTCACCAACCTCATCGGCCAGAACAGCTACATCCTGATCCTGGCGATCGGCATGATGGTCGTGATCATCGCCGGCCACATCGACCTGTCCGTCGGCTCGCTCGCGGCCTTCGTCAGCGCGGCCGGCGCAGTGATGATCATCCACCACCACGTCTCGTGGCCGCTCGCCCTGGTCGCCTGCCTGCTCATCGGCGCGGTCGCCGGTGCCTGGCAGGGCTACTTCATCGCGTACGTCGGGATCCCGTCGTTCATCGTGACCCTGGCCGGCATGCTGCTCTTCCGCGGCGGCACGCAGATCTTCCTGGAGGGCCAGTCCATCTCGCCCTTCCCGCGCGGCTTCCAGAAGATCGGCAACGGCTTCCTGCCCGAGGTCGGGCCGCACACCAACTACCACAACCTGACCCTGCTCATCGGTCTCGTGGTGATCGCCATCGCCGTCGTCCAGGAGATCCGCGACCGCCGCCAGCAGCTCGCGTACGACCTGGACGTGCTGCCGCGCAACTTCTTCCTGCTGAAGCTGCTCGCCATCGTCGCCTGCGTCGTCGCCTTCACCATGACGCTGGCCAGCTACCACGGCGTGCCGATCGTGCTGCTCATCCTGGCCGGGCTGCTCATCGTCTTCGGCTTCGTGATGCGCAACGCGGTGATCGGCCGCCACGTGTACGCGCTCGGCGGCAACCAGGCGGCGGCGAAGCTCTCCGGCGTCAAGGACAAGCGGGTCGTCTTCCTGGTCTTCGTGAACATGGGCGTGCTCGCGGCGCTCGCGGGCGTGGTCTACGCGGCACGGCTCAACGCCGGTGTCCCGCAGGCCGGAATCAACTTCGAGCTCGAGGCCATCGCGGCCGCCTTCATCGGCGGCGCCTCCGCCACCGGCGGCGTCGGCACCGTGCTGGGCGCCATCATCGGCGGCCTGGTGCTCGGGGTGCTCAACAACGGGATGTCGCTCGTCGGCATCGGCACGGACTACCAGCAGGTCATCAAGGGTCTGGTGCTCCTGGCCGCGGTCGGCTTCGACGTCTGGAACAAGCGCAAGGTCGGTTCGTAAAGCAGCTACCTATCGAAGGAGCCGCAAGTGAACAGACGTACATTGATCGCGGGCGCGGCGCTCGGGGCGGTCGCGCCCGCGATCAGCGGGACGAGCGCCTGGGCGGCCGGAAAGGCCGGCACGGCGGGGCAGACCGCCGACGCCCGGCACAGGCCCGCAGGCGGGAGCAAGGTGAGCAAGGAACACTTCGGGACCTTGGAGGACGGCACCAAGGTCGACATCTGGACGGTCAGCAACGGCGGGATCACCCTCAAGGTGCTCTCGTACGGCGGCGTCGTCCAGACCCTGGAGCTGCCCGACCGGCGCGGGCGCCGCGTCAACGTGTCCCTCGGATTCGACGACATCGCCGGCTACGTGGCGAACAGCCCGTACTTCGGCGCGTTGATCGGTCGCTACGGCAACCGCATCGCGGGCGGGAAGTTCACCCTGGACGGGCACACCTACCAGCTGCCCGTCAACGACGGACCGAACAGCCTGCACGGCGGCGACCGGGGCTTCGACAAGCGGGTCTGGGAGGTCGAGGGCTTCAAGGCGGGCTCGGACGCCGGTCTGGTGCTGCGCTACACCAGCGCGGACGGCGAGATGGGCTACCCGGGCACGCTGAAGGTCAAGGTCGTCTACACCCTGACGGCCGACGCGCGGTGGCGGATCGACTACACCGCCACCACCGACAAGGCGACGGTCGTCAACCTCACCAACCACACGTACTTCAACCTGCGTGGTGAGGGCGACGGCGGCATCTACGACCACGAGGTCCAGATCGCCGCCCGCCGCTACACCCCGGTCGGCTCCACCCTGATCCCCACCGGTGAGCTGGCGCCCGTCGCGGGCACCCCGTTCGACTTCCGCTCCGCGAAGGCGATCGGCCGCGACATCCGCTCCGCGCACCAGCAGGTCCTGTACGGGCAGGGCATCGACCACAACTTCGTGCTCGACAAGGGCCGCACCGCCGCGCCCGAGCACATCGTGACGGTCACCGAGCCCGTCTCCGGCCGGGTCATGCGGATCGCCACCACCGAGCCCGGTGTGCAGTTCTACACGGGCAACTTCCTGACCGGGGCGTTCGCCGGTTCCTCGGGCCGGGTCTACCGGCAGGGCGACGGCTTCTGCCTGGAGACCCAGCACTTCCCGGACTCCCCCAACCAGCCCTCGTTCCCGTCGACGGTCCTGCGGCCGGGACAGACCTACCGCTCCACCACCGTGCACTCCTTCGGCACCCACTGAGCGGCGCAGTCCTCCCCGCAGGCGGGGGCGGCCGGGATTCTCTCCCGGCCGCCCCCGCCTGTCGACTTCGGGACCGGCACCGGGTGAACCCCCGTCGGCCGTACGGGGATGTTCTGGGCCACCGGAATGACTCCGGCGGAGAGTCGGCGCGCAGACGGGTACGCATCCCGTCGTTCAAGCCCCGCGCTTTCGCACTCGACGAGGGAGTCCCCCATGAGTCCTGACGGCAGGCCGCCGTCGCGCAGGTCCCGGCGGTACGGACGGCTGACCGGTGTGGTCGTGCCGCTCGCCGTCGCCGCGGCCGCGGTGTCGGCGCCCGTGCTCGCCACGACCCCCGGCGCCGTGACCACCGCGGCCGGCACGACGGCGGCCGTGGCCGACCCCCGGCCGCCCGGCACGCGCAGCGTCGCCGCGGACGACGACGAGGAGGAGGGCGAGGACGGCGGCCGCGACGAGGAGGCCCGTGACGAGGGCGGTCGCGAGGACGGCGAGGACGGCGGGGACCAGCGCGGCGGCCGGGAGACCGACCGGGGCGACAACGACCGGGGCGAGGGCGACGACGAGCGCGCCGACGAGCGCCGGGACGACCGGGGCGACGGGAACGGCGGGAACGACGAGCGCCGGGACGACCGCGGCGATCAACGCGGCGACGAGCGCGAGCAGCAGCGCCGCGACGACCAGGGCGGGAACCGCGGGGACGGCCGCGAGGACGAGCGAGGGAACGGCCGGGACGACGGGCCCCGGAACGACCGCGGCGACGGCCGCGACGGCCGTGACGGATCCTGCGTCAGCATCGACTCCACCCTCCGCAAGGGCGACCAGGAGATCTCCGTCGCGGTGTTCGAGGGCCGGGTCTTCATCGGCGGTCGCACCCTTCCCCGCGGGCCCTTCGTCTGGCACTCCCTCAGCGGCAACCGCGGCTACCCGCGCGGCGTCTGCGGCGCCACGGTGACCTCCGTCGGCTCCGGGGTGTGGGTCAAGGCGATCACCCGGGACGGCCGGGTGGTCGAGACGCACTGCGTCATCCGGGAGACCCAGGGCAAGCAGAGCTCGTGCGGGGAGTGGAAGACCCTGGACAGCCGCTCGTTCCGGGCGGCCAGGTGACCCTGCGCCCGCGCGGTCCGGTCGCTCACCGGCCCGCGCGGGCGCGGTGCGTCAGGAGGCGTCCTGCCAGTACAGCGCCGGCCGCGGGGTGCCGGGCGGCGCCGAAGCGAAGGCCGGCGGGACCTCGGCGGTCAGCGCGGGGTACGTGTCCGGAGCGGGCGCCTGGGGGCGCGGCTGGGGCTGCGTCTGAGGCGGCACCTGAGGCTGCTGCTGCGACTGCTGCTGTGGCTCGGGCCTGAATTCGTAGACCGGCTGCTGCTGTGGCTCGGGCCTGAACTCGTAGACCGGCTGCGGCGGCATCGGCGGCGGCCCCACGGGCTGCTCGTACATCGGCTGGGGCGGCGGGGCCTGCTGGATCTGCGGGAGCGGCTGCACCGGCGGCATGGCGGGCTGTACGGGCGGCGCGGGCTGGATCTGCGGCAGCTGCTGCGGAGCGGGCTGCGGGGGCTGCTCCTGGACGGGCGCGGCAGCCGCCGCGGGCGTGGGCGCGGGCGCCGCGTACCAGGTGCTGCCGTACAGCACCGTGCTCAGCCCGGTCAGCAGCCGCTGCACGTCGGCCTGCGGCCGGACCACGAGCCGCATGAAACGGCTGCTGCTGCCCAGCTTGTTGCCGCATTCGCGGACCAGCACCCCGTGCTCGGCCAGCAGCCGGTCGCGCAGCACGGCGCCGTCGACGCCGTCGGGGAGCTTGACGAAGACGAAGTTGCCCTGGGACGGGTAGACGGTCAGCCCCGGCAGGGCCGCGAGCTGCCAGGTCATCTCCTGCCGGTCGCGGGAGACCAGGCGCAGGCTCTGCGCGTACTCCTCGCGGTGGTCCTTGAGCATGAAGACCACCGCCTCCGCGAAGGAGTTGAGGTTCCACTTGGGCAGCATGCGGCGGACCTTCCCGGCCAGCGCGGGGTTGGCGACGAGGTAGCCGAAGCGGATGCCGTGCAGGCCGAAGTTCTTGCCGAGGCTGCGCAGGACGATCACGTTGGGCCGCAGGACGGCCTCGCCGGCGACGCTCGGCCAGGCCTCGGCGTCGGTGAAGTCGAGGAAGGACTCGTCGATCACGACGAGGTCGAGGTCGGACAGGGCGTCCATGAGCGCGACGACGGCGTGCTTGGGGAGGAAGCCGCCGTCGGGGTTGTTGGGGTTGCAGATCACGGCCGTACGCGAACCCCGTGCGCGGACGAACGAGACGAAGGCCGCCGGATCGAGGGCGAATCCGGCGGCCTCCGGGAGGAGGAACATGTCGACGCGCTTGCCGGTCTCCATGGGCTGGTCGGTCCAGCGGCCGAAGGTCGGTATGGGGACGGCCAGGCTCTCGCGGACCAGCAGGTGGTCGATCCAGGTGATCAGCTCGGTCGAGCCGTTGCCCATGGCCACGGTCTGCGGGTTGAGGCCGAGCAGCGAGCACAGCTCGTTGGTGATGACGTCCGTGCTGCTCGGGTAGTACGTGAGGATGTCCCGCATCGACTCCTGGAGCTTGTCGTACATGGCCGGGCTCGGGAAGTAGGGGTTGCACGGGATGCAGAAGTCGACGATGTCGTGTCCTGCGTCGGAGGACGACAGGCCGCCGGCGGCGCGGCGCAGCGCGAAGTACGAGGGACTGTGCGCGGTGTTGGCGCGGAACAACTCGGTGGCATTACCGGTGGCGCCGACTGCGACGGTCACGGCAGAACCTCCCTCGATCACGGGGGCCACGCCGCGGCGGCCCGCTTCCCCTTGCCTGCACCACCTTTTCGCATATTCCTCACATCTGGTACATGTGTGGGGTTTACGGGACAAGTGGTGCACGGTTCGGCTATCTTGCGGCCGTCCCCGGTCTCATACGGGCCCGGCGGGGCTTCCGTTCAGTCATCGCCTCCCCTGACCGCGCAGGCCCACGGCGACGGTGGTGATCCGGCCCGCGGCGGCCGGCGCGACGAGCTTCACGTCCCCGGCCGGGACATGGTCGAGCACCCGGGTCCGCGTGCGGCCCCTGTCCTTCACCTCTCCTCAGCCGAGCGTGCCCGCGGCCGCGACGAGGAGGGCACGGATCTGGGCGGTGACCGCGAGCCGCTGGGCGACGAAGGCGGGGTCGGTGACCGTGCCGGTGGCCGGGTCGGTGTTGCCGGGGCCGAAGTGCAGCACCGGGGTGTGGACATGGCCGCCCGGGGCGGGCAGCGCGAGCCTGTCCCGCAGCAGGGTGGCCCGGTAGGCGATCTCGTTGGAGAGGTAGTCGCCGCCGCCCCCGGCGCGGGCCGCGGAGCCGGAGGTCGGGCCGCCGTCACGGGTGACGGGGTCGGTCGCCCCGGCGGGGACCTCGGTGACGGTGGTGCGGTCGTGCACCGGGAAGGGGCCGGTGCCGGCGGCGGCGAGCGCCGCGTACGGCAGCGTGGACGCCGTCCACTGCGGCTGCCGGTCGGCGGCGGCCACCGGGACCGGGACCGGGCCGGTGACGGACAGGCCGGTGTTGTCGGGATGGCCGCCGCGCCAGGCGCCGTTGAAGCGTTCGAGGTCGAAGCGTCCGTCCCGGCCCTGGCTGACGGTCGCGAACAGGTCGACCCGGCGCGGGCCTGGCCGGAACCGGGGGCACAGGACGGCTTCGACCGTGCCGTCGGCGAAGTCGCCCCAGCGCACCGGGAAGACGACGGTCTCGACGCGGGCGGGGCCCGCGGCGGTCGCGAGGGTGACGCCGTCCAGGGCGAGCGCCGCAGCCCCGGAGGGATTGCTGCAGCGTATGTCGGTGTCCAGCCGGAAGGGGTCGAAGCCGGTCAGCAGGATGCGCCGCACGCCCTCGGCCAGGGGCGGGCGGACGGCCTCCTGTCCGCGCGAGGCGCGCTCCAGCCGGGCCGCCAGCGCGACACGGCCGGCGGCGGGCAGCGCGAACGCCGGTTCCCACCGGCGCAGTTCCGCGCCGAGGGCGAGCCGGGCCCAGTACAGCGGCCGGTCGTCGTCGTGGCTCAGGTCACCGCCCACCGCCCCGCGGCCCTGGGCCCGGTCCACCGCGGCCCGCCACAGCGCGCGCCCGTGCCGCCGCACGCTCCGGGCGGCCGAGGCCGGGTCGCGGGCCTCCGCCAGGGCCCGGGCGAACCGCGGGGCCGCGGTGTCGAAGCCGCCGCGGCGCAGGATCTCCCGCGGCACGGCCCGCTCCAGGCGCAGTTCCTCCGCCGTGGGCGGCGGCACGTCGGCGGGCACGGCAGGGCGGAGCGGCAGGCGCATCGCGGGGAACCTCCGGGCGGTCGGGTAGCGGGTCGGCCGCCCGGAGCATGGCGCACCGGGGCACCGCTCCGCCAGGGGTCCCGGGCGCTACGCCGGCTTGCGGGCGAGGAAGAAGATGCTCGGCCCGAACCCCACGCGGGCCAGCGGGGACTGCAGCGCCCCCTCGGCCCGTACCAGCGTCGCGTGCGGGACCACCCGCTTGAGCCGCGCGCTGCGCAGGTTGGACACCGACAGCCGGCGCTCCACGCGCAGCCCCGCGGCCTCCAGCTGCGCGGCCACCGTGCGCGGGTGGTGGTTGACGAACGGGATGCTGTCGCGCTCGCGGTTCTCCGCCGAGCGGATGTCCACCGGCGACCGCGGCACCCGCCGGCGGTGCGCCGCGTAGCGCAGCCGGTTGGCGGCGTGCGCGAGGTTGGCGGTCTCGACGACGGCGGTGCCGCCCGGCCGCAGCACCCTGGCGATCTCGGTCAGCGCGGCCCCCGGGTCGGGCAGGTGGTGCATGACGCGGATCATGGTGACCAGGTCGACGCTCGCGGAGTGCAGCCCGAGGCCTCCCGCGCTCATCAGCCGCATGCTCACCCCCGCGAGCCCCCTGAGGAACTCCTCCGCGTCGTCCAGCTGCTTGCGGCTGGCGTCCACCAGCGTGACCCGGTCGGCGAACTCCCGCAGCACCGGCACGAGCCGGCCGAAGCCGCCGCCGACGTCCGCCGCGTGCCCGAAGTGCCGCCCTTCGAGCAGCCGCCGCAACGCGGCGACCTCGGCGTCGTGTTCGTAGCCGCGGCCTTCCCAGTAGGTGCGGTAGCTCTGCGGATTGTCGTCGTACTGGTTGGTGCGCTGCGCCATGGCGCGCCTCCCCCTCGCGTGCTCGTCCACAGGGCATAAGTCACGCGGCAGGTGCGGAACGGTTCCCTCCGGATCGCCCCCGGCGGCTACGGCTTGCCCAAGTCCAGCCGCCCCACCGGCGCACCCGGCTCCGGCCGCGGCTCGGGCACCTCCTGCGGCTGCATCAACGCACGCACCAAAAGCGTCGCACCCGCCACCGCACCCGGCATGAGCAGCACCGACACCAACGGCACCAGGAAACACAGGATCAACGGCACACCGAAGCCCAGCGTCAGCGCCATCCGCCCGCGCAGCATCCGCATCCGCATCCGCAACGGGACCTCACGCCGCTGGAAGGCCACCCCGCCGCCGAGCCCCCGGCGGCTACGGCTTGCCCAAGTCCAGCCGCCCCACCGGCGCACCCGGCTCCGGCCGCGGCTCGGGCACCTCCTGCGGCTGCATCAACGCACGCACCAAAAGCGTCGCACCCGCCACCGCACCCGGCATGAGCAGCACCGACACCAACGGCACCAGGAAACACAGGATCAACGGCACACCGAAGCCCAGCGTCAGCGCCATCCGCCCGCGCAGCATCCGCATCCGCATCCGCAACGGGACCTCACGCCGCTGGAAGGCCACCCCGCTGAGTTCGAGGGCGAGGAAGTACCCGGAGACGCAGAAGCCGATCGCGGGGACGACGGTCTGGCCGACGAAGGGGATGAAGCCTGCGGCGAACAGCAGGATGCCCCAGGCGGCGACCCGGACCAGCACCCGCAGGCTGTCCCGGGCGGACTGCAGCAGCTCCCGCCACAGCGGGACGTCGGGGGCGTCGGGCGCGCCGCCCTCGGTGACGTCGACCCGCTCGGCGAGGGACTCGTAGAAGGGCTGGCCGACCAGGAGCGTCACCGCTGTGAAGGAGATCACCGCCAGCAGCAGGCCGCCGCCGAAGGCGACCGCGGTGAGCAGCCCGCGGAACAGGCCGCGCCAGGGCGAGTCCCAGTCGTCGGCGAAGGGCGTGGCCCAGGCGGTCGCGTCGTCGGCCCAGAAGGCGAGGACGACCAGTGCCGCCACGTAGCCGACGAGGGTGATCAGCGCCGGCAGCAGCCCGAAGCCGAACCAGCGGCCGTGCCGGAGCACCCAGCGCTGGCCGTCCACGAAGAGCCGTATCCCGTTGGCAAGATCTCGCATGCGCGACAGGGTATGCGAACCGCGCGCGGACGGTGGGGCTCAGACCATGACCTCGCAGTCCCGGGCGCCCGAGGGGTCCGGGTCGAAGAGGCAGACGTCGGAGCCCGTGTCGCCGGTGACGACGCCGGTGCCGGCGATGTCCTGGGCCTTGAGGAAGAGCACGTCGTCGCCCGGTCCGCCGCCCACGGTACCGGAGTTGGCCCCGGCGTCGCCGATGAGGTCGACGAGGTCGTCGCCGTCGCCTCCGGTGACCCGCCCGCTGTTCTCGCCGTTGATCTCGATCATGTCGGCCCCGCCGCCGCCGTCGACGGTCCCCGCGTTGCCGCCGTGGACCGTGATGACGTCGACGCCGCCGGCCCCGGCGACCACGACGCCCGCGGGGACACCGCCCGGGCAGTCGATCTCGTCGAAGCCCTCGGTGCCGGTGACGGCACCCCCGGTGACCGCCCGGCCGTTCACCGTGCAGCCGGCGACGGCGGGCGCGGGCGGCTCGCCGGCCCGCGCGGAGCCGGTCAGCAGCGCGGACGCGCCGGCCAGGACGAGAGCCGCGCCGGCCAGGACCGGACGGGTGCGCGTACGTGCCGTCATCGCTGCTCCTCGGGTGGACGCCTGGAGTGGGGCGCGGTTGGCACGAGCGTCACGTCACGGGAGGCGGCCCGCAATCGGGCGGGGGCCGGCCGGGGGACCGCACCCGGAACGGAGCCTGACGATCCGTCATCATGCGACGACGACCCCGCACCCCGGGGAGGCTGTCAGGGACCTCCCCGGGGTGGTGGGTCAGCCGCCCACGGCCACCGGCACCGTGAGACGGCGGTCGGCGACGCTGCGCGCGACCTCGGCGGTGTACGTACCCGCAAGAGTGCGCCAGTCACCCTCCGAGGGGTCCCAGATCTGCGCGGCACGGCGGGGCAGCGCGATCCGGGCCTCCGTCACGGCGCCCGCCGGAAGCTCCACCGGGAGGAATCCGGCCAGGACGCGGGCCGGGCGTCCGCCCGCCGGGTCCTCGCCCGCGGGCGCCGCCAGGTAGACCTGGACGACCTCCCGCCCGGCCCGGTCACCGGTGTTGCGCAGCCGTACGGTGAGCGTGCCCAGGGTGCCTCGCCCGCCGTCCGCTTCCGGCCCCTCCGCCGGTGCGAAGGAGGCGTCCTCGTAGGCCCAGTCGGTGTAGCCGAGCCCGTGCCCGAACGGGTACGCGGGCTCCGCCCCGGCCCGCTCCCAGGCGCGGTAGCCGATGAAGACGCCCTCGTCGTAGCGCAGGACCCCGTCCCGGGGCACGACCTCGCCGACCGGGGCGTCGGCCAGCCGGGCCGGCCAGGTGGTGGGCAGCCGGCCGCCGGGCTCGGCGGCGCCGAGGAGGACGTCGGCGAGCGCCGCGCCGGCCTCCTGTCCGGGGAACCACCCGATCAGCACCGCGGCGGCCTCCTCGCGCCACGGCATCTCCACCGGCGATCCGGCGTTCACCACGACCACCGTCCGAGGGTTCACCGCGGCCACCGCGTGCACGAGTTCGTCCTGACGGCCCGGCAGCCGCAGGTCCGCGCGGTCGAATCCCTCGCTCTCGACCCGCTCGGTGGTCGCGACCACGACCACCGCCACTTCCGCCTCCCGCGCCGCCGCGACGGCCTCCGCGATCAACTCGTCCCCGTCCCGCTGCGGTTCGCCGTGGACGAGCGAGAAGACGACCGCCCGGACCGGCCCCCTGCGGTCCTGGGGCAGGGCGTGGGTCAGTGAGACCTCGACGGGCACCCCGGCGGTCAGTACGACCCGGCCGCGTTCGACGGGCGCACCGAACATCCCCTCGAAGGGACCGGACTCGGGCCCGGCGACCTGGGTCCCTTCGTAGACCGGCGCGCCGTCCACGACGAGCCGGAAGCCGCCCAGCCCCCGGGTCCCGAAGTGGTGGGCGCCGCTCTCGCGGGGGGTGAAGGTGCCGGTCACCTCGACGGAGTGCAGGGTGTCGTGGGTCACCCCGTCGGGCAGGTCACCGCCCATCCACTGCACGTGGCCCCCGGGCAGCGTGCAGGTGCCGAGGACCTCGCCCGCCGCGTCCCGGCAGACCGCGCGCAGCGCGAAGCCCGGCCCGGCGGGCGCGAGTTCCTCGTTGGGGTCGGCGCCCACGGCGTAGGCCAAGGGGGTGCCCTCCGGCAGCGCCGCGCGCAGGCCGTCCAGCGGCGCGACCACGTGGGCGGGGAAGACCTGCGCGGACCCGCCGCCGAGCACCCGGGCGTCACGCGCGGCCGCGCCGATGAGCGCGATCCCGCGCACCGCGGCGGGGTCGAACGGCAGGACGGGCCGCCCGTCGCGCGGCTCGTTGCGGACCAGGACGAAGGAGCGGCGGGCGATCTCCCGGGCGAGCGCGGGGCCGTCGATCGCGGCGGGGATCCGGTCGGCGGGCACCGCCGCGGGGGTGTCCGCCAGCAGGCCCACCCGGGCGGCGAGCCGCAGCACGTTGCGCACCGCCGTGTCCACGGCGGACTCCTCGACGCGGCCCTCGCGCACCGCGCGGGCCAGCGCCTGCCCGTAGACGGTGCGCGGTCCCGGCATGGCCACGTCGAGGCCGCCGGCGAGGGCAGCGGCGGTGTCCCGGGCGGCCGCCCAGTCGGAGACGACGAAGCCGTCGAAGCCCCACTCCTCGCGCAGCACCTCGTTCTGCAGGCGGTGGTGCTCGGTCATCGTGGTGCCGTTGACGGAGTTGTAGGCGGCCATGACGCCCCAGGGACGGGCGTCCCTGACGATGGCCTCGAAGGGCGCGAGGTAGAGCTCGCGCAGGGCGCGCTCGCCGATGACGTTGTCGACGGTGAGGCGCTCGGTCTCGGCGTCGTTGGCGACGAAGTGCTTGACGGTCGTGCCGACCCCGCCGTCCTGGACGCCCGCGACGTAGCCGGTGCCGATCTCACCGGTGAGGTACGGGTCCTCGGAGTACGCCTCGAAGTGCCGCCCGCCCAGCGGCGAACGGTGCAGGTTGACGGTCGGGGCGAGCAGGACGTGCACGCCCTTGCGGCGGGCCTCCTGGGCGAGCAGCCGCCCGGTGCGGCGGGCGAGGGCGGGGTCCCAGGTGGCGGCGAGCGCCGTGGGGCTGGGCAGCGCGATGGAGGGGTCGTCCGCGGTCCAGCGCACGCCGCGCACCCCGATGGGCCCGTCCGACATGACCAGCGAGCCCAGTCCGATCTCGGGCAGCGCGGGCAGCGACCACATGTCCTGCCCGGCCAGCAGCCGTGCCTTCGCGTCGAGGTCGAGCTTGCCCAGCGCGCGTTCGACCGCGTCGTCGAGCGGGGTTCCGGAGGTGTCGCTCATGGGGTGGACTCCTTCGTGAGGACGTGACAACCCGTCGCCTGCCTGCCTGACTGGTCGCCATCCTCCGGCCCGTGTCCTGTTGATCGGTAGGTGTCGTCACCTCTTCGTTACTTTCGGCCCGTACCCGGCACCGGGCTAGGCTCACGCCTGTGACTGCCAACGACCGCGGCCGGGGACTCGGCCGCGCGGTCCGCAACGAGGACCGCAAGGCCGAGATCATCCAGGCCGCCCTCGAAGTGATCGCCGAACGCGGCTACCGGGGGGCTTCGCTGGCCGCCGTCGCGGAGCGGGTCGGGCTCACGCAGCAGGGGCTGCTCCACTACTTCCCGACCAAGGAGGCCCTGCTCGTCGCGGTGCTCGAGGTCCGCGACCGGTGGGACATGGCCTCGGCGGCGCTGCACGGCACGGCCTGGCCGATGGAGATGGTGGCCAACCTGGTCGAGTACAACGCCACCCGGCCGGGCGTCGTCCAGGTCTTCAGCGTGCTCGCCGGCGACAGCGTCACCGAGGACCACCCGGCGCGGGAGTACTTCAGGGACCGCTACACACGGGTGCGCCGCTGGGCCGCCGACTCGCTGCGCGCCGAGTACGGCGGGACGCTGCCCGGCGGCCTCACGCCCGAGCAGGCCGCCCCGTTGCTCGTGGCCGTCATGGACGGTCTGCAACTGCAGTGGCTGCACGACCCCGGCGAGGTGGACATGCCCGCGGTCTTCCGGCGCTTCGTCGCCCTGCTCGATCCGGCCCGCGACGCCGGGGAACCCGGCGGCGCGTGAGGGGCGCACCCATCCGGGCACGCCCCTCGTCCCCCGTTCCCGCCCGCTGCTAATCGGGCAGACGCACCAGCATCTTCCCGGTGTTGTCACCGCGCAGGACGCCGAGGAAGGCCTCCAGGTTGTTCTCGATCCCGTCGACGACGGTCTCGCGGTAGCGCAGCCTGCCCTCGCGGATCCAGCCGCCGACCTCCTGGACGAACTGCGGCTGCAGGTCGTAGTGGTCACCGACGAGGAAGCCCTCGATGCGCAGCCGGTTCTGGATGAGCCGGGACAGGTTGCGGGGGCCGGGGGCGGGCTCGGTCGCGTTGTAGAGGGCGATCATGCCGCAGACGGCCACCCGGCCGCGCAGGTTGAGGGCGCCGATGGCCGCCTCGAGGTGCTCGCCGCCCACGTTGTCGAAGTAGACGTCGATGCCGTCGGGCGCGGCCGCCGCCAACTGCTCGGCCACGGGGCCGTCCTTGTAGTTGAAGGCGGCGTCGAAGCCGTACTCCTCGACGAGGAGCTTGACCTTCTCGTCCGAACCGGCGCTGCCGATGACCCGGGAGGCACCCTTGAGCTTGGCGATCTGGCCGACCTGGCTGCCGACCGCGCCCGCCGCGCCGGAGACGAAGACCGCGTCGCCCTCCTTGAGGCCGGCGACGCGCAACAGGCCCGCGTAGGCGGTGAGGCCGGTCATCCCGAGCACGCCCAGGTAGGTGCTGAGCGGGGCGAGGTCGGGGTCGACCTTGACCGCGGTCTCCGCGTTGACCAGGGCGTACTCACGCCAGCCGAGGAAGTGCAGCACGTGGTCGCCGGGGGCGAAGCCCTCCGCGCCCGAGGCGACGACCCGGCCGACCGCGCCGCCGTGCATCGGCTTGTCCAGCCGGTACGGCTCCGCGTACGACTTCGCGTCGTTCATACGGCCCCGCATGTAGGGGTCGACCGACACGTAGAGGTTGCGCACGAGGATCTCACCGGGTCCGGGCTCGGGGACCTCGGTCTCGCGCAGCGCGAAGTCCTCGGGCTTCGGCCACCCGTGCGGGCGGGCGACCAGGTGCCATTCACGGCTCTTCGGCATGGGGGAACGCCTCCAAAGCTTTAGGTTCTTAACTAACCATGAGCCTGGATGTTTGAGGAAGTCAAATAAATCGGCATGGGCGTGTCCCGTCGCACACCGCGGCGACGGCCGGTGGGGCCGCAGGACGGAGCGGGTCGGAGCGGGTCGGTGGACGAGCCGGGGAGGACGGGCCCGGTGCCCGTCAGGTGCACCACCACAGGAAACGGGTGCAGGAGGGCGTCGGCTTCGGCGTGTGCGTGGGGGGCGCGGACGCCGGGCTCGAGTTCTGCGGCGCCGAGGTGGTGGGGCCCCCTCCGGCGGGGGGCTTGGTCCCGGAGCCGGCGGGCGGGTGGCTGACCGAGGCGGAGGCCGAGGCCGAGGGGGACGACGACTCCTTGTCGCTCTTGGAGGCGCTGGGCGACGCGGAGGCGCTCGCGCTCTCGGACGCCGGGGCGTCGGAGGCGGGTGCCGCCGGGTCCCCCGAGGTGTCGTCGCCGGGCGAGGAGGTCGGGCGCGGGGAGGCGCCGTCGGTCCGCGTGTCGTCCGAGGCGGCCGAACTCGCGCCCGTCACGTAGCCGGCGAGCGGGAGTTCCGCCACGCTCCAGCCGACGAGCACGATCGCGGCGCCCACCAGGGTGCCGACCAGCAGCCGGGAACGGCGGCGGGTGCGGACGCGGCGGGTGCGGGCCCGGCTGCCGGAACGGCGCGGGGAGCTCTCCGCGGACCCCCGTCCCGCGGCCTTGCGGCGGTCCGCACGACCGCCCTCGGGCGGCGCCGTGGCCTCGCCCTCGTCGGTCCCGGGCTCCTGCACGGGCGCGTCGGCAGGCCCCTGCGCACCGAGCTGGTGAGCGGGCGTTCCGCACCCCGGGCAAGACAGGGCGCCGTTGATGTGCCGTCGGCATGCTGCGCAGTAGTCCATTGCCCCGGCAGCGTATGGGACGCGACGATACGACGTACATATGAGTTGACCGTCGATCCCGTGAAACCTCTGTGAAACCCGGGACATGCGGGTTTAGGGGCCGATCAGCCCCGAATCAACCCCGAACCACCACGGAATCAACCACCGAACGGCACATCGGGCATCCCCTGCCCGGCCCCCGGCACCACCAGCAGCGATCCCGACAGCGGCCGCTCGGCCAGCTCCCGGGCGTCAAGGCCCGTGCTCGCGGAGGTGATGTAGAGATCGGTCAGCGACGGGCCGCCGAAGGCGCAGGCGGTGGGCCGCCGTACCGGCACCTCCACGACCCGGTCCAGGTCCCCCCGCGGGGTGTAGCGGCGGACGGCGGCCCCGTCCCACAGGGCCACCCAGACGCAGCCCTCGGCGTCCACGGTGAGGCCGTCCGGGAGCCCCGCGGCCTCCTCGACCTCCGCGAACGGCCGCCGCCCGCGGACGAGTCCGGTGTCCCGGTCGACGTCGAAGACGTCGACGCGCCGGGTCGGGCTGTCCACGTAGTACATGAGGGAGCCGTCGGGGCTCCAGTCGGTGCCGTTGCTGACGGTCACGTCGTCCAGCACCGGCTCGACCGTGCCGTCCGGGGCCACCCGGCGCAGGGTCCCGCCGCCGGGCGCCTCGTCGTAGCGCATGGTGCCGGCCCACAGGGTGCCCGCGGCGTCCACGGCGGCGTCGTTGGCCCGCCGGCCGGGGACGGGGTCGCGGTGCAGCCAGCGGAAGGCACCGTCCGCGTCGTACAGCCCCACGCCGTCGCGCAGGTTCACCACCACGCCGCCGGCCGCGCGCGGCTTGGCCGCGCCGACGTGCTGCCCGGTCGCCATCACCGACTCGCCGCCGCCGGCCGGGTCGTACCAGTGCACCCGGGAGGCGAGGATGTCCACCCACAGCAACCGCGCGCCGACCGGGTCCCAGGTCGGGCCCTCGCCGAGGCGCGCCCCGGCCTTGAGGGCGAGTTCGACCCCGCTCATCGCGCACCGCCCCGGTGCCCGAGGCGCTCGGACAGCTCGGCGGCGCCCTTGACGGCCAGTTCCTCCAGCTCGGCCCGGCGCTCCTCGGTCCAGCGGATCATCGGCACGGAGATGCTGAGCGCGGCCACCACCCGTCCCGCCGAGTTGCGGACCGGGGCGGCGACGCAGGAGACGTCCGGGTTGGACTCGCGCCGCTCGACGGCGACCCCCCGCTCGCGCACCGCACCGAGCTGGCGCCGCAGTTCGTCGGCCGAGGTGATGCTGTGCTCGGTCATCGCGGGCAGCGGCCCGTCGCCGGGCAGGCGTTCGTCGAGGGCGTCCGGGGGCAGCGAGGCCAGCAGCATCTTGCCGACGGAGGTGCAGTGCGCGGGCAGCCTGCGCCCGGCCGCCGACACCATCCGGACCGCGTGGGTGCTGTCCACCTTGGCGATGTAGATGACGTCGGTGCCCTCCAGGATCGCCACGTGCACCGTCTCGTCGCAGGTCTCCGCGACCGAACGGGCCACCTGCTGACCCTCGGCGGCGAGGTCCAGCTGCTCGGCGTAGCGGCTGCCGAGCTGGTACGTGCGCACGCCGAGGCGGTAGCGGCCGGACTGACCGGGCTGCGGCACCAGGTAGTTGCGCGCGGCGAGGGTCGTCACCAGCTCGTGCACGGTGGTGCGCGGCAGACCCAGCCTGCGGGTGATCTCGGGCGCGGACATCGTGCCGTCGCCTTCGAGGAAGAGCTCCAGGATGTCCAGGGCTCTGGTCACGGCGGGTACGAGACGTCCCATCTCTGCTCGCTCTCTCCGGCGCCTGTTCGATATTCCGTATAGCGATCGGTATCGCGAACGCAGCGTATCCGCGCCGGGTCGTAGCGGGCAATGGCCGCGCACCGCGCCACGCCGATTGTCTGCTTGTCGGATAACTCTAGGGCCCTTTGCTACTTTCTCAGTGCCCATCAGGGGCTTTGCACCGCTTTCCCACCTTTCGGTGATTCCTTCACCTCTCTCCTCCTACGGGGTCGCCGTGACGATCACGCCCAGCAGCATGCGCAAGACGCCCAACCGGCCCGGCGGGCTCGTCCCCGCACCGGCCACCGGCGACGGCGACCGGCCGGCCCCGGTCCCCGGCGCCCCCCGCCGCTACGACTACGCGCGCCACGGGACGCTCGCCGGACCCCTCAACGACCCCCCTCGGCCAGGGGTGCTGTACCGGGTCAGGTACCGCAGCCTGATCTCCCGCGAAGGGCACCGGATCCGCACCTGGCTGCTGCTCACCGCCGCACCCCTGGCCTCGCTGGGCGTGCTGGTCTGGCTCGTGCAGCCGCGCCACTGGACGGCCCGGGAGACCGCGCCGCAGTGGGCGCACGTCGCCGACACCGCGATGCTGGTCTCCCTCGGCCTCCTCGAACTCCTCCGCCTGGTCGCCGTCCTCGCCCACGCCCACGCCACCCTGGTCGCCCGCGACCCGGTCCCGGTCGCCCCGGCACCGGGCACCCGGGTCGCCCTCCTGGTCTCCTCCGCCCCGGGCGGTGAGTCCCTGGAGGAGCTGCGGGCCACGCTGGAGGGCGCGGTACGCGTCCGGCACGAAGGCCCCGTCGACGTGTGGCTGCTGGACCAGGACGACGACCCGGAGGTCCGGCGGCTCTGCGAGACGCTGGGCGTACGGCACTTCACCCGCAAGGGCGTCGCGCGCTGGAACCACCCCAAGGGCGCCCTGCGCGCCGGCGCCCGGCACGGCGACCACAACGCCTGGCTCGACGCCCACGGCGGCGACTACGAGTTCACCGCCGGCGTCGGCACCGGCCAGGTCCCGCTCCCCCACTACCTGGAGCGGATGCTCGGTTACTTCCGCGACCCGGACGTCGCCTTCGTCGTCGGCCCGCAGGTCCACGGCGACCACGACACCGCCGTGACGAGGGCCGCCGAGAGCCACCGGTTCCTCGTCCACGCCTCCGCGCAGCGGGCCGGCAACCGTTACGGCTCCGCCCTGTTCACCGGCACCACCGACGTCGTCCGCGTCACGGCGCTGCGGCAGGCCGGCGGGATGTACGACTCCGCCGCCGGCGACCTGGCCACCGGGCTGGAGATCCACGCCCGCCGCAACCCCGCCACCGGCCGCAAGTGGCGCTCGGTCCACACCCCGGACGTGGTGGCCGTCGGCCGGGGACCGTCCTCCTGGAACGGCTTCTTCGCCCAGGAACTGCGCCGCAGCCGCGGCACCTACGAGTCCCTCCTGCGGCAGTTCTGGAAGGCCCCGTGGAAACTGCGCCCCGGCAGCCTGCTCACCTACACGCTGGCGGCCGCCCGTTACCCCCTCTCGGGCCTCGGCTGGATCCTCTCCGCGCTGGCCTGCGTGCTCTTCCTGGGGCTCGGTGCCTCCGGCGCCCCCTTCGACCCCACGGTGTGGCTGGCGCTCCACGGCGCCGCCGTTGCGTTCCGGATCGCCCTGTGCCTGGGGACCCGAGGGCGCAACGCCGGCCCCCACGGGCCGAAGGGGTCCTTCGGCGTCGCGGGGTTGCTGATGTCCGCGGTGTCCGCCCCGCTCCACGTACTCTCCCTGGTACGGACGGTGCTCCGGCGCCCGCCGGGCCGGCTCGCCACGGCCGAGGGCGGCCCGGCCCGCCCGGACCGGCTCGCCACCTTCCGTGTCCACCTGCTCTGGGCGGCCCTGCTCGCCGGTTCGCTGCTCGCCTCGGTCCCCCGCGGCCACGCCCACCCGGCGCTGCGCGTCTGGGCCGCGATCGCGCTGCTGACCTCCCTGGTCCCGCTGCTGGTCTGGCGGTGCAGCGTGCTGCGGCGCCGGGTGGCGGACGTCCTGGCCGCTCGGCAGGCGCGACGGGCCCGGCGTACGGCCAGGGGCCGGCACCGCGCGCCCAGGCAGCGCGCCTCCGCCCGCATGGCGGCGGTACGGCACCACATGGCGCGGCGCTGAGGAACACGGCAGGACCCGGCACACCAGGACGGCCGCCCGGTACGGGCGGCCGTCCTTGCTTCGTCCTCGCTTCGTCCTTGCTTCGTCCTCGCTTCGTCCTCCTCAGCCGGGCACCGCGGGCCTCGACGGCGCGGCCGAGGGGGATGTGGAGGGAACGGCCGCCGAAGCCGGGGCGGACGCCGGAGCCGGGGCAGCCACCGAGGGCGGGGCGGACGCCGAAGCCGGGGCGGACGCCGACGGGGTCCAGGTGGGTACGGCGGGGGCGGGTCGCAACGCGCGTGCCGCCGGCCGCCGCCCGGCCTCCCGGGCCAGTTCGAGCGCGTACGCCGCCCACCAGTGCCCCGCGGGCGGCGCCCCCCGGCAGGCGCCGTCGGACTCACCTGGCTGTTTCACCCACAGGTAGGCGTCCACCAGCGGACTGCCGGTACGCACCGTGGGTGCGGGGCCGAGCGCCCGGTCCGGCGGTTTGCACCAGGACTGCGCGTTCCTGCGCACGGCCGCCCAGGGGCCCTTGCCGTTGCGGCTGGTGTCGATGACGTAGTGGGCGCCGCCGAGCAGCCCGGACAGCCGGTCGCCGTACTGCGTGCTGACCCCGGTGGTGTGGAAGCCGGCGACGTTCAGCGCGAAGCCGTCGGCCCGGCCGATCCCGGCGAGCCGCAGCGCCGCGGCGAGCCGGCGCAGGTCGGGGACCCGCCCCGGGTTCCCCGCGTCGAGGTAGACCCTGGTAGCGGTACGTGCCTTGAGGAGCCCCACGGCCTCGGCCAGCAGCGCCGCCCGGCCCGGGGGCGGCCCGGGGGCGGCTCCTCCGCAGCCGGCCACCAGACCGGCGACCGCATCCGGTTCGAGGATCACCACGGCCGGACGGCCGCCGATGCCGCCGGAGACGCCGGTGATCCAGCGGCGGTAGGCGGCCGCGTCGGCGGCGCCGGTCGGGCGGCGGACGCAGTCGCGCCGCGGGAGGTTGTGGAGCACCAGCACCGGGATGCGGTGGGCGCGTTCGGCCGCCGCGGTGATCCGGCGGGTCTCGCCCGCGGCGTCCTGGGTCCGGTCGTCGAGCCAGGTGGCCAGCGGCTGGTCGGCGATCCGCCGCAGCAGCGCGGCGTCCGCCGTCCGGCCGCGGGCCTCCCAGGCGTCGGCCTGCCGGGCGGCCCGGCTGTCCGGGTCCGCCCAGAACGGGGAGGGCCCGATGGCGGCCGGCGGGGCCTCCGCCAGGGCCGGGCCTGCGGCCCACCCCGGTGAGAGCAGCACCGCCGCTCCGGCCAGCCCGGCCACCACGCGTACGGTGCGTGCGCCGGGTCGTCGGGCACGTGCGATCGCAGCGAGAACCATGTGACCCACCGTCACATCGGCCGCCGGGCCCCGCCGCTTCTGGTGCGCCGAACGGTCGCCCGGAGACCGAATAACTGACGAAGCGTCATGTGCTATCCGAATCCGGTACGACTATTCGGGTGATCATGCGCATCCATGGACAAATCGGGTCGTTGGTCAGATCACGACCTTTGGTCCCCTCCAGTCCGAAAGGATCAGAAGTGAAGCGTTTCTCCAAGGCTGTCGCCCTGACGGTCGCCACCGGTGCCCTCGTCCTCGGTTCCGCCACCACCGCCCTCGCGAGCGGCTACGACGGCGGCGGCAAGGGCGGCAGCCACGGCTACGGCAAGGGTTACGGCAAGGGCTACGGCTTCGACGGCTACGGCTACGGCAACCGCCGCAGCGGTGCCAACGCCCGTGCCATCGCCGCCGGCTCCCCCGGCATCCTGAGCGGCAACGTCATCCAGGTGCCGATCAACGTCCCGATCAACGTCTGCGGCAACGGCCTGAACGCGATCGGCCTGCTCAACCCGGTCGCGGGCAACGTCTGCATCAACGGCTGACGCGAACCGTCACACCTGCCGGGGCCGCCGGAGGTCACGTCCTCCGGCGGCCCCGCCATGTCACAGGCCGTTCGTGTAGGCCGTCAGCCGCGCGGTGCCGTAACCGCCGTCGATGGGCACGTTGCGCAGGGCGTGACCGGTCAGCCACTGGCTGAGCGCCGTGAAGGACGCGTCCCCGTGGGTGTCCTTGTACAGGGCGGCGATCCCGGTGACGTGCGGGGCGGCCATCGACGTGCCGTCCATGTCGCGGAAGCTGCCGTTGAGGTACGCCGACAGGATGCCCATGCCCGGTGCGTGGATGTCGACGCACGTGCCCCAGTTGCTGAACCAGGCACGGCGGTCCTCCTGGTCGATCGCCCCGACCGTGAAGGCCGTCCGCGAGCTGGCCGGGGAGACGAAGCACGCGTTGAGGTTGTCGTTCCCGGCCGCGGCCACCGGGAACACCCCGGCCGCCGCCAGGCCCTCGACGGCCCGGTTGACCGCCGGCGACCAGCGCCCGGAGAGCGACAGGTTCGCCACGGCGGGCTTCTTCGCGTTCCCGGCCACCCAGTCGACGCCCGCGATGACGGCGGAGGTCGACGTGCGCCCGACGCACGGGAAGACCCGCACCGACACCAGCGTCGTCTTGCGGGCGACACCGGTGTAGGTGCCGCCGACGACGCCCGCCACGTGGGTGCCGTGGCCGTTGCAGTCCCCGCCGTCCAGGCCGTCGCCGATCGCGTCGTACCCGGGCACGGCACGACCGCCGAAGTCCGGGTGGGAGAACTCGATGCCGCTGTCGACGATGTACGAGGTGACCTTGGCCCCGGTGGACCGCACCGAGAAACCGGTGCCCCCGAGGGCCCGGTTGTTGATCCGGGTCAGGCCCCAGGGCGTGAAGCCGCCCAGGCTGCGCACTCCCGTCGCCCGCGGTCCGGAGGAGTCCGGTACGGGGGCCGAGGGCGAGGCGGGGCCGGGTGGGGCCTGCGGGACCTGGACCGGCTTGGTCCCGGGCACCGGGGAAACGGACTGCCCCGGCGCCGCGGGGTCCGGTGCGGACTGCTCGGGAGCGGCCTGTTCGGGCACCGACTGCTCGGGCCCGGCCGGTTCCGGCTCCGCCTGGTAGGGCACCGCCTGGTCCGGAGCCGACTGGTCCGGAGCCGACTGGTCCGGCCCGGCCGGTTGCGGCATCGCCTGGTCGGGGGACTGCTCAGGCGACTGCCCGGGTGACTGCCCGTCCGGTCCCGCCGGCAGGGGTACTCCCTCGCCAGGAGCCTGCTGCGGCCCCTCCTGTTGCGGGCCGGGGCCGGGGAAGTCGACGGGGCCGGACGGCTCGCCCGGGACGTCGCCCGGGTAGGGGGGCTCCAGGTCGGTGTCGGCGGGGGCGTCCTCGCCGAGCGGGATGGCGACCACCGCGTCCTGCTCCACCTGGTCGACGCCGGGCGCGGCGCGTACCCGCTGCGCCTGGGCCGGTGTGAGCCGGGCGGCGAAGCCGGAAAGCGCGTGCCGGTAGGTGAAGAGCGGCTCGACGCCCAGACCGTCCAGGACGGTCCGCGGCGCGGTGCCGTCGTCCAGGGTCACGACGTACTGGTCCGGGATCGCTCCGGGAGGACCGGGCCGTGGTTCCGCCGCGCTCGGGAGGGGCGCCGTCAGGGCGAGGGCGGGAAGAGCAGTTATCAGGGCGGCGGAGGCGGTCCGTCGCAAGGAAATTCGCATCTGCGGAGCTCCTTGACCGGTAGCAAATCTGACGACCCCCCAGGTTTCTGGTTATCAGCTGACCATCCTGGACGCCTTGTTCCGGCGGCTGTTCGGGTGACGCTCCGCATCCGCCCCGCCTTGCGCGTCGTTGACCAGACCGCACGTCAGTGACCAAGGAAAGGAAGAGCTCGTGAAGCGTCTCTCGAAGGCCGCAGTGCTGACCGTCGCGGCCGGTGTCGCGGTGATGGGCAGTGCGGGCGGCGCCCTCGCAAGCGACGGCGGCAAGGACGGCCACTACGACCGCGGCGGTGCCTCGGCCGAGGGTGCGGCCATCGGCTCCCCGGGTGTGCTCAGCGGCAACGTCATCCAGATCCCGGTCAACATCCCGGTCAACGTCTGCGGCAACGGCATCAACGCCGGCGCGCTGCTGAACCCCACAGCCGGCAACGCCTGCTTCAACGTCTGACGGCAGCGCCCGCCCCCGGGCGCCCCGCCATCCGTCCGCACCTCATTCTGGAGCTTCGCAACATGCTGAAGAAGGCACTCGCCTGCGCCACTCTCGCGGTGGCCGCCGCGGGCAGCGCCGCGGCCCTCGCGCCGACCGCACAGGCCTCCGACGTCCACGGCGGGAACTACTCGCAGAACGTCAACGTCCTGCCGCACCTCTGCCTGGACGTGAAGCGGGTCTACGCCCTCAACCCTGTCGCGCTCGACGCGCTGACCGAGACCAGCGGCCAGCAGTGCAACGAGAAGTCCAGCGTGGTGGACGCGCACAAGTCGGCACTGTCCGACCTCGCCGACGTCGGCGCGTACCAGAACTGATCCGGGCGGGATCCACGGCGGCCGTCCCCGGCATACGGGGGCGGCCGCCGCTCGTGCGTGCCGGCGCGCA
Organism: Streptomyces sp. NPDC006207; assembly: GCF_040613835.1. NCBI lineage: Bacteria > Bacillati > Actinomycetota > Actinomycetes > Kitasatosporales > Streptomycetaceae > Streptomyces > Streptomyces sp. NPDC006207. The sequence continues at coordinate 140,716 of NZ_JBEXSX010000008.1, read as the reverse complement.
CGGGAGAAGGGCCCGGCCCCACGGAGTTCCGTGGGGCCGGGCCCTTCGTGTACCCGGTCCCTCAGTTCTGGTAGGCCCCGGCGTCGATCAGGTCGGACAGCGCGGACTTGTGCCCGTCGACGACCTTCGACTTCTCGTTGCACTGCTGGCCGCTGGTCTCGGTCAGCAGGTCGACGGCGAGGGGGTTGAGGGCGTAGATGCGCTTCACGTCCAGGCAGGGGTGCGGGATCAGGTTGACGTTCTGCGAGTAGTTCCCACCCGAGGTGTCGGAGGCCACGGCGGCGGGGACGACGGCGCCGGTGGCCGCGACGGCGAGAGAAGCGCAGGCAAGAGCCTTCTTCAGCATGGGGAGTTTCTCCTCTGGGAGTTCAACGACGTCCTCCGGACGCCGACATCAGGAGCAACGCCCCCCGCCGGGTGGACGTGACGGTCATTGCTCCAGGCTTTCCCTCTTTCACTCCCAGGCCGTAGGGCACGCCGCTAATACGAGGAGTCCGCGACCAACGACCCGAGGACGACGGCGCTGTTGAACCCGCCGGTGCCGCGGGCGAGCACCACGGCCGTCGTCAGCCGTTCCGGCCGTGTCCAGCGGGTGACCAGGCGAACGCCGTACCGCTCGCGGGCGGCCCTCGCGTCGCCGCCCCGGGTGGGCGGGATCACGCCGGTGCGCAGGGCGAGGGCGGCGGTCACCGCGTCCAGCGCGCCGGCGCCGGAGGTCAGCCGGCCGACGCCCGCCTTGGGCACCGTCACCGGTAGCTCCGCCAGCCGGTGGCCGAAGACCCGCTGGAGCGCCGCCGCCTCGGCCGCGTCCCCGGCCGGGTCGCCGGCGCCGTCGGCGAAGACCACGTCCACGTCCCCGGGAGCACGCCCGGCCTGCTCGAGCGCCGTGGTGACGGCCCGGGCCAGCTGGACGCCGTCGGGCGCGGGCGCCGTGTGGTGGTGCGCGTCGTGCGTGGCGGCGTGGCCGAGCAGTTCGGCGTAACCGCGCACCCCGCGCTCGGCGGCGTGCGCCTTCTCCTCCAGGACCATCAGGGCACCGCCCTCGCCGGGGACGAACCCCGAGGCGTACGGGCTGAAGGGCAGGTAGGCCCGTTCGGGGTCGGCGCCGCGGTGCACCGTGGGCAGGGTGGACTGGCAGGCGAGCGCGAAGGGCGACAGCGGCGCCTCGGTGCCGCCGACGATCACGGCCTTGCCGCCGCGCCGCAGCCGCCGCCAGGCGTGCTTGAGCGCGTCCAGGCCGCCCGCGCCGTCCGCGGCGACGACGCCGCAGCCGCCGGTCAGCCCGTGCCGGATGGAGATCTGGGCGGCGCCGGCCGCGTGGAACCAGGCGATGGACTGGTGGGCGCCGGCCTGGCCGGGCTGCCGTGCCCACAGGGCGTGGGTCTCCCGCTGGCCGGACTCGTTGCCGCCGGAGCCGCTGGAGGTGACCACCGACAGGTGGAACGGGGGGTGGTCGGCGGGCCGCAGCGCCGCGTCGGCCAGCGCCATCTCGGCCGCGGCCAGGGCGAACCAGGTCCAGCGGTCGGTCTCGGCGCGCAGGGTGTCGTCGATCCAGCGGGCGGCGTCGAACCCGGTGACCTCCCCGGCCAGCACGACCGGGGAGCGGCTCGCGTCGGGCCTGCCGATCGGCCGGATGCCGTTGCGCCCGGCGACGGTGGCCCGCCAGTAGGGGCGGGCGCCGACGCCGGTGGGGGCGACGACCCCGAGTCCGCTGATGACCGCGCGTGTGGTCATGCCTCCGCCTCCCGTTCAGGGTCCGGCTCCAGGGCCGAGAAGACCATCGCCGACTGGAGACCGCCGAGCCCGCAGGCCACCGACAGTGCGTGCCGCACCCGCCGTTCGCGGGCGAGGACCGGGGTGTAGTCGAGGTCGCACTGCGGGTCGGGCCGCAGGAGGTTGGCGGTCGGCGGGATCACCCCCCGCCGGACGGCGAGGGCGCAGGCGGCCATCTCCAGGGCGCCCGCCGCGCCGAGGCAGTGGCCGATGACGGACTTGACGGAGCTGACCGGGACCTTGCGCGCGTGCTCGCCGAGGGCGCGCTTGTACGCGGCGGTCTCGTAGCGGTCGTTCTGCACCGTGCCGGAGCCGTGGGCGCTGATCCAGTCGAGCTCTTCGGGGGCGATGCCGGCCTCCGACATGGCGGAGATGACCGCCTCGCTCAGGTCGTAGCCGTCGGGGCGCAGACCGGTCATGTGGTAGGCGCCGGTGCGGTTGTCCCAGCCGCGCACCTCGCAGTAGACGGACGCGCCCCGGGCACGGGCGTGCTCCAGTTCCTCCAGGACGAGCACGGCGCCGCCCTCGCCGAGGACGAAGCCGTCGCGCCGGGCGTCGAAGGGCGCCGGCGTCCGCTCAGGGTCGCCGGTGAAGGCGGTGGTGGCGCGGATCGCGTCGAAGCAGGCCACCGTGACCGGGGAGATGGGCGCCTCGCCCGCGCCCGCCAGCATGACGTCGGCCTCGCCGTCGCTCAGCGTGCGGAAGGCGCAGCCGATCGCGTCGACGCCGGAGGTGCAGCCGGTGGAGACGACCGAGGACGGACCGTGCAGACCATGCCGCAGCGAGAGTTCGGCGGCGGCCGAGGAGGGGTGCATCGCCCGGTGGAGGAAGGGCATGCCGTGGTCCGGGCTGACCTCCCAGTGGCGGCCGCCGTCGCTGGCGACCACGTACTCGTCCTCCAGGGTGACGGTGGCGCCGACGGCGGTGCCGAGGCAGACCCCGATGCGGTCGGTGTCCTCGGCTTCCGTGCGCAGCCCGCTGTCGGCGAGCGCCTCGGCGGCCGCGGCGAGCGCGAACTGGGCGAACCGGCCGTTGCGGCGTATCTCCCGGGGGGTGAGCCCGGCCGCGAGGGGGTCGAAGTCGGCTTCGGCGGCGATCCGCGAGCGGTACCGCGAGGGGTCGAAGCGGGTGATCCGGCGGATCGCCGGCCTGCCCCCGACGATCCGCTCCCAGAACGCCTCCCGCCCGACGCCGCCGGCGGCGACGGCTCCGACGCCCGTCACCACCACCCTGCGCGCGGTACGGCCTGCGGTCACCGGTCGACCAGTTCGCGGCCCGGCGCCGGGCCCTCCGTCGCCGGCCCCGTCGCGGTGGCGGCGCGGGCGATGGCGGCGGCTTCCTCGCGGGTCTCGGTGTCGACGTGCCCCAGTTCCGGACGCGGCGCGAGCGGGGCCAGGAAGAAGACGGCGCGGGCCACCGCGTCGGAGGTGTTCACCAGCCGGTGGCGGACCCCGCGCGGGACGAGCAGGGCCTCGTTGGCGGCGACGCTGCGCGGGCAGCCGTCGAGGTCCACCCGCACCTCGCCCTCGACGACGACCAGTTGCTCCTGCGAGTACGGGTGGTAGTGCTCGGCGACGGCCTCGCCCGGACCGACGGTGACCATGCCGCAGAACCCGTCCGTCGTGCCGACCGAGGTGGTGGTCAGCAGGGTGCGGATGTCGCCGCCGCGGCGGGTGTCCGCGTGGGTGTCCAGGGTGCCGACGGGACGGATCCGGCGGGACTCCAGCCGGTCCTTGACGAGCTGCATCTGGACGCGGGAGTTGCTGTTGATGCGTTGCCGCATGCCCTCGTCGTCGACGGGCGCGTCCACCTTCATCCGGAAGTCCTGCAGCCAGCGCATGCGGGTGCTCTCCGGGCCGAGTTCCTCGTACTGCCAGTAGATGTTCATGAACTCGAACGGCCCGGTCTCCAGCCGCCGGGCCCGCACGGTACGGGTGGCCGGGTCGGCGGTGCGCTCGGACACCCAGGACCAGACGCGGCCCTTCTCGTCGGGGTGCATGGTCAGGCGGAAGCGGGTGGTGTCGCCCTCCTGGGAGATGATCTCGGCCTCGGCGTACTCGCTGAACAGGGTGGGCCAGCCGGCGACGTCGTTGGTCCGCAGCCACACGTACCGCAGGGGCGCGTCGATGACGATCTCGTTCTCGGTGTGCATCGTCATCGGGTCCGCACCTCCGCCGCGGGATGGCCGGACTGACGTTCCGTCACTGAGGTCATGGGGGCACTACCTCCAACCGAGCGGGCCGAATAATCACACAATCGGTCCCCGCGGTGACGGAACGTGTCACGCCCTCGCGGCCCGCTCCACCCGTACGGGGGCACACTTCGTGAGGGCCCGTCAGCGGCGCTTCCGGCGCCGGTCGACGCGGGCGTGCGGGACCTCCGCCTCCTCCCCCGTCCCATGCTCCCCGCGCGCCGCTCCCCTGCCGGCGGACGGGGCACGAGGCGGCTGCGTCCGGTGCGCCCGCTCTCGGTGCGGCCCGCTCTCACGCGCGGTGGTGGGGCGCCTCCGTGCCGTCCACGTGGGTGCCGGGCACCACGGGGGCGTGGGCGGGCGGGAGGTCCTCGGGGACGGGCTCGCGACCGCCGTCGTCCCCGCCCGCCGAGGCGGCGTGGCGGGCGGGCCCGCCGGTCCTGACCTCGGAACGGTGCGGCCAGAGCGATGTCTTCCTGTGTTTTCCGGTCATAACGGGCGAATACCCGTACCGGGCGCCCGTCACCCGTCATCCGTCATCCGTCACGCGGCCGTGAGCGCGACCGCCGCCTCCGCCGTGTGCACCAGGAAGGTGAGGGTCTCCTGGAAGTACAGCCGCACGCTGGTGTCGTCGTGCGACAGGTAGCCGATGGACACGTCCTGGCCGATGCGCAGCTCGAAGTCGCCGCCGCGGGTGGAGAGCAGGAACGCCCCGTCGATGGCGGGCGCCCACACGATCTCCCCGTCGAGGAGCCGGGCCAGGTGGGCGTGGATCGGGTAGCCGTAGTGGGAGGTCTCGTTGACGGCGGTGTACGCGTCGGCGCTCAGCGCGAGCGTGTACGGGCCGCCGACGCCGGCGAGGCGGAGCGCCGAGATGGCCTGGCTGACGGCGTTGGGGTAGTCGCGCACGTCCGCGGGGAGGCTCAGCGGCGGGTTCGAGGCGCTCGCGCGGATGCCGGCGATGCCGGCCGCCGCGTACCCCTCGAAGACCGCCCGGTCCTCGGTGAACGCGATGCGCCGGGCGGCGTCCTTCACGGGCTGCCAGTCCGCGTCCTGGGCACCGCGCTCGACGATGTCGACCTCGCTGCGGGCGACCGTGAAGGGCACGCGCAGCTCGACGACCGGCTGCGCGCGGCGCACCCGGGCGAGGACGTCCTCGTGGGGCGCCTCGACCGGGTCGAGGTGGCCGGTGTTCACCCCGGCGAACTCGGGGCCGGCGGCCTCGGGCACGTCGACGATGCGGCGGGCGGCGACATGGCGCTTGAAGGTGCGCCGCGCCTCCTCCTCCAGGTCGTCCCAGGCGGCTTCGGAGATCGGGGCGAGTTCCCGGTGCAGGTTGTTCATGACGTGACGGTCTTCCTCAGGTCGCCGATCCCCAGCGACTTCGCGGCCGGGGCGGCCGCGACGGCGGGCGGATCGGGAAGGTCGTCCAGGAAGTCGGCGGAGGGCACGAAGAACAGCGTGCCGGTCACGGCCCGGGAGAAGTCCAGGATCCGGTCGTGGCTCGCCTGCCCGTCGCCGAGGAACATGTTGCGCAGCATCCGCTCGGTGACCTCGGGCGTCCGCGCGTAGCCGATGAAGTACGTCCCGAACTCGGCGGAGCCCACCCGGCCGAAGGGCATGTTGTCGCGGAGGATCTGCCGCTCGGTGCCGTCCGCTTCGACGATCGTGGTCAGGGCGACGTGGGAGTCGGCGGGCTTGACGTCGTCGTCCATCTCGATGTTGCCCAGCTTGCTGCGGCCGATCACCCGCTCCTGCGCCTCCACGGGCAGGGCGTTCCAGGCGTCGAGGTCGTGGACGTACTTCTGCACGATCACGTAGCTGCCGCAACGGAAGTCCGGGTCCTCGTCGCCGGTCAGGACCGCCTCGGTCGCCTCGGGGCCCACCGGGTTCTCCGTGCCGTCGACGAACCCCAGCAGGTCGCGGACGTCGAGGTACTTGAAGCCGTGCACCTCGTCACGGACCGTGACATGGCCGCGCAGCCGGTCCATGACCAGCGAGGCCAGGGCGAAGCACAGGTCCAGCCGGGTGGCCCGGATGTGGAAGAGCAGGTCGCCCGGGGTGGCGGGCGCCTGGTGGCGGGGCCCGGTCAGCTCGGCGAAGGGGTGCAGTCCGGCGGGGCGCGGCCCGCCGAAGAGGCGGCCCCACACGTTCGACCCCACCCCGGCGACACAGCTCAGCCGCCCGTCCGGGGTGCCGAAGCCGACCGAGCGCTGCAGCCCGGACAGGTCCTCCAGCAGATCGCGGACGGTGGTCTCCCCGCCGGGGTCGACCGTCACGACCAGGAAGATCGCGGACGTGGTGAGAGGGCTGAGCACCGGCTGCGGCAGCGGTTCCGCCATCACCACGCTCCTTCGGTTCGGGGGCGCGCCCGGGTCGGGGCGGGACACGCACAAGTCTGCTCCGGGGCCCGGCCCGGTGCATCCTGACCAGGAGCGGCGGCGAACCCCTGTGGAAGGCGGCTGGACATGAGCGGTGGCCCGGAAGGGGACCGGCAGCGCCTGCTGACCGTGCTGCTGCTCGTCCTCACCGTGCTCAGCGGGCTGGTCGACGCCGTGAGCATCCTCAGCCTGGGCCATGTCTTCGTGGCGAACATGACGGGCAACCTGGTCTTCGTCAGCCTCGGCCTGGCCGGGGCGCCCCAGTTCTCCGTCGTCACCTCGCTGGTGGCCCTCGGCGGCTTCGCCGTGGGCATCCTCTTCTGCCGGGCGGCTCTGGCCCGGCTGACCCGCCCGATCGCGCTGGTGGGCGTGGCCGCGGTGTGCGAGACCGCGCTGCTGGCCTCGGCCACGGCCCTGCATGCGCTGGACGGGCCGCGGCGCGTGCTGGTGGTGGTCTGCGCGGTGGCGATGGGCATCCAGAACGCGATGGCCGGACGCGTCGGCGTCGCGGGCCTGACCACGACCGTGATGACCCGCACCCTGGTCGGGCTGCTCAGCGGCACCGGTGCCACGGCGCACGACCGGCGGATGGCCCTACGCCAGGCACTGAGCGTCGCCGCCCTGGTGGCCGGCGCCCTGGCCGGGGGCCTCCTGGTGCTCCTGGTGACACCGCCCGCCGCCCTGGGCGCGGCCACCGGGTGCGCGCTGGCGGTGGCCGTGGCGGCGACCGTCGCCGCCCGCCGGTGACCCGTCCTGTACCGCCGTCAGAAACGGACCGGGAGGGCCACCAGGCCGCGGGTGCGCATCGACGGGCGCCACCGCAGCTGCGCGGGGTCCGCGTCCAGGGCGAGCCCCGGGAAGCGGGCCAGCAGCTCGGTGAGCGCGATCCCGGTCTCCAGCCGGGCCAGCGGAGCGCCGAGGCAGTAGTGGATGCCGTGCCCGAGGCCGAGGTGCGCGGTGTCGGCGCGGCCGAGGTCGAGCCGGTCGGGCTCGGGGAAGCGGGCGGGGTCGCGGTTGGCCGCGGCCAGCGACAGCAGCACCGTCTCGCCGGCGGGGACCGTCACGCCGCCGATGGTGACGTCCTCCAGCGGGAAGCGCCGGATGGCCAGCGGCGCCGGCCCGTCCCAGCGGGTCAGCTCCTCGACCGCCGCCGCGGCCCCGCCCGGCTCGGCCCGCAGGGCGGCCAGTTGCCCGGGGTGCGTCAGCAGCGCCAGGACGGCGTTGCCGATGAGCTGCACGGTGTTTTCGTACCCGGCGAACAGGACGAGGAAGGTCAGCGACATCAGCTCGTCCTCGCTGAGCCGGTCGCCGTCGTCACGGGCGGCGATCATCGCGGAGAGCAGGTCGTCCTCGGGGTGGGCGCGCTTGCGCGCGATGAGCTGCCCGAAGTACGCGAGCATGGCGGCGACCGCCTCCTTCGCCGCGGAGGGCCGCGACGGGTCCGGGGCGACCAGGGCGTCCGTCCAGCCCCGGAAGTCGCGGCGGTCGCCGGGGGCGACGCCGAGCAGGTCGCAGATGACGCGGATCGGCAGTGGCGCGGCATAGGCGCCGATCAGGTCGGCGCGGCCGTCGGGGGCCACGGCGTCCAGCAGTTCGGCGGCCGTACGGCGGACCGGCTCGCGCAGGTCCGCGACACGGCGCGGGGTGAAGGCCTGCGACACCAGCCGCCGGATGCGGGTGTGGTCCGGCGGGTCCATGTTCAGCAGGTTGGCGTCGAGGGCGGGCGGCAGCGCGAACCCCGAGTAGTTGCCGGGCAGGGCGTTGCGCTTGTCCAGGGACAGCAGCGGGTCGCCGAGCGCCTGACGCACGTCCTCGTACCGGGTGACCACCCAGGCGGGACGCCCGTCGGTACCGGTGACGCGGTGGACGGGACCGGCCTCGCGGAGCCTGCCGTACGCCCCGTAGGGGTCGGCGATCAGCTCGGCGGGGTCAACGGGAGCCTGCCCGGGCGGTGTTGCGTCCGGAGCGGCGTTCGGCGGGGTCGAGGAGGCCATGCCCCCACCCTAAGAGCCGCAGCGTGGCGCTCCGGCCCCTCGCCCGCGGTGGCCGCCTCGGCAGGCCCTAACCGAGCGCCGCCGAGAGGAGGGCGACTGCCACGAGGTAGGCGATCGCGGCCGCGAGGACGACGCCCGCCATGGCGAGCGCCTTCACCGCGGGGGCCAGCCCGGTGCGGGCGTGGGCGGGCGTCCGGCCCCGTTCGAGGTGGCCAACCCGGCGCCCTGTTGCGCGGACCGCTGACGGAGCACCGACGACGCGGTCCACCGGCGGCGTCAGCCGAACACCTCCGGGTGCTCCTCGACCAACTCGCGTATGCCGGAGGCCGGTCTGCCCAGGATCTCCCTGACGTCGTCGGTCGCGCGGTCGTACCGGTTCGCCGCGTGGAGGCGGGCCATGGTGGCGATGTGCTGCCGTACGTGCTCGGGGAGCCCCAGGGCGTCCAGTTCCCCGGCCCACTCGTCGTATGGCACGTCGACGTAATCGACCTTCCGCCCCAGCACCTCGGTGAACTCGTCGGCGATCGCCGTCATGTCCCGGGACCCGGCCCCGGTCAGCTCGTGGACCCGGCCGACGTGCGACGCCGGGTCGGCCAGCACCGCCGTGACCACCTCGGCGACGTCACGGGCCGCGACGGGCGAGGTCCGCGCGTCGCCGAAGGGCAGGCGGATCGTGCCGTCCCGGGCGACCGAGCGGAAACCGAGGCCGAGGAAGAGCGGGTTCTCCATGAAGACCGTCGGCCGGATGTGGCAGACCGGCACCCCCGACCAGTCCATGACCTGCTCCGCAAGCCACTGCTGCCACTGCTGCTTCGACTCGGACGTGCTGGTGAGGTTCATCTGGGACACCGTCATCTGCGACATGTTGACCAGCACGTCGAGCCCGCCGTGCGCGCGGGCCACGGCCGCCGTCGTCGCGGCGGCCTGCAGGTACTGCACCGACACGCCCATCCCGAAGTACATCCGGCCGCAGCCCTCGGCGGCCCGCGCGACGTCCGCGGTCCTGGTCAGGTCGCCGGCGAACACCTCTGCCCCGGTGTCCCGCAGTTGCACCGCCCGCTCGTCCTCGCGGTGGACGAAGGCGCGGACGGGGAAGCCGCGTTCCCTCAGCAATTCGACGGTCCTGTGCCCGACCGCCCCCACGCTCCCGGCGGCGCCGGTCACGAGGATCATCGGGCTGTCCGGCATCGTCCGGCCCTTCCGTCAGGACGGCGACATCACGCAGGACTCCGGTGCGCCGCCCGCCTCCAGGCAGGAGACGACCGGCTCCAGCGCCGCCGCCAACTGGTCCTGCGTCATGCCGGGATGCGCCTCCAGCCACTGCGTGGCGAGGGCGGCGAAGGCCTGCACATGGGGGTCGGCGGCGATGTCCGGATGGGCCTGCAGGAAGGACTGCAGCGCCTCCTGGACGTCCGCCGCGGACCATCCCGAGTCGCCCGGCGCGCAGTGCGAGACGGAACCGTCCTGCCCGCTCCCGGCGTGGCAGCCGTCGTCGGCGACCGCCGTACCGGTGCCGCCGAGGACCAGGGCCCCCGTCGCGAGCGCGGCGATCGTTCCTGCGGCGAGCTTCTTCGCGAGAGCCATGGACTCCACCTCGGATCAGCTGGTCGGATCAGGTGGCCGGATCGGTCGGTGCGGTCGGTGCCGGTTCGGTGCCGGCGCTCCCGAGGCACCGGGCACACGACGGTGCCTGCGAGGGAGCGCGGATCACCGGCCCCCTGGGGAGGGGCGGGATGGCCGGGGCCCGTGGCACCCGGATCGCGGTGCCGGGCCGTCATCGACAGGTCCAGCACATCACAGTCACCCGGATGGCGCATCCGGAGGGAACCGGGGCCCCGGCCGTCCCCGTTCAGCCCGTGATGCCGTCCAGTTGCTCCGGTGCGGGCCGGAGCGCCCACAGGTCGCCGCCCGGGGGCGCCTCCAGGTCCGCGAGCGCGGCGCGCGCCCGCCGGTCGCCGTGGTCGGAGGCGGCGTGGACGAGGTCGGAGGCGGCGTAGGCGTGGAAGTCCAGCTCGGGGTGGGGCCACGGCCCGGCACCGGTGGCGGCCGGCAGCAGGAAGTCGACGGCCCGCCGCAGTGACGCGCCGCCCGGGCCCGTGTGGCGCCACAGGTCGACGCCCACGTGGTCGCCGACGGCGGCGAGCCGGGTGAAAGCCACCAGGTTGAAGGTGGAGTAGTGCCAGCTGCGGGTGCGCGCCAGCTCCTGCGGCTGGCTGCCGTCGGCGGTGATCTGAGGGTCGATCAGCCCGGCCCGGGCGGCGGTGACGGTCCGCCGGGCGAGCGCGGTGCGGCCGGTGGCGGCGGCGAGCGCGGCGACCTGCATGTGGTGGAAGGTGCCGTGGTTGTTGGCGGCGGCGCCCTCCTGCCTGCCGAAGTCGCTGTCCACCAGCCAGTCGAGGAAGCCGTTCTCCCAGGTCCGCATGCCGTCACGGTCCCGCGCCGACCAGCCGGGTGCGCCCAGATCGAGGACGGCGGTGGCGTCCAGGAGGCTGGTGAAGCCCTGGGAGAAGTCGATGATGCCGATGGCACGCCCGTCGTAACGGCAGGGGATGGCCTGCGCGTTGCCCAGGTTCGGGTTCATCCGTGTCGCCGGGTCGACGAACCACGTGCGCAGGATGCGGGCGGCGTGCTCGGCGTAGGCGTGCCTTCCGGTGTAGTACCAGGCGAGGGAGAGCTCGTAGGCCGACTCGAAGACCTTGCCCCGCTCGTCGTGGTCGGTGAGCCCGTCGACCTCGGGGTTGCGCTCCCCGTCGCGTTGCACGTACGGGCAGCCCTGGGGGTTGTCCGGGGTCCTGGGCGCGCCGGGCCACCAGTAGGGGGCCTGGCTGAAGTAGTCGTGCAGGTCACCGCTGGGCGGGACGCGGTCCTTGTCCACGACCGTCCAGGGGCCCTGCCCCAGCCAGGCGTCGGCCTGGACGGCGAGGTCCCGCAGGGCGCGGCGGGCCCGCGGATCGCCGGCGCGCAGCCGGGCCTTCGCCCGTACCAGGTCCTTCCCGTCGAGGACGACCGTCCGCGGTGCCGTGGTGGGCCCGCCGGCCGTGCCGTGGCGCCCGTCCGGCCGGGCCGCGGCCGGGGCGGCGGAGGCCAGCGGGACGAGGAGGGCCGCGAGGACGGCGACGACGCCTGCGCGGCGGCGCCGGGAGTGGCCCCAAGGGGTGCGCATGTCTCTTCTCCCTCTGTCTCTCTATATGAACGGAACACATCTCCGTGAACGCGCCACCGGAACCTAGGCCGGTGTCGACGGGGCGTCAAGAGCGCCCCTCCAGCCACCCTCGACGACGTTCGTTCACGTACAAGAACCCGCGCCACGTAGGTGTACAGCACTGTCATAGGCATGCCAGGCTGACCCTGGCCTCCTCGCGACCCCCCACTCCGAATGGCAGGCACCCATGGGCATCTCCCGGCGCCATCTGCTGACCACCGCCGCCGGCGCCGCCGCGGCGACCACCGCGCTCGCTCCCCCGGCACAGGCCGCACCCCCCGCGCACACCGCGTACGCCGACGACCCGGCCGCGACCACCCGCACGTTGCGGGAGGCGGCGGACTACGCGGTGGCGAAGCTGCGCGCGGTGGCACCCGGGGTGACCTCGTTCCCCGTCATCACGAAGTTCGAAAAGTGGACCTACTCCGCCGACGGCGACTGGGTCGGCGGGTTCTGGCCCGGCACGCTGTGGATGGCGTGGCTGCACAGCGGCGACCCGCAGTTCCACTCCCTGGCCCTCGCCGCCGCGGAACGGCTGGCGCCCCGGCGCACCGACACCGGCACGCACGACCTCGGTTTCCTCTTCTCCCCGTCCTGGGTGACCGCCTGGCGCCTGACCGGCGACCCCAAGTGGCGCGACGGCGCCCTGCAGGCGGCGTCCTCCCTGATCGGGCGGTACAACTCGGCAGGCCGCTTCATCCGGGCCTGGGGCGCGCTCGGCAGCGCCGACAACGCGGGCCGGGTGATCATGGACACGATGATGAACCTCGACCTCCTGGCCTTCGCCGGCCGGCAGACCGGGGACCCGGCCTACCTCGACATCGCCGTCGCGCACGCGCGGACCACCCAGCGCCACTTCCTGCGGCCCGACGGCTCCACGCCGCACGTCTTCGACTTCGACCCGGCCACCGGCGCCCCCGTCGGGCCCAACACCGTGCAGGGCTACAGCCCCGCCTCCTGCTGGTCCCGCGGCCAGGCCTGGGGCGTCTACGGCTTCACCACGATGTTCCGCCGCACCGGCCACCCGGAGTTCCTCGCCACGGCCCGCAGGCTCGCGGACTTCGCGCTCGGCGCGCTGACGCCCGATCACGTCCCCGTCTGGGACTACCTCGCCCCGCAGCAGCCGAACGACGTCAAGGACGCCTCGGCCGGCGCGGTCATGGCCTGCGGCCTGCTCGACCTCGCCGCAGCCACCGGCACGGCCCGCTACCGCGAGAGCGCCCTGCAGCTGCTCCTCGCCCTGTCCCGCACCTGCCTGACCACCCGCTCCACCCGCGCCCAGGCCGTCGTCGCCCGCTGCACCCGCAACCGGCCCGCCGAGGACGGCGTCGAGGTCTCCGTCCCCTACGCCGACTACTACCTCCTGGAGGGCATCCTCCGCGTCCTGCGCCCCGCGGACGCCGACCGGGCGATCGACCTGTCCACGGTGTGACGTGCCGTCCGACGGCGCCGGATTCCCCGCGCGGCCCCTCCCCGGCGAACGCGACCGCGCACCAGGGCAGTTGGGCAGCCGTGCGGGCCCGGCGCCCCGGTCACCGTTCCGTCCACGGCGCTTCCGCGGACGCGTAGGATGCGCAGGCCACTCACACGGGGAGGGCCGGAATGGCCGCCAACGAGAGCTCAGACCTCGCGCCGCACGCGCGCAGCCGATCAGGGCTGCGTGCAGCACTGGCCGTCTGCGCCGCCGCAACGACAGCCCTCACCCTCGCCGGGTGCACCAGCGGTGACGGCGTCACCGGGCAGAGAGCCACAGCCCTGGGCGAAGCACAGTCCGTCTGCCGATCATGGGGCTTCGGCCAGGACGCCCACCTGCCGGGCCCCGACCCCACCGTGCCGGTGCACGTGGACACCGCAGCGGCAGAGGCGAGCGCCACCGCCAACAAGGCTTCGCACGCCGAAAACCTCGACACGGCATGGACCCCGCTCGCGGCGGCCTCCCACACGATGGCGGTGATCGTGCAGGGCGAGGTCACGTTCGAGTACTTGCCACCTGACCTCCAAAGCGACTTCCGCGACGCGTACTTCACGGCAGCCGAGGAGTGCCGCAAAGCGTACGCGGCTGGGTGACGACGGGACCCGCATCCCGCACCCGCCCGTCCCCGCCGACGGTGCGCCTCAGCGAATGGGCGTACCGGGGGCGCGTCCCGCACAGCCGTACGGCCGGGCGCGCGGCCTTCCGCCCGCCCCGCATCCGGGCCGTCGCCGAGCCCTTCGACGGACCGGCCAACGATCAGTGAAGCCCCTCCGGGTGACCCGGAGGGGCTTCGTTCGTTATCCCGCTGCAGGTCCTGAACCTGCGGGCCCACGGCCCTTGGTGGGGCGGGTGGGACTCGAACCCACGACCGACGGATTATGAGTCCGCTGCTCTAACCGGCTGAGCTACCGCCCCGTACGGCGTGCCGTCACCATCCCGTGCACGCCGTCTGCCGCAGCATAGCTGCTCATACGATCTGTCGCCCTCGCGGGTCACAGACGCACCACCTGGTGGACTGCGATCACCGGATGATCGGTTCCCGGGGACACGAAAAAGGACCCCCACGGGGGTCCTTGACCGCTGCTCCCCCGACTGGACTCGAACCAGTAACCTGCCGGTTAACAGCCGGCTGCTCTGCCAATTGAGCTACAGGGGATAGAGGAGCGCGAGCTCCCCCGACTGGACTCGAACCAGTAACCTGCCGGTTAACAGCCGGCTGCTCTGCCAATTGAGCTACAGGGGATCGCTCCGCTTGCACCGAATGCACCCGTTTCCGGCATCCCGGACGGCGTGCGCTCGCTGCGACACATACATTAGCGCAAGGTGGGGGGTGCTCCGCCAACCGGTATCTCCGTGGTTGTCCGCAGGCCACGACGGGTAGGCGCGAAGCACAGCCCCGAGACGAGGAGAGGGTGGAGCCATGCGCTACCGGCTGACGTTCATCAGCGGGGTCGCCGTCGGGTACGTGCTCGGGGCGCGGGCCGGCCGCGACCGGTACGAGCAGCTGCGCAAGAGCGCCCAGCGCATCGCGCAGAACCCGGCGGTGCGGAACACCGTGGAGTCCGCGGGCCAGGCGGGCCGCGGGGCGGCCGTGAAGGCCGTGGACGCGGTGACCGCCAAGGTCGGGGACCGGCTGCCGCCGGCGGTCGCGGAGCGGCTGCGCCGCGTGCGCGGCAACGGCTCGGCGGTCGAGGACGACTGGGGCACCAGCAACACCTGACGACGCCGGTCCGGCGCGGGCGGATGCGGGTGAAGGTGCCCGGTTTTCCGCCGTACGCGCCGGGTGCGGCATGATGCCCGCATGGGGATTGTGGCGGGGATCGACAGCTCGGGCAGTGGCACGACGGTCGTCGTGTGCGACACCGAAAACGGAGCCGTGCTCCGGCAGACGCACGCCCCGCACCCCCTGCCGGGCGGCGAGGGCGCCGGGACGCCGACCGAGATCGACCCCGAGGCCTGGCTGCTGTCGCTGGGCGAGGCCGCCAAGGGCGGGATGCTCGAGGGCGTGGAGGCCATCGGGGTCTCCGGACAGCAGCACGGGATGCTGGCGCTGGACGCCGGTGGGGCGCTCGTGCGGCCCGCACTGCTCTGGAACGACAAGCGGGCGCAGATCCAGGCCGCCGACCTGACCGAGGAGCTGGGCGGTCCCGGCGCCTGGGCCGAGGCGGTCGGGGCGGTGCCGCAGGCCGCGTACCCGGTGGCCAAGCTGCGCTGGCTGGCCCGGCACGAACCCGCCTCGGCGCAGCGCACCGCGCAGGTGCTGCTGCCGCACGATTGGCTGGTGTGGCAGCTCATGGGCCGCCCCCGGCGGCGCACGACGGACCGGGGCGACGCCTCGGGCACGGGCTACTGGTCGGCGGCGACCGGACAGTGGCGCACGGACATCGTGGAGCTGGCGCTCGGCCATCCGGTGCAGCTGCCCGACGTGCTGGCCCCCGCCGAGCCGGCCGGCCGGACCCCGGAGGGGCTGCTGATCTCGGCCGGTACCGGGGACAACATGGCGGCCGCCCTCGGACTGGGCGTCGGCCCGGGGGACGCGGTGGTGTCGCTGGGCGCGGCGGGGACGGTCTTCGCGGTGCACCACCACGCGCTGAGCGACCCGACCGGCCTGATCACCTCCTTCGCCGACGCGACCGGCCGCCATCTGCCGGTCGTCCACACCCGCAACGCCGTACGGGTGCTGCGCGGCACCGCCGAGCTCCTCGGCACCGACCTGGCCGGGCTGTCGGAGCTGGCGATGCGCTCCACCCCGGGTTCGTACGGCCTGGTGCTGCTGCCGTACCTGGAGGGCGAGCGCACACCTGACCTGCCGCACACCGCGGGGACGCTGCACGGGCTGCGGCGCGAGAGCATGAAGCCGGAGCACCTGGCGCGGGCGGCGTTCGAGGGGATGTTGTGCGGGCTGGCGGACGCGCTGGACGTGCTGCGGGCGCGCGGGGTGGAGGTGCGCCGGATCTTCCTGCTGGGCCCGGCGGGTGACCTCCCCGCCGTACGGTCGATGGCCCCGGCACTGCTGGGCGCGCAGGTCGTCGTGCCGCCGCCGGGCGAGTACGCGGCGCTGGGCGCGGCCCGGCAGGCGGCCTGGTCACTGGGGGTGGTGAACGGCACGGCCTCGCCGGAGCAGCCTCCGTACTGGCACCCCGCGGACTACGCCGTGGCCGAACCGGGCCCGGACGACGGGCCGATCGGGCACTCGGTGCGGCAGCAGTACGTCGCGGTGCGTGAGCAGACGCATCCGGGGGCGTTCCCGGGTTGATCCCGGTGTCGGCCATGAGCCGGTAAATCGTGTGCCTACGGCAACCATCGGACTATAGGGTCATCCGTCGTGCTGATCCGTCTTCTGCGGTCCCATCTCCTGCCCTACAGGCGTGCCGTCTCCGTGCTCGTCGTACTGCAGCTCGTGGCGACCCTCGCCATGCTCTACCTGCCCACCCTCAACGCCGACATCATCGACGACGGCGTCGTCAAGGGGGACACGGGCTACATCCTCCGGGTCGGCGCCATCATGCTCGCCGTGACCCTCGTCCAGCTCGCCTGCTCGGTGGGCGCCGTCTATCACGGCGCCCGCACCTCGATGGCGGTCGGCCGGGACATCCGCGCCTCCGTCTTCGTCCGGGTGCAGCGCTTCTCCTCCCGCGAGGTCGGGCAGTTCGGCGCCCCCTCGCTGATCACCCGGACCACCAATGACGTCCAGCAGGTGCAGATGCTGGTGCTGATGACCTTCACGCTGATGGTCTCGGCACCGATCATGTGCTTCGGCGGCATCATCATGGCGCTCGGCCAGGACGTGCCGCTGTCCTCGCTGCTGCTGGCGGTGGTGCCAGTGCTGGGCGTGCTGGTGCTGCTGCTGGTGCGGAAGCTGCGTCCGCTCTTCCGCTCCATGCAGGAACGGCTCGACACGGTGAACCGGGTGCTGCGGGAGCAGATCACCGGCATCCGGGTCATCCGCGCGTTCGTCAAGGACGACTTCGAGCAGGCCCGCTTCCGCAAGGCCAACGACGACCTGACGGACGTCGCGCTGCGCGCCGGGCGGATGATGACGCTGATGTTCCCGGTCGCGATGGCCGTCGTGAACGTCACCAGCGTGGCCGTGCTGTGGTTCGGCGCCCACCGGATCGACAGCGGCGGCATGCAGATCGGCGCGCTCACCGCCTTCATCAGCTACCTGATGCAGATCCTCATGTCGATCATGATGGCCACCTTCATGGTGATGATGGTGCCGCGTGCCGAGGTCTGCGCCGAGCGCATCGAGGAGGTGCTGGGCACCGACCCGAGCGTCACCCCGCCCGCCGATCCAGTGCGGCTCGCGGTACGGCGCGGCGAGCTGGAGCTGCGCGCCGCGGACTTCGCGTACCCGGGCGCCGAGGCCGAGGTGCTGCGCGGCATCGACCTGGTCGCCCGGCCCGGTGAGACCACGGCGGTGATCGGCTCCACCGGCAGCGGCAAGACGACCCTGCTGGGTCTGGTGCCGCGGCTGTTCGACGCCACCGGCGGCCAGGTGCTGATCGACGGCACCGACGTCCGCGAACTGGACGCGGCGCACCTGGCCGAGACGGTCGCCCTGGTCCCGCAGAAGCCGTACCTGTTCACCGGGACGGTCGCCTCCAACCTGCGCTACGGCAACCCCGAGGCCACCGACGAGGAGCTCTGGCACGCCCTGGAGATCGCGCAGGCCCGGGACTTCGTGGAGCGGCTCGCGCAGGAGGGCGGCGGCTCCGGACTCGACGCCCCGATCGCCCAGGGCGGCACCAACGTCTCCGGCGGCCAGCGCCAGCGCCTCGCCATCGCGCGGGCCCTGGTGCGCAAGCCCACCGTCTACCTCTTCGACGACTCCTTCTCCGCGCTGGACTACGCCACCGACGCCGCGCTGCGCCGGGCGCTGGCCCGGGAGACGGCGGACGCGACCGTCGTGATCGTCGCGCAGCGGGTCAGCACCATCCGCGACGCCGACCGGATCGTGGTCCTCGACGAGGGCCGTGTGGTCGGCACGGGCACCCACCACGAACTGATGGACGGCAATCCCACGTACCGGGAGATCGTGCTCTCCCAGCTCACCGAGCAGGAGGCGGCATGAGCGTCCCCGCGCCCCGGAGGGGGCCCGCACCCACGGCGGGGCCGATGCGGTTCATGGGCGGCCAGCCCACCGAGCGGTCCATGGACTTCAAGGGCTCCGGCAAGCGGCTGCTGGGGCTGATGCGCCCCGAGCGCACCCTGGTCGTCGCCATGCTGGCCTGCACGACGCTGGGCGTCGCCCTCAACGTCATCGGCCCGAGGATCCTGGGCAAGGCCACCGACCTGATCTTCGCCGGGGTCCTCGGCCGTTCGCTGCCCGCGGGCACCGACAAGGCCGGGGCGATCGAGCACCTGCGGCAGGAGGGCAGCAACACCCTCGCCGACCTGCTGCAGTCCGCCGACTTCACCCCGGGCGCCGGGATCGACTTCGACGCCGTGGGCCACGTGCTGCTGACCGCCCTCGCGATCTACGCGGCCGCCGCGGTCTTCGCGGTCGTCCAGGGCCGGCTGGCCACGACGGTCATCCAGCGCACCGTGTTCCGGCTGCGCCAGGACGTCGAGGCGAAGCTGGCCCGGCTGCCCCTGTCGTACTTCGACCGGCAGCCGCGCGGCGAGGTGCTGAGCCGGGCCACCAACGACATCGACAACATCGGCCAGACGCTGCAGCAGACGATGGGGCAGATCATCTTCGCGCTGCTGTCGATCGTGGGCGTGCTGGTGATGATGTTCTCGATCTCCTGGCTGCTGGCGCTGGTGGCGCTGGTGACCGTGCCGCTGTCGGTGTTCGTCGCCACGGCGGTCGGCAAGCGGGCCCAGCCGCAGTTCGTGAAGCAGTGGCGGACCACCGGCAAGCTCAACGCCCACATCGAGGAGATGTACACCGGGCACACCCTGGTGAAGGTCTTCGGCCGCCAGGAGGAGTCCGCGGAGGCCTTCCGCGAGCAGAACGAGGCGCTCTACCAGTCGGGCTTCCGGGCGCAGTTCATCTCGGGCGTCATCCAGCCCGCGATGATGTTCATCGGCAACGTCAACTACATCCTGGTGGCCGTCGTGGGCGGGCTGCGGGTGGCCAGCGGCGCGCTGTCCATCGGCGACGTCCAGGCCTTCATCCAGTACAGCCGGCAGTTCAGCCAGCCGCTGACCCAGGTGGCGAGCATGTCCAACCTGGTGCAGTCCGGGGTCGCCTCCGCCGAGCGGGTCTTCGAGCTGCTCGACGCCCAGGAGCAGAGCCCCGAGCCGAAGACGCTCGGGCTGCGCAAGGAGCAGCACGGCGAGGTCCGCTTCGAGGACGTGGCGTTCCGCTACGAGCCGGAGAAGCCGCTCATCGAGGACCTGTCGCTGACCGTCGAACCGGGCCACACGGTCGCCATCGTCGGCCCGACCGGCGCGGGCAAGACCACGCTGGTCAACCTGCTCATGCGCTTCTACGAGGTCACCGGCGGGCGGATCACCGTCGACGGCACCGACATCGCGTCCCTGCCGCGGGAGGAACTGCGCTCCGGCATCGGCATGGTGCTGCAGGACACGTGGCTGTTCGGCGGCACGATCGCGGAGAACATCGCGTACGGCACCGAGGGCGCGACCCGCGAGCAGGTCGAGGAGGCCGCGCGCGCCGCGCACGCGGACCGCTTCGTCCGCACCCTCCCGGACGGGTACGACACCGTCATCGACGACGAGGGCACGGGCGTCAGCGCCGGCGAGAAGCAGCTGATCACCATCGCGCGGGCGTTCCTGTCCGACCCGGTGATCCTCGTCCTCGACGAGGCCACCAGCTCGGTCGACACCCGTACCGAGGTGCTGATCCAGCGGGCCATGGCGCAGCTCAGCCACGGGCGGACCAGCTTCGTCATCGCGCACCGGCTGTCCACGATCCGCGACGCGGACGTCATCTTGGTGATGGAGAGCGGCGCCATCGTCGAACAGGGCACCCACGAGGAGCTGCTGACCAAGGACGGCGCCTACGCCCGGCTGTACGCGGCGCAGTTCGCGCAGGCGGTGGCGGAGGTCGACTGACCGGCCGCGAGGCCGCGACGCGAGCCCCCGCCGGCCCGGCCGGCGGGGGCTCGTGCGTGCTCAGTCCAGGTAGCCGCGCAACTGGTCGGCGAAGGCGTGGTCGCGCAGCTTGTTGAGGGTCTTGGACTCGATCTGCCGGATGCGCTCGCGGGTGACGCCGAAGATCCGGCCGATCTCCTCCAGGGTGCGCGGGCGCCCGTCGGCCAGGCCGTACCGCAGCTGGACGACCTTGCGCTCGCGCTCGCCGAGGGTGGACAGCACCGCCTCCAGGTGCTCGCGCAGCAGCAGGAAGGCGGCGGACTCCACGGGCGAGGTGGCGTCGCCGTCCTCGATGAGGTCACCGAGGGCGACGTCCTCCTCCTCGCCGACCGGGGCGTGCAGGCTCACCGGCTCCTGCGCCAGGCGCAGCACCTCGCTCACCCGCTCCGGGGGGATCTCCAGGTGGGCGCCGACCTCTTCGGTGGAGGGCTCGTAGCCACGTTCCTGCAGCAGGCGGCGCTGGACGCGCACGACGCGGTTGATCAGCTCCACGACGTGGACCGGGACCCGGATGGTGCGGGCCTGGTCGGCCAGGGCCCGGCTCATGGCCTGGCGGATCCACCAGGTCGCGTAGGTGGAGAACTTGTAGCCGCGGGCGTAGTCGAACTTCTCCACGGCGCGGATCAGCCCGAGGTTGCCCTCCTGGACCAGGTCGAGCATGGTCAGGCCGCGGCCCACGTACCGCTTGGCGACGGAGACGACCAGGCGCAGGTTGGCCTCGATCAGACGGCGCTTGGCCATCCGGCCGAGCACGACCAGCCGGTCGAGGTCGACGGCGAGCCGGGAGTCGGGGTCCGGAGTGCCGTTCAGCTTCTCCTCGGCGAAGAGGCCGGCCTCGACCCGGCGGGCGAGTTCGACCTCCTCCTCGGCGGTGAGCAGGGGTATCCGGCCGATCTCGCGCAGGTACTGGCGGAACAGGTCCGCGGACGGGCCGGAGACCTCGTCGCCGGACCGCCGTACGGGGCCCGGGTCGGCATCGGACTCGGGGTCGGACCCCGTCTCCGCCGCGGCCTCCGCACGCGCCTGCGCCTGCGCCTCGTCGGGTCCGCCGGCCGGTTCCTCGGGGTGCACGGCCGCGTGGTTCTGCTCCGGCACGCGCTCCAGCAGGTCGTCGGCCGGGGCCGTCAGGGGCGTCAGTGTCTGGATGTGCACGGGAGAGACCTCCACGGTGAGCGCAGCCACGGACTCGGAGACGCGCCGCGACGGAACGGTCGCGGCGTCCTCGCCACGGCCCGTCCGGGAGTTCGCCGTCAGCGGCACTCCGGTGGCGTCACCATCGACACCGCTCGGCAGTCCGCGCTCCGAGGACTCTTGCACCGCCCCCAGTGTGGCCTACGGCACACCATGCCCACGAGGGTCGTGCGCCGCTTTTTTGTGACGGAGGGCAACCCCCTCGTCACGCCCGCGTCCCCGTCCGTTCCCGGGCGGGACGGCCGTCGGCGCCCGGCTCAGAGGGCCGCGACGCCCTGTTCGCGCAGGCGCTGGCCGTACTGCTGGAGCGCCCACAGCTCGCCCTGGACGGCGGCGAGCTGGGCCTCGTCGGCGCGCGGGCCCTGGGCGCTCAGCCGGGTGTGGTCGGCGTTGAGCTGGGCGATGCGGCGGGCGACCGCCTGACGGCGTACGTCGACGAGGATCTTGCCGGCGTAGACGTCCGGCGCCTTGTGCTGGACCGGCTCGACGGCGAGTTCGGTCACCAGCGAGCGCACGGTGTCGTCCGGTGCCACGTCGCGGACCCGGACGAGGAACTCGGCGTCGGCGGCCTCGGCACCGCCCGCCTCGGCGATGGCGCGGCGCACGGCGGCGTACGGCGGTGCGGTGAACTCGTCCTCGCCGTAGGCGTCGAAGGCCGGGGAGACCAGTTCCGGGTGCTGGAGGGCGAGCTTGAGCAGTTCGCGCTCGACCCGGTGGGCGGGGCTGCGCATGTCCAGCCGCGGCCCGCGCGGACCGGCCGGCGCGGCGGGGCCCGGGGCCGCGTCGGGGCGCGCCGCGGCGCCCCGGCCCGGCTGGGCGGCGCCGCCGGACTGGCGGCGTTCGCGCTGCCAGCGGGCGAGCTGGGAGACGCGGCGCACCACGAACTGCGAGTCGAGGATGCCGAGCATGCCGGCCAGCTGCACCGCGTACTCGTGCTGGATGGACGCGTTCTTGATGCCCGCGACGATGGGCGCGCCCGCTTCCAGCGCGGAGGCCCGGCCCTCGGCGGTGTCGAGGTTGTAGCGGGCGACGACCGACGTCAGGGCGAAGGCGAACAGCGGGGTACGGGTGTCCACCAGCCGCTGCACGGCGGCGTCGCCCTCGGCGAGGCGCAGGTCGCAGGGGTCCATGCCGCCGGGGGTGATGGCGATGGAGGTCTCGGCGGCGAACTTCTGGTCGTCCTCGAAGGCGCGCAGGGCGGCCTTCTGGCCGGCCTCGTCGCCGTCGAAGGTGAAGACGACCTCGGCGCCCGAGTTGTCCATCAGCAGCCGGCGGAGGATCTTGATGTGATCGCCGCCGAAGGCGGTGCCGCAGGTCGCGATGGCGGTGGTGACGCCCGCGAGGTGGCACGCCATGACGTCGGTGTAGCCCTCGACGACCACGGCCCGGCTGGTGCGGGCGATCTCCTTCTTCGCCAGGTCGATGCCGTACAGGACCTGGGACTTCTTGTAGATCGGCGTCTCGGGGGTGTTGAGGTACTTCGGGCCCTGGTCGTCCTCGCGCAGCTTGCGCGCGCCGAAGCCGATCACCTCGCCGGTGATGTCGCGGATCGGCCAGATCAACCGGCCGCGGAAGCGGTCGATGGCACCGCCGCGGCGGCTCTCGCTGGCGAGTCCGGAGACGATCAGCTCGCGGTCGGTGAAGCCCTTGCCGCGCAGGAAGCGGACGAGGTGGTCCCAGCCCGCCGGGGCGTAGCCGACGCCGAAGTGCTCGGCGGCGGCCTGGTCGAAGCCCCGCTCGGTGAGGAACTTCCGGCCGATCTCGGCCTCGGCCCCGCCCAGCTGCTCGACGTAGAACTGCGCGGCCGCCTTGTGCGCCTCGACCAGCCGGATCCGCTCGCCCTGCTGCCGGCCCGGGGTGTAGCCGCCCTCCTCGTACCGCAGCGTGATGCCCGCCACGGCGGCGAGCCGCTCGACCGCCTCCGAGAAGGACAGGTGGTCGACCTTCATCACGAAGTCGAGGGTGTCGCCGCCCTCCTGGCAGCCGAAGCAGTGGTAGAGCCCCTTGCTCGGGCTCACGTGGAAGGAGGGCGACTTCTCGTCGTGGAAGGGGCACAGGCCCTTCAGGTTGCCGCCGCCCGCGTTCCTGAGCTGCAGGTACTCGGACACGACGGCGTCGATCGGGACCGCGTCCCGTACCGCCTTGACGTCCTCGTCCCTGATCCGCCCAGCCACGGAAGGATTCTACGGCGCGGCCCGAGGAAGGTCAGACCAGCTTGGCGACGAAGAGGAAGTGCGGCCCGGCCGGCTCCAGCACGAACTCCTCCCCCACCGCCATGAAGCCCTGCCCCTCCCAGAAGCCGCGCGCCGAGGTACGGCCGTTGCACCACACCAGCTCGGCCCCGCGCTGCCGGGCCTGCTCCAGCGCGGCGTGCAGCAGCGCAGCGCCGTAGCCGCGGCCGCGGACCTCCGGGGCGCTGGCCATGCCGCGGATGCGGTACGCGATCGCGCCGTCGCCGGGCAGCTGCTCCGGGAAGAGCGTGACGCACGCCACGACCTCGTCGCCGCCGTCGCCGCCGTCGCCGTAGGCCGCCATGTGGAAGGCGAGCGGATGACCGTCCTCCAGGAAGATCGCCGACTTCCGCGGGAGCCCGGGCCGCAGCACCCTCCAGCGCAGTTCGAAGATCTCCTCGACGGGTACGACGGCGGTCCTGGGCTCCATGACAGTCATGCTAGGTGACCGCCCCCGGGCTCACTCCAGGAGGGAGGCCAGGGGCACCGTGGGGTCGGCCAGCGCGTCGGTGTCGACCTGGCGGCCGGAGCGGATGAGCTTCTGGACGGTGTCGGTCACGTCCCACACGTTGACGTTCATCCCGGCCAGCACCCTGCCGTCGCGCAGCCAGAAGGCGATGAACTGCCGCTTGCCCACGTCGCCCCGGGCCAGCACCTGGTCGTAGGTGCCGGGGGCGGCGTGCCCGGAGAACTCCATGCCCAGGTCGTACTGGTCGGTGAAGAAGTACGGGACCCGGTCGTACACCACGTCCCCGCCGAGCATCGCACGGGCCGCCACGGGGCCGCTGTTGAGGGCGTTCGCCCAGTGCTCGACCCGCAACCGGCCGCCCAGCAGGGGGTGTTCGGCGTTGGCGACGTCTCCGGCGGCGAAGACGTCCGGGTCGGAGGTGCGCAGCGAGGCGTCCACGGCGATGCCGCCGCCCGCGGCGCGGTCGGCCAGCGCCAGCCCGGCGGCCTCGGCGAGCGCGGTGCGCGGGGCGGCGCCGATCGCGGCGAGCACGTGGTGGGCGGGGTGCTCCTCGCCGTCGTCGGTGAGCACCGACATCACCATGCCGTCCTGACCGGTGATCTCGGTGAGCCGGGCGCCGAAGTGGAACCGCACCCCGTGCTCGCGGTGCAGGTCGGCGAAGACCTCGCCGAGCTCCGGGCCGAGGACCGAGTGCAGCGGGCACGGCTGCGGCTCGACGACCGTGACCTCGACGCCGTAGCCGCGGGCGGCGGCCGCCACCTCCAGGCCGATCCAGCCCGCTCCGGCGATCACCAGGTGGCCGTTCTCGCGGCCGAGCGAGGTCAGCACGTTCTTCAGTCGCTCGGCGTGCGCGAGACGGCGCAGGTGGTGCACCCCGGCCAGGTCGGTGCCGGGGATGTCCAGCCGGCGCGGCTCGGCGCCGGTGGTCAGCAGCAGCCTGTCGTACGGGATGGAGGTGCCGTCGCCCAGGGTGATCCGCTTGCCGGTCCGGTCCAGGCCGGTGACCGGCTGGCCGAGGTGGAGTTCGACGTCGTGCTCGGCGTACCAGGCGGCGGGATGGACGAAGACCGAGTCGCGCTCCTCGTTGCCCAGCAGGAAGCCCTTGGAGAGCGGGGGTCGTTCGTAGGGGTGGTCGCGTTCGTCCCCGATCAGTATCACGCGGCCGGTGAAACCCTCGGAGCGCAGCGTCTCCGCCGCTTTCGCCCCGGCGAGCCCCGCCCCGACGATGACGAATGTGTGGTCTGCGTCCACCACTGTGCGCCTCCCTGGTGTCCTCGGGTGCCCGGCGGCCCTCCCTCTGGCAATTGCCAGTCATGTGAGCGTCCCGCACGGCAGGGCCGACGTGAAGAGTGCCGCGCCGACCGGGAACGGGGGCGGCGCGGCGCGCGGGGGCGGCCGGGGGCCGCCGGGGGCTCACCGGGGGGCGGTGAGCCGGGCGTGCAGGGCGGTCGCGGCCGCGTCGGTCAGCGAGGCGATCTGGTCGACGACGGCCCGCTGCCGGGCCCGGTCGTCCTTGGCCTCGTCGAAGATGCCGCGGAACTGCGGGTCCAGCCCCTCCGGCGCCCGGGCCAGCAGGGCCTCGGCGAGCTCCCCGATGACCACGCGCTGCTGGGCGCGCCGCCGCTCCTGCGCCTCGCGCTGCATGACGTACCGGTCGGCGACCGCCTTCAGGACGGCGCACTCCAGCCGCTGGTCGCGCGGGACGACCAGTTGGGCGCGGTGACGGGTGAGCCGGCCGGTGCCGTAGGCGTCCCGGGTGGCGCGCTCGGCGGCCAGGCAGAAGCGGCCGATCAGCTGCGAGGTGGCGTCCTTCAGCCGGGCCTGGGCGATGGCGGAACCGTCGTAGCCGTGCGGCCACCACTCCATGTCCAGCAGCCGGTCCAGGGCCTGCGCGAGCTCGTCCTCGGCCGCCCCGGGGGCGTAGCGGCCGGCGGCGACGACGAAGATCTCGCGGCGCTCGGGCTCGGCGAGCAGCACCGCCGGATCCAGATGGCCGGCGTGCAGCCCGTCCTCGACGTCGTGGACGGAGTACGCCACGTCGTCGGCCCAGTCCATGACCTGCGCCTCGAAGCACTGCACGTACGGGCGGTCGGCGGGGGCGGTGCGGCGCAGCCACTCGAAGACCGGCAGGTCGTCCTCGTACACGCCGAACTTGGGGCTGGTGGGGTCGGTGGGGTGCCCGCCGCGCGGCCAGGGGTACTTCGTCGCCGCGTCCAGCGCCGCCCGGGTCAGGTTGAGGCCCACGCTGGTCAGGGTGCCGTCGTCGGCATGGGCGAAACGCTTCGGCTCCAGCCGGGTCAGGATGCGCAGGCTCTGGGCGTTGCCCTCGAAGCCGCCGCAGCCGGCCGCGACCTCGGCGAGCACCATCTCCCCGTTGTGCCCGAACGGCGGATGGCCGATGTCGTGGGCCAGGCAGGCGGTCTCCACCAGGTCCGGGTCGCAGCCGAGGGCCGCCCCGAGCTCCCGGCCTACCTGGGCGCACTCCAGGCTGTGCGTCAGCCGCGTCCGCGGGCTGCTGTTGAGCGCCCGGGCGTTGTCGACCGGGTCCACCACCTGCGTCTTCCCGGCCAGCCGGCGCAGCCCCGCGGAGTGCAGCATGCGGGCCCGGTCCCGCTGGAACGACGTGCGGCCGGGCCGCTTGTCGGGCTCGGGCACGTAGCGCTCGGTGTCGGCTTCGCTGTAGGGGGCGTAGTCGGTCGCCGCAGGGTGGTTCGCGTCCATACCGCGACGGTAGCGGGCGCGACCCGGTCCGGGCGGCTACGCCGTGGCCAGCTGCGCCGCGGCGGCGGGACCCGCCGTGCCGGCCAGCGCCCGGTCGTAGCGGTGCAGCACCAGCGCCGCCATCGCCGGATGCGCGCCGAGCGGGGCGGCGGCGATCCACGGCGCCGCGGCGGCCGTCGCCGTCGCGAAGCGGCCCGGCGCGGCGAAGCAGGAGGCCACCGCGACCCGGTCCCGGCCGTCGGCCGACAGCTGCCGCACCGCCGCGGCGACGTCCGGCCCCGCCGACGCGTACGCGGGCACCACCGGCACCCTGCCGCCCAGCCGGGCCTGCAGCAGCGCGGCCGTCGCCTCGGTGTCCCGGGCCGACTGCGGGTCACGGGACCCTGCGGCGGCCAGTACGATCCCGGCCCGCCGTGCGGCCCGCGGGGGGCCGGTGCGCCAGCCCGCCTCGGCCAGGCGGTCGTGCAGCGCCTCGGCGAGCAGCGGGTGCGGGCCGAGCGGCGCCGCGACCCGCCCCCGCAGGTGCGGGGCACGGGCCAGCGCCCCGGGGAGGTCCCGCTTGACGTGGTGGCCGCGGGTCAGCATCAGTGGCACCAGGACGGCCTCGCCGCGCAGGGCCGCAAGGGTGTCGTCCAGCGACGGCTCGTCGATCTCGATGTGACCGAGCCGCACCGACAGCCCCGGGCGCAGGTCCCTGATCCGCTCCAGCAGGGCGTGCGCGGTGCGCAGCGCCTCCGGGTCGCGGCTGCCGTGCGCGACGGCGACCAGGACCGGGCGGCAGGGGGCCGCGGAGCGCAGCGTCACCCGCGAGAGCTGACTGCTGAGCTGCGTGGTGATCCGGGACATGAGCTGCGCCGTGCTGTCGAAGTGGTCCGGTCCTGGCACGCCGTGCGGCGCGGGTTCCTCGGCCGTCATGCACCGAGTGTGGCGAGCGGGGGTTGCCACGCCGTTGCACCGAGATGACGACTGGTTTCCGCCGCTTCACACTCCGTGCGGGCGGGTGTGAGGGGCGCCCGCAGAGCGTGCGTCAGCGGCGCTTCCAGTCCCCGCCCTCGATGGGGCGCCCCTTCTCGCGCAGCTCCCGTTCGTGGTCCGCGGCCGCCAGGTACACCCATGCGGGCACCGTCCGCCCGGCGTAGGTGCGCACGTCGCGGACCACCCGCTCGTACAGGTTCCCGGCGGCGCCCGGGCTGTACTCCTCCAGGCGGTCCAGGTCCGCGAGCACCTCCTGGTACAGGTCTTCGACCGGATGGATGACGTCGCCGTGGATGCGGCCGCGGTCGTCGGCCACGGCGTACGGGTAGCCCGGCCCGTCGAACAGCAGCGCGCCGTGCAGCACGGCGGGCGTCTCGGACGTCGTCCGGCCGCGCAGCAGCCAGGAGTGGTTGATCTCGCCGGGCCGCAGGGTCCCGTACACGAAGAACGGGAGGCGGGAATGGTCGTCACGCATCACCCTCATGGAACCGCAGGGACGTACGGGACGTCGACTCGGACGTGGAACGAAGCCCGAACCGGAAGACGCCAGGGGTACGCGTGGGGGCCGTGCTGCCGCGTCTGCGGCGGCTCGCGCGGCTGCCGCGGCTACCGCGGTCCAGGCGGGGGCGGCGGCACCTGCTGTGGGCCGCCGTGGCCCTGGGCGTACTGGCACTGCTGCCCGCGACGTGGCTCCAGGTCACCGCGGACGACCGGGTCCGTGCGGTGGCGGACGCCCCCGCGGAGCCCGTCGCCGTCGTCTTCGGCGCGGGCCTGTGGAACGGCGAGCCCTCCCCCTACCTGGCCCACCGCCTCGACGCGGCCGCCCAACTGTGGGCGGCGCACAAGGTGCGGGTGGTCCTCGTCACGGGCGACAACAGCCGCACCGACTACGACGAGCCGACCGCGATGCGGGACTACCTGGCCGCGCACGGCGTGCCCCGCGACAAGGTCGTCCTCGACTACGCCGGCTTCGACACGTGGGACTCCTGCGCCCGGGCCCGGCGCGTCTTCGGCGTCGACCGGGCGCTGCTGGTGAGCCAGGGCTTCCACATACGGCGGGCGCTGGCGCTGTGCGGGGCGGCCGGGATCGAGGCGTACGGGATCGGGGTCGACGAGCGGCACGACGCGACCTGGTACTACGGGGGGACCCGCGAAGTCGCCGGAGCCGTGAAGGCCGCGTTCGACGCCGCGTTCACCCCGGACCCCCGTTTCCTCGGCCCCCGCGAGGCCGGCGTCCAGCGCGCCCTGGGGTGACCTTCTGTAGGGCCCGGTTGTCGTGTGCGGCGCCGTCGTGGTTGCGGTGGGGGGTTCCCCGCCTCCCGCCCTCCCCCAGCCTTCGGCCGGGGGGACCCCCATCCGGCGCGATCAGTGCGGGCGGGTGGACGCCCGCCGCAGGCGCAAACAACCCGCACACGGCAAACGACCCGCACCCTCACACCCCGCACAGCCCCGCAGGGAGCGCACCGTACGCCGGGCGTAACGCCCCCGCCCGGGGGGCGAAACACCGGCGCCGCATCGTGGGCGGCATGAGCGCCAGCGGAACCGTCGACACCCACTGCCCCTACTGCGCCCTGCAGTGCGGAATGGGCCTCCGCCGCACCGCCGGAGGCAGCGGCATCCCGGACGTGGTGGAGCGCGACTTCCCCGTGAACAAGGGCGCCCTGTGCGGCAAGGGCCGCACCGCGCCCGCCGTGCTGGCCCCGGAGGCACGGCTGACCGGCCCCCTGGTCAGGGACCGCGCCTCGGGACGGCTGGAGCCGGCCCCCTGGGAGGACGCCCTGGACCGGGTCGCGGAAGGCCTGTTGCGGGTGCGGGCCGCCCACGGCCCCGACGCGGTCGGTGTGTTCGGCGGCGGGGGCCTGACCAACGAGAAGGCGTACGCCCTCGGCAAGTTCGCCCGGGTCGTGCTGCGGACGTCCCAGATCGACTACAACGGCCGCTTCTGCATGTCCTCCGCCGCGGCCGCCCACACCAGGGCCTTCGGCCTGGACCGGGGCCTGCCGTTCCCGCTGGCGGACGTCGCGCGGACGGGCTGCGTGATCCTGGTCGGCTCGAACCTCGCCGAGACGATGCCGCCCGCGCTGCGCTACTTCACGGAGCTGAAGGAGAACGGCGGCCGCCTGATCGTCGTGGACCCGCGCCGTACGCGCACCGCCGAGCACGCCGACCTGCACCTGCAGCCGCGCCCCGGCACCGACCTCGCCCTCGCGCTCGGCCTGCTGCACCTGGTGGTCGCGGAGGGCCGCGTGGACGAGGACTTCGTCGCGCAGCGGACGACCGGCTGGCCGGAGGCGCGGGCCTCGGCGATGGCGCTCTGGCCGGAGCTGGTCGAGCGGATCACCGGGGTGCCGGTGCCCAGGCTCCGGGAGGCGGTGGAGCTGTTCTGCGGCGTGCCGGAGGCGATGGTGCTGACCGCGCGCGGCCCGGAGCAGCAGTCGAAGGGCACGGACACGGTGAGCGCGTGGATCAACCTGTGCCTGGCGACGGGTCGCGCGGGGCGCCCGCAGTCGGGGTACGGCTGTCTCACGGGGCAAGGCAACGGCCAGGGCGGCCGGGAGCACGGCCAGAAGGCCGACCAGCTGCCCGGCTACCGCAAGCTCGACGACCCGGCGGCGCGCAGCCATGTGGCCCGGGTGTGGGGGGTCGACCCGGACGACCTGCCGGGGCCGGGGCGCAGCGCGTACGAGCTGCTGGACGCGCTGGGCCGGGACGTGAAGGGCCTGTTGCTCATGGGCTCCAACCCGGTGGTCTCCGCGCCGCGGGCGGCGCACGTCACCGAGCGCATCGCGGCGCTGGACTTCCTCGCCGTGTGCGACGTGGTGCTGTCGGAGACGGCGGCGATGGCCGACGTGGTGCTGCCGGTGACGCAGTGGGCCGAGGAGACGGGGACCACGACGAACCTGGAGGGCAGGGTGCTGCTGCGGCGCAAGGCCCTGGACCCGCCGGAGGGTGTGCGCAGCGACCTGTACGTGCTGAACGGGCTGGCCGCACGCCTGGGCCGGGAGAAGGGCTTCCCTGCCGACCCGGAGGAGGTCTTCGAGGAACTGCGCCGCGCGTCGGCGGGCGGGCCCGCGGACTACTCCGGGATCACCTACCGCCGCATCGAGGCGGAGGACGGGGTGTTCTGGCCGTGCCCGGACGTCCCGGCCGGGGACGCCGCGGCGCACCCGGGCACGCCCCGGCTGTTCCTCGACCGGTTCGCGACGCCGGACGGCCGGGCCAGGTTCGTGCCGGTGCTGCACCGGCCGGCGGCCGAGGAGCCGGACGGGGACTTCCCGCTGTACCTGACGACCGGACGGGTGCTGGCGCAGTACCAGTCGGGCGCCCAGACCCGACGGGTGGCGGAGCTGAACGCCGCCGCGCCCGGTCCGTTCGTGCAGCTCCATCCGCGCCTCGCCGAGCGCATCGGTGTCGCCGAGGGCGACCCGGTCGCCGTCACGTCCCGCCGGGGCCGCGCGGTGGCGCCGGCCCGGGTGGACCGCGCCATCCGTCCGGACACGGTCTTCATGCCCTTCCACTGGGCGGGCGAGGGCCGGGCGAACACCCTCACCAACCCGGCGCTCGACCCGACGTCCCGCATGCCGGAGTTCAAGGTGTGCGCGGTCCGCGTCGAGCGGGCGCAGCCGCGGGCCATCGACGCCTGATATCGCTGTTGATATACTGGCATCCTGCCTGATATCAACCGGGAGGTCGTCATGGCACGCACGGTCATCGATCTGGACGACGCGATGCTCGCCTTCGCCCAGCGGCAGCTCGGCACCAAGACGAAGCGCGAGACGATCAACCTGGCCCTGTCCATAGCGGCCGGGACGAGCGCCGACGACCGTGCCCGCGGGCTCGCATGGCTCCAGGAACACGCCGAGGACGTCCTGGACTTCGACTACCTGGCGGAGCAGGAGCGCGGCGGCCGATGAGCTACCTCGCTGACACCTCGGCGGTGTGGCGCCTGTTGCGGCGGCAGATCCCCGAGCCGTGGCCCACGCATGTGGCCCGGGGACTGGTCGCCATGTGTCCGCCGGTCGAAGCCGAGTTGATGACCGGTGTGCGCTCCGACCGCGAGTACGAGCCGTTTGTCGCCGTACTGCGCCGGACCTTCGGCTGGTGCCCGGCCCTCGACGATCCCTGGCGCCGGATCCACGCCGTGCAGCGTGATCTGATCGCCATCGGGCACCACAGGGGACCGTCGCCCATGGACATCCTCATCGCGCTGACCGCGGAGGCCCACGGCCTGACCCTGATCCACGCCGATCAGGACTTCGGGTCGGTGGCCAAGGTCCGGCCCGGGATCGCCATGATCAGGGTCGACCGGCCGTAGCCGGAGGCCGCTTCGGGCTCACAGCGGGGCCGGGCGGGCGCTGAGGGCACTGTTCCCCGGGGGAAACGACGGGGATGCGGCCGGGTAACAGCGGCGCCGCAGGCTCGTGCCATGAGGATGGTGGTGGTCGGCGGCGGAATGGCGGGGGCGCGCCTCGCGCAGCGTCTGGCGCCCTCCGGTGCGGACGTCACGGTGATCGGCGAGGAGCGGCACGCCCCGTACAACCGGGTGCTGCTCGCGGAGGTGCTGGCGGGCCGGTACGCGCCGGAGGTGGTCGCGCTGCCGGGGGTGCCCGGCGCGGTGGTGCGCCGGGGTGTCCGGGTGGTGCGGATCGACCGCGACGAGCGGGCCGTGGTCTGCGACGACGGTGGCGTGGTCCGGTACGACCGGCTGGTGCTGGCGACCGGCTCCAATCCGGTACTGCCGCCGCTGCGCGGGCTGTTCGCGCGGGACGGCGGCACGTTCCCGGAGGGGGTGCACGCCTTCCGCACGATGGACGACTGCCTGGCGCTCTCGGCGGCGGTGCGTCCCGGGGCGCGTGCGGTGGTCGTCGGCGGCGGGCTGCTCGGGGTGTCGGCGGCGCGGGCGCTGGCGGCGCGCGGGGCGCAGGTGGTGGTCGCCACCCAGGGCGAGCATCTGATGGAGCGTCATCTGGACGAGACCGCCTCGGAGTTGCTGCGCGCGCACCTGGAGGGACTGGGCGTCGAGGTGCACACCCAGTGCCGGGTGCGCGGTCTGCTGACCCGGGACGAAGACGGGGCCGGGGTCGCGCGGCCCTCCCGGCGGCTGCGGCCGGCCGGGACGGTGCGTACGGGAGGCGGGTCCGCGGGGGTGCGCCCGTCGACCCTGCCCCGTGGTGCCGCCGGCGACGGCCGGTCGGCGCGGTCCGTGGTCACCGCGGTCGAACTCGCCGACGGCTACTGCCTCGGCACCGACCTGGTCGTGCTGGCCTGCGGCGTACGGCCGCGCGTCGGGCTCGCCCAGGCGGCGGGGCTGGCGGTCGCCAAGGGGGTGGTCGTGGACGACGCGCTGCGCACCTCGGACCCATCGGTCCACGCGATCGGCGACTGCGCCCAGCACGGCGGCGTCGTCTACGGCCTCGCGGGCCCGGCCACCGAGCAGGCGGACGCGCTGGCGGACGTCCTGACGGCCGACCCCGCCCCCCGGTACGGCGGTACCCGTTCGCTGACCCGGCTCACCCTCAACGGCCCGGCGGCCCTGGACATCGCCTCATTCGGCGAGACCACGCCCTCCCCGGGCGACGACGTGCTCCGCCTCACCGACGCCACGCGCGGCGCGTACCGGAAGGTCGTCCTGCGCGGTGACCGCCTCGTCGGCGGCATCCTCCTCGGCGACCTCGGCACCGTGGGCGCGCTCGCCCGCACCTGGGAGGGCGACGAGGCGCTGCCCGTCGCCCCGCTCCACCTGCTCACCGACAACGGAGGGTCCTGACATGACCACGCCCACCATCGTGCTCGTCGGCCACGGGATGGTCGGACAGCGGTTCCTGGAGGCGCTGGCCGACCGCGGCCTGACCTCCCGTGCCCGGGTGGTGGTGCTCTGCGAGGAGCCCCGCCCGGCGTACGACCGCGTCCACCTCAGCTCGTACTTCGCCGGCACCGGCCCGGAGGGGCTGTCCCTGGTGGAGGCCGGCTTCATGGCGGAGCACGGCATCGAACTCCACCTGGGCGACCCGGCGGTCGCCGTGGACCGCCCGGCCCGGACCGTCACCGCCCGCTCCGGGCTCACGCTCGGCTACGACACCCTGGTGCTCGCCACCGGCTCGTACCCCTTCGTGCCGCCGGTCCCCGGCAAGGACGCGACGGGGTGCTTCGTCTACCGCACCATCGAGGACCTGCTGGCGCTCGAGGAGTACGCGATGACCTCGCGCACCGGCGCGGTCGTCGGCGGGGGGCTGCTCGGGCTGGAGGCGGCCGGCGCGCTCAAGGGGCTCGGACTGGACACGCACGTCGTGGAGTTCGCGCCCCGGCTGATGCCGGTGCAGGTCGACGAGGGCGGCGGCGAGGCGCTGCGGCGCACGGTCGAGGGCATGGGCGTGACCGTCCACACGGGGGTGGGCACGCAGGAGATCGTCACGACCGCCGACGGCTCGGTCCGGGCCATGGCGCTGTCGGACGGCTCGTCGCTCGACGTCGACCTGGTGGTCTTCTCCGCGGGCGTAAGGCCGCGCGACCAGCTCGCCCGTGAGTGCGGACTGCCGGTCGGCGAGCGCGGCGGGATCGTCGTCGACGCGACCTGCCGCACCGAGGACCCGCGGGTCTACGCCATCGGCGAGTGCGCCCTGGCCTCGGACGGCCGGGTGTACGGCCTGGTGGCGCCGGGCTACGACATGGCGGAGACCGCGGCGAAGGCCATCGCAGGCCAGGAGGGCTCCTTCACCGGCGCCGACACCTCCACCAAGCTGAAGCTGCTCGGCGTGGACGTGGCCTCCTTCGGCGACGCCCACGGCGCGACCGCCGGCTGCCTCGACGTGGTCTACTCCGACTCCCGCTCCGGGATCTACAAGAAGCTGGTCGTCTCGCCGGACGGCGTGCTGCTGGGCGGCATCCTCGTCGGCGACGCCGAGCAGTACGGCATGCTGCGCCCGCTCACCGGCTCGGTGCCCCCGGTCCCCGCGGAGCAGCTGGTGCTCCCGGCGGGCGCGGGCGCCCCCGTGGCACTGGGCCCGTCGGCGCTGCCGGACGAGGCGGTGATCTGCTCCTGCCACAACGTCACCAAGGGCACGATCCGCGGCGCGGTCGCGGAGCACGGCTGCACGACGGTCCCCGAGGTGAAGAAGTGCACCAAGGCCGGGACCGGCTGCGGCAGTTGCGTGAAGGTGCTGGGCCAGTTGGTCACCGCGGAGCTGGAGGCCTCGGGCGTCGAGGTCGACAAGGGGCTGTGCGGCTGCTTCGCCCAGACCCGCCAGGAGCTCTACGAGATCGTGCGGGCGCTGCGGATCACCGGCTTCCGCGAGCTGCTCGACCGGCACGGCCGCGAGGGCGCCCGCGGCGGCGACGGCTGCGAGGTCTGCAAGCCGGCCGTCGGGTCGATCATCGCCTCGCTCGCCCCGGCGATCGGCGCCTCCGGCTACGTCCTGGACGGCGAGCAGGCCGCGCTGCAGGACACCAACGACCACTTCCTGGCCAACCTGCAGAGGAACGGCTCGTACTCGATCGTGCCCCGCATCCCGGGCGGGGAGATCACCCCGGAGAAGCTGATCGTCATCGGCGAGGTGGCCCGCGACTTCGGCCTCTACACCAAGATCACCGGGGGGCAGCGGATCGACCTGTTCGGCGCCCGGGTCGACCAGCTCCCGATGATCTGGACCCGGCTGGTGGACGCCGGCTTCGAGTCCGGGCACGCGTACGGCAAGGCCTTGCGCACCGTGAAGTCCTGCGTCGGGCAGACCTGGTGCCGCTACGGCGTGCAGGACAGCGTCCGCATGGCCATCGACCTGGAACTGCGCTACCGGGGCCTACGGTCCCCGCACAAGCTCAAGTCCGCCGTCTCCGGCTGCCAGCGCGAGTGCGCGGAGGCGCGCAGCAAGGACTTCGGCATCATCGCCACCGCGAGCGGCTGGAACCTGTACGTCGGCGGCAACGGCGGCGCCACCCCGCGTCACGCGGACCTGCTCGCCCAGGACCTGAGCGACGCCGAACTGGTCCGGCTGGTCGACCGCTTCCTGATGTTCTACATCCGCACCGCCGACCGCCTGGAGCGCACCTCCGCCTGGCTGGAGCGGATCGAGGGCGGGCTCGGCCACGTACGGGACGTCGTCGTCCACGACTCGCTCGGCATCTGCGGGGAGCTGGAGCGGCTGATGGCCGACCACGTCGCCCACTACCGCGACGAGTGGGCGCAGACGCTGGGGGACCCGGAGCGGCTGCGGCGCTTCGTCTCCTTCGTCAACGCGCCCGGCGTGCCCGACCCCTCGGTCCGCTTCGTCCCCGAGCGGGACCAGGTCAAGCCCGACCTCGACCTGCTCGCCGGCCCCGTGCTCCCCGTCCGCACCCTCGAAGGGACCACCACCGCATGAACGTCGAAGTCCTCCTCCCCGGCACCGCGGGCTGGTTCGCCGTCTGCGACCACGGCACCCTCACCCCCGGCCGCGGCGTCGCCGCCCTCCTCCCCGACGGCCGGCAGGCGGCCCTCTTCACCGACCGGCACGGGCGCCCGTACGCCATCGACAACCGCGACCCCTTCACCGGCGCCTACGTCCTGTCCCGGGGCCTGCTCGGCTCCACCGCCGAGGGCCGGGCCTTCGTCGCCTCCCCACTGCTCAAGCAGCGCTTCGACCTGGAGAACGGCCGCTGCCTCGACGACGAGGCGGTCTCGGTGCCGGCCTTCCCGGTGCGGGTGCGGTGACGGGCCGGACGCCTGCTTGAATCGGTCCATGACCGAGGTCGAGGTGCTGCGCGTGTTCATCGGCCCCGAGGGGCGGGGCGGGAACCTGCTCGGGGTGGTACGGGAGGGCGCGTCCGTGCCCGGGACGCAGGCGCGGCAGCGGTTCGCCGCGGCGCTCGGCTACAGCGAGACCGTGTTCGTCGACGACGCCGCACGCGGCGTCGTCGACATCTGGACGCCGAGCGTGCGGCTGCCCTTCGCGGGCCATCCGACGGTGGGGACGGCGTGGCTGCTCGGGGCCGAGTTGCTGCGGCCGCCGGCCGGCGAGGTGAAGGCCTGGACGGAGGGCGCCTTCACCTGGGTGCGCGGGCGCGCGGAGTGGGCGTCGGGGCGTCGCACCCAGCGGTTCGGCTCACCCGAGGAGGTGGACGCGCTGCCCGCGCCACCGCCCGGGGAGGGCTGGCTCTACGCCTGGGCCTGGGCGGACGAGGCGGCCGGACGCGTCCGCGCACGGGCCTTCCCGCGACGCGGCGACGGGATCGTGGAGGACGAGGCGACGGGCGCCGCGGCGCTCGTGCTCACCGGCGAGCTGGGACGCCCGCTGGACGTCCGCCAGGGCGCGGGCTCACAGATCCTGACCCGGGTCCACCCCGACGGCACCGTGGACATCGGCGGCCGGGTGTCCCTCGCCCCCTGACCGGTCGCCCATCCGGCCCGCGTCCCGATGGGCCCGGCGCGACGGCGAACCCGCCGGTCGCCCCCGCCTGGCACGGCGCCTCGCACCCGGACTCGGATTCCGGTCGCTCTCCGACGCCACTGCCGCGTCCCCCCTCCCAGAGCGAAACGACGGACCCGCCGGGCTCCCCTGTCGGGGCAGGCGGCCGCACCGGCACGCGGGTCACCCCGGAGCGCTGCCGACAGGCACCCCGGCAGGGACCACCACGCGCGCGCCCGCAATCCGCCTCTCGCACCACGGCCCGGCCGGCAGGCGTGCGCAACCGCGCGAGCGCCCACCGCGGCCGCACCTCGCATCAGCCGCCCGCGGCCCGTGGCCCAGGCGGCACAACCGCCGTGCGCTGGACGGCGCGTGTGCCACCGCCCCGCGACCCCCGGCCGGGGCTTCGGACAGCGGGCCTCGCCGCTGGTGCACTGCCGCACCTCGCGTCGGCCGCCCGGGTGCCGCCGCCCCGTGGCTCCGGCCGGACGCCGTCCCCCTGCGACCGCGGTGCCCGGCGGCAACGACCGTACGCAGGACGGCGCCTGGGCCGCCGGTGCGCCGCCGCCACGGGATGCCCGCCGTCAGTGGTCCCCGTGGCCGGGGCCCGGGGTCCCGGCACGGCGCCAGGCCCCGGTCACGCCGCGCGTCACGCCTCGCTTCACCGCTCTGACCTGCGACTTCGACCACTCACGGGTTCCGGATGCGGATCTTCGGCGGGGCGGTGATGCTGAGAGAAGTGCCACTCACGGCGAGGAGGACAGCGATGTCCATGTTCGACAAGATCAAGGCCAAGCTGAAGGGCCACGAGAGCCAGTCCCAGAAGGGCATCGACAAGGGCGGCGACATGCTGGACGAGAAGACCGGCGGGAAGTACCAGCGCCAGGTCGACACGACCCAGGACAAGCTGGGCGACGAGTTCGGCACCGGCGGCACCGGCGAGGACCGTCCCCCGCACTCCTGACGCCGACGGGCCGTCGCGCACCCGTGTGGAGGGCGGCGCGGCGGCCCTACGCTGGCCCGCATGGCTTGGAGCGCGCACGACATCCCCGACCAGAGCGGCCGCACGGCCGTCGTCACCGGTGCGAACAGCGGCATCGGTTACTGCACCGCCCGCGAACTCGCCCGCAGGGGCGCCAGGGTGCTGCTCGCCTGCCGCAGCGAGACGCGCGGCAAGGAGGCCGTCGACCGCCTGAAGGCCGAGGTGCGGGGCGCCCGCGCCGGATACCGCCACCTCGACCTGGGCGACCTGTCCTCGGTGCGCGCCTTCGCCGCCGGGTACGACGGCACCGGGCTGGACCTGCTGGTCAACAACGCCGGTGTGATGGCCCTGCCGCACGGCACCACCGCCGACGGCTTCGAGACCCAGATGGGCGTGAACCACCTCGGCCACTTCGCCCTCACCGGGCTGCTGCTGCCACGCCTGCTGGCCACCCCGGGAGCGCGGGTCGTCTCCGTCTCCAGCAGCATGCACGCGGTCGCCACCATCGATCCCGGTGACCTCAACAGCGAGCGCCGCTACCGCCGTTGGGTCGCCTACGCCCGTTCCAAGAGCGCCAACCTGCTCTTCGTCCACGAGCTGTCCCGGCGGCTGGCGGCCGCGGGCGCCGGCACCGTCGTCGCGGCGGCGCACCCCGGCTACGCGAGCACCGGATTGCAGACCCGCGCCGCGCGCATGGAGAACCGCCGGACCGTCGAACGCGTGGTGAACCTCGGCAACCGGGTGATCGCCCAGTCCGCGGACGCCGGCGCGCTCCCGCTGCTGTACGCCGCCACGGCCCCCGGCGTGCTCCCCGACTCCTTCACCGGTCCCCGCTTCCAGGGCTGGCGCGGCTCCCCGGCCCCCTCCTGGCGCGCCCCGTGGACCCGCGACGACCGGGCGGGCGAGCTGTTGTGGGCGGCCTCCGAACAACTGACGGGCGTCCGCTACGAGCTGCCCGCGGCGGGGTGAGCCGCCGCGTCCCGCGCCCTCTGCCATGACAGTGAATGCGACAGACGGTGGCGGGTGGTTCACGCTGTGTTGGCGAAGACGTCGGGGGGCGCACCCTAGCCTTCCGGTGCGCGACCCGCCCGCGGCGATGGGTCCGGGCGGGCCACCCCGTCGTCCCTGGAGTGATCGTGGAACGTCGAACCTTCCTGCGCGGAGCGGTGGTCGGCAGCTCGGCGGCCGCCTTCGGCGGCACCCTCATGCGCGGGGCGGTCCACGCCGCACCCGCCCAGCCCGGTGCCGGCCCCTACGGCGCGCTGCAGGCGCCCGACGCCAACGGGATCGCCCTGCCCGGCGGTTTCACCAGCCGTGTCGTCGCCCGCTCCGGCCAGAAGGTCGCGGGCACGTCGTACACCTGGCACAGCGCGCCCGACGGCGGCGCGTGCTTCGCCGACGGCACCGGCTGGATCTACGTCTCGAACTCGGAGACCGACCCGAACGGTGGTGCGAGCGCGGTGCGGTTCGACGCCTCGGGCAGTGTCACGGGCGCCTACCGCATCCTCTCCGGCACCCGGCAGAACTGCGCGGGCGGCAGGACGCCCTGGAACAGCTGGCTGTCCTGCGAGGAGGTCAGCCTCGGCCACGTGTACGAGACCGACCCCCGGGGCGTGGAGGCGGCCGTCCGCCGCGCCGCCATGGGCAGGTTCAAGCACGAGGCGGCCGCCGCCGACCCCGTGCGCAAGGTGGTCTACCTGACCGAGGACGAGACCAACGGCTGCTTCTACCGGTTCGTCCCGGCCACTTGGGGCGACCTGTCGGCCGGGACCCTGCAGGTACTGGTCGCCGGCACCGCCGCCTCGGGCTCCTTCACCTGGGCGAACGTGCCCGACCCCGACGGCTCCCCGACCGCCACCCGCAGCCAGGTGTCCGGCGCGAAGAGGTTCAACGGCGGCGAGGGCTGCCACTACGCCGACGGCACCGTCTGGTTCACCACCAAGGGCGACAACCGCGTCTGGCGGCTCGACCTGGCCGCCGGCACCTACGCGCTGGCGTACGACGACTCCCTGGTCCCCGGCAGTGCCCCGCTGACGGGCGCGGACAACATCACCGGCAGCTCCTCGGGTGACCTCTACGTCGCCGAGGACGGCGGCACCATGGAGATCTGCCTGATCACCCCGGACGACGTCGTCTCGCCGTTCCTGCGGGTCAGCGGCCAGTCCGCCTCCGAGATCACCGGTCCCGCCTTCTCCCCCGACGGCACCCGGCTGTACTTCTCCTCGCAGCGCGGCACGAGCGGCAGTTCGTCGGGCGGCATCACCTACGAGGTGCGCGGCCCGTTCCGTTCGTAGCCGGCGGAACGGAAGCGGGGGCGGCACCTTCGCACAAAGGTGCCGCCCCCGGTGAGGGTGGGAGATGGTCTTCCGGGCCGGGTTACCGGCAGTCGCTGCCCTTGCTCTGCGCCGCCGCGCGGCCCGCCTCCAGGCGGGCGACGGGGATGCGGAACGGGGAGCAGGAGACGTAGTCCAGGCCCACCTCGTGGAAGAAGTGGACGGACTCGGGGTCGCCGCCGTGCTCGCCGCACACGCCGAGCTTGAGGTCGGGCCGGGTGGCGCGGCCGGCCTCGGCGGCGGAGCGGACAAGGGCGCCGACGCCCTCCTTGTCGATGGTCTCGAACGGGGAGACGCCGAAGATGCCCTTCTCCAGGTAGGCGGTGAAGAAGCTCGCCTCGACGTCGTCGCGGCTGAAGCCCCAGACCGTCTGGGTCAGGTCGTTGGTGCCGAAGGAGAAGAACTCGGCGGCCTCGGCGATCTGACCGGCGGTCAGGGCGGCGCGGGGCAGCTCGATCATCGTGCCGAGGGTGAGGCTGAGCTCGGTGCCCGTGGCGGCCTCGACCTCGGCGATGACGCCCTCGGCCTCCTCGCGGACGATCTCCAGCTCCTGGACGGTGCCCACCAGCGGGATCATGATCTCGGCCCGCGGGTCGCCCTTGGCGTTCCTGCGCTCCGCGGCGGCCTCCGCGATCGCCCGTACCTGCATGGCGAACAGACCGGGGATGACCAGGCCGAGGCGCACACCGCGCAGGCCGAGCATCGGGTTCTGCTCGTGGAGCTTGTGGACGGCCTGCAGCAGGCGCAGGTCGTTCTCGTTGGCGTCCTTGCGGGACTCGGCGAGCGCGACCCGCACCGACAGTTCCGTGATGTCGGGCAGGAACTCGTGCAGCGGCGGGTCCAGCAGGCGCACGGTCACCGGCAGCCCGTCCATCGACTCGAAGAGCTCGATGAAGTCGGACCGCTGCAGCGGCAGCAGCGCGGAGAGCGCCTTGTCGCGTTCGGAGTCGGTGTCGGCGAGGATCAGCCGCTCCACCATCTCGCGGCGTTCGCCGAGGAACATGTGCTCGGTACGGCACAGGCCGATGCCCTGGGCACCGAAGCGGCGGGCGCGGGAGGCGTCCTCGGCGTTGTCGGCGTTGGCGCGCACCCGCAGCCGGCGGACCCGGTCCGCGTACGCCATGATCCGGTGCACGGCCCGCACCAGCTCGTCGGCGTCGTCGGCGCCGGCGTGCATGCGGCCCTCGAAGTACTCGACGACCGGGGACGGCACGACCGGCACCTTGCCGAGGTAGACCTTGCCGGAGGAGCCGTCGATGGACAGGACGTCGCCCTCCTCGACGACGATCCCGCCGGGCGCGGTCATCCGGCGCCGTTTGGTGTCGACCTCGAGCTCCTCGGCGCCGCAGACGCAGGTCTTGCCCATGCCGCGGGCGACGACGGCCGCGTGCGAGGTCTTGCCGCCGCGCGAGGTGAGGATGCCCTCGGCCGCGATCATGCCGTTGAGGTCGTCGGGGTTGGTCTCGCGGCGGATGAGGATGACCTTCTCGCCGGAGCGCGACCACTTCACGGCGGTGTACGAGTCGAAGACGGCCTTGCCGACGGCCGCGCCCGGGGAGGCGGCGATGCCCCAGCCGATCCGCTCGGCCTTCGCCTTCTCGTCGAAGCGGGGGAACATCAGCTGCGCCAGTTGCGCGCCGTTGACCCGCTGCAGCGCCTCGGCCTCGTCGATCAGGCCCTGGTCGACCAGCTGGGTGGCGATGCGGAAGGCGGCGGCGGCGGTGCGCTTGCCGACGCGGGTCTGCAGCATCCACAGCTTGCCGCGCTCGATGGTGAACTCGATGTCGCACAGGTCCTTGTAGTGCGTCTCGAGGGTCTCCATGATCTGCATCAGCTGGTCGTAGGAGGTCTTGTCCAGCTGCTCCAGCTCGGCGAGCGGCACGGTGTTGCGGATGCCCGCCACGACGTCCTCGCCCTGCGCGTTGCTCAGGTAGTCGCCGTACACGCCCTGGTGGCCGGTGGCCGGGTCGCGGGTGAAGGCGACACCGGTGCCGGAGTCGGAGCCGAGGTTGCCGAAGACCATGGAGCAGACGTTGACGGCCGTGCCGAGGTCGCCGGGGATGCGCTCCTGGCGGCGGTAGAGCTTGGCGCGCTCGCCGTTCCACGAGTCGAAGACGGCGCGTACGGCCAGGTCCATCTGCTCGCGCGGCTCCTGGGGGAAGTCCCGCCCGGTCTCCTTGGCCACGACGGCCTTGAACTGCTCGACCAGGCCCTGCAGGTCGGCCGCGTCCAGGTCGAGGTCGTCGTGCGTGCCCTTGGCCCGTTTGGCGTCCTCCAGCGCGTCCTCGAAGAGTTCGCCGTCGACACCCAGCACGGTCTTGCCGAACATCTGGATGAGGCGCCGGTAGGAGTCCCACGCGAAGCGCTCGTTGCCGGCCTGCGCGGCCAGGCCCGCGACCGAGGCGTCGGACAGGCCGATGTTGAGGACGGTGTCCATCATGCCCGGCATGCTGAACTTCGCCCCCGAGCGGACGGAGACGAGCAACGGGTCGTCCGCCTGACCGAGCTTCTTGCCCATCTTCTGCTCGAGCGCCTCGAGGTGCGCACTCACCTCGTCGCGCAGCGCCGCGGGTGCGGCGCCCGACTCCAGGTAGACCTTGCACGCCTCGGTGGTGATCGTGAAGCCCGGAGGGACGGGCAGGCCGAGGTTGGTCATCTCGGCGAGGTTCGCGCCCTTGCCGCCGAGCAGGTCCTTGAGGTCCTTGTTGCCCTCAGTGAAGTCGTAGACGAACTTCTGGATTACTTGTTCTTCCGACACGGGACTCGCTCCTCGCGGCCGGGATGCCCTGACGGCGGGGAGCGTACCCATCTCGAAGGCGCTGCAGTACGTCAATCACCAGGTCACACGGTCGTAACCACCCATCCGCCGAGAGATCGAAAGTCATGGCGTCCTTCCGGGTGAACGGAGGATGCGTTCAACC
The DNA here is from genome assembly GCF_040613835.1 of Streptomyces sp. NPDC006207. Classification (NCBI taxonomy): domain Bacteria; kingdom Bacillati; phylum Actinomycetota; class Actinomycetes; order Kitasatosporales; family Streptomycetaceae; genus Streptomyces; species Streptomyces sp. NPDC006207. The sequence continues at coordinate 97,436 of NZ_JBEXSX010000008.1, read as the reverse complement.
GTCGAACACATGCTCTCGCCACGTGATCGCCACACTCGGAGCCGGTCACTCCGCGTGAGGGATGACTTGACCATGTGGCCACGACAACGATGACACTCAGTGCCACTCATTGGAGAGGTGTGATGACACTCGGGCTGCTCATTTGAGCGACACCCCTATCAGGCGTGGCGAGAATCACTTGCTCTGCCCGCGGTTCGTCTTACAGTCCGGACGTCCCCGCGGACCGCCAAAACATCCTCAGCCGCCCGAGGTGTCCAGCTCGGCCTCGGCGCCGACGACCACCGAGCAGTCGTACGGGTCCTCCAGCCAGCCGTCCGGGAGCACCACACGCTTGCTCCCGGCCGTCCGGCCGCGCGGCCCCTCGGCGCCATCCGGCCATTCCTGGTCCAGGTCGAGGTCGGCGAGGTGGGCGTCGAGCTCGGCGAGGGAGGAGGTCATCGCGAGCTTGCGGCGCATCTCCGAGCCGACCGAGAAGCCCTTGGTGTACCAGGCCACGTGCTTGCGGAAGTCGATGACGCCGCGCTCCTCGTCGCCCAGCCACTCCCCCAGCAGCCCGGCGTGCCGCCGCATGACGCCGGCGACCTCTCGCAGCGTCGGGGCGGCGGGGGCGCCGCCGCCCTCGAAGGCGGCCACGAGGTCGCCGAAGAGCCACGGGCGGCCCAGGCAGCCGCGGCCGACGACGACACCGTCGCAACCGGTCTCCCGCATCATCCGGACCGCGTCCGCCGCGCTCCAGATGTCGCCGTTGCCGAGCACCGGGATCTCCGGGACGTGCTCCTTGAGGCGGGCGATCGCCTCCCAGTCGGCCGTGCCGCCGTAGTGCTGGGCGGCGGTCCTGCCGTGCAGCGCGACGGCGGTGACGCCCTCCTCGACGGCGATCCGGCCGGCGTCCAGGTAGGTGGTGTGGTCGTCGTCGATGCCCTTGCGCATCTTGATGGTGACCGGCAGGTCGCCCGCGTTGCCGACCGCCTCGCGCAGGATCGAGCGGAGCAGGTTGCGCTTGTAGGGCAGGGCCGAGCCGCCGCCCTTGCGGGTCACCTTGGGGACCGGGCAGCCGAAGTTCAGGTCGATGTGGTCGGCGAGGTCCTCGTCGACGATCATCCGGACCGCCTTGCCGACGGTGACCGGGTCCACCCCGTACAGCTGGATCGAACGCGGCTTCTCGGTGCCGTCGAAGTGGATCAGCTGCATGGTCTTGTCGTTGCGCTCGACCAGGGCCCGGGTGGTGATCATCTCCGAGACGAAGAGTCCCTTGCCGCCGGAGAACTCGCGGCACAGCGTGCGGAACGGCGCGTTGGTGATCCCGGCCATCGGTGCCAGCACCACCGGGGGCCACACGGTGTGCGGGCCGATGCGGAGTGCGGGAGCGGTGGCGTCAGCAGTCATGCGGACCATTCTCCCGTATCACCCGGGAGGGATTGGGTGTAGCGTGAAATGGTTACACAGGTACAATCAATCCACCGATCGCACCGACCACGGAGACGGGAACGGCCGATGCCCGAGCTGAGCCGGCGCAGACGTCTGCTGGTGCTGGCCGTCTGCTGCATGAGCCTGCTGATCGTCAGTCTCGACAACACCATCCTCAACGTCGCGCTGCCCGCCATGCGCCGGGACCTGCACACCTCCATCTCCGGACTGCAGTGGACCATCGACGCCTACACGCTCGTGCTGGCCTCGCTGCTCATGCTCTCCGGCTCGACCGCCGACCGGATCGGCCGCCGCCGGATCTTCCGCGTCGGCCTGGTGATCTTCACCGTGGCCTCCGGGCTGTGCAGCATCGCCCCCAGTCTGGAGTGGCTGGTGGTCTTCCGCATGCTGCAGGCGGTCGGCGGCTCGATGCTCAACCCCGTCGCGATGTCGATCATCACCAACGTCTTCACCGATCCGCGCGAGCGCGCGCGGGCGATCGGGGCGTGGGGCGGCGTCGTCGGCATCAGCATGGCCGCCGGGCCGATCATCGGCGGCGCGCTGGTGGAGTCGGTCGGCTGGCGCTCGGTGTTCTGGATCAACCTGCCCATCGGCCTGCTCGCCCTGGTACTCACCGCGCTGTACGTGCCCGAGTCCCGTGCCCCCCGGCCACGCCGGATCGACCCGGTCGGACAGCTGATGGTCATCGCGCTGCTCGGCTCGCTGACCTACGCCATCATCGAGGCGCCTGCGGCGGGCTGGGGCTCCCCGGTCATCGTCGGCTGCCTCGTGCTCGCCCTGTGCTCCGCGGCGGCCCTGGTCCCGTACGAACGGCGGCGCAGGGAACCGCTGATCGATCCGCGCTTCTTCCGCAGCGCGCCCTTCAGCGGGGCGACGGTGATAGCGGTGAGCGCCTTCGCGGCCCTCGCCGGCTTCCTCTTCCTCAACACCCTGTACCTGCAGGACCAGCGCGGCATGTCCGCCCTGGACGCCGGTCTGCACCTGTTGCCGATGGCGGCCATGGCCCTGGTCTGCGCCCCGCTGTCCGGGCGCATGGTCGGCAGCCGCGGCCCACGGTTGCCGCTGCTGCTGGCGGGCCTGGCCACCTCGGCGAGCGGCGTGATGTTCGCCGCGCTGGACGCGACCGCCTCGGACGCGAAGCTGTTCACCGCGTACGTCCTGTTCGGCATCGGCTTCGGCTTCGTCAACGCCCCGATCACCAACACCGCCGTCTCCGGCATGCCGCGGACCCAGGCCGGGGTCGCCGCGGCGGTGGCCTCCACCAGCCGGCAGGTCGGGCAGTCCCTGGGCGTGGCCGTCATCGGCGCCGCGCTCGCCGCCGGGCTCGACCTCACGGCGTGGTGGATCATCACGGGCTGCGGTGCGGCGATCCTGGCGCTGGGGTGGCTGACCTCGGGCCACTGGGCGGCGGGCACCGCGGAACGCGCCGCGAAGCGGCTCAGCACGGACGCCGCCCGCGAGCCGGTGGGCGCCCGGTGAACGAGGCCACGGCCACCCGGGTGTGGCGCGACCTGCGCACCCTCGTCCTCGAACGCAACGAACGGCGCCGCGAGGTCGCCGACGCCCTCGGCATGAGCTTCTTCCGCGTCAAGGCGCTGCGCCGGATCGCGACGGCCCCCGTGACGCCGGGTGACCTCGCCGCCGACCTCATGACGGACCGCCCGTACGTCACGCTGGTCGTCGACGACCTCGTCCGGCGCGGGCTGGTGGAACGCACACCGCACCCACGCGACCGGCGCCGCAAGCTCCTGAGCGTCACACCCGACGGCGCCGCGGCGGCGCAGGAGGCCGACCGCATCCTGGGCACTCCCCCACCGGGCCTGGTGGAGCTGGACGCGGAGGAGCTCGCGGCGCTGGACCGGGTGGTGACCAAGCTGCTGGGGTCGGCCCCGGGGTGAGCCGGGAAAACCTGAGGCCGTTGTCGGTGCCCAGCGCTACGGTCGGTGACATGACGACGCAGATCACCGAGCCCCGCGACGCCCGTTCGCGGGCTGCGCTGACGGCACTGACCGCGCGTGGCGTCCGGCCGAAGTACCTGTTCTTCTGGGGCCATCAGCCGCAGCGCGACGGCAGCGTGGGCGCGGGCTGCCTGAGTCAGTGGTGGCCCTCGGAGTTCACCGTCGACGGCATCGGCTACGCCACGGCGGAGCACTGGATGATGGCCGGCAAGGCCCGGCTCTTCGACGACGACCGGACCCTCGCCGGGATCCTCGCGGCCCCGCACCCGCACGCCGCGAAGAAGCTGGGACGGCAGGTCCGCGGCTTCGACAACGCGACCTGGGAGCGGCACCGCGAGGAACTGGTCGTGGCGGGCAACGTCGCCAAGTTCGGCCAGGACCCGGCCCTGCGGGACTACCTGCTGGGCACCGGCTCGCGCGTGCTGGTGGAGGCCAGCCCCGTGGACCGGATATGGGGCATCGGCCTGGCCGCCGACGACGAGCACGCCGCCCATCCCGTGCGGTGGCGTGGCCTGAACCTGCTGGGCTTCGCCCTGATGGAGGCGCGGCAGCGGCTGCTCACACCGGCATCGGCATAGCGCTGGGCGCGGACCCGGCGATCTCGTACAGCCGGTCCAGCCGTTCGCGGGTGGCGGCGTCCGCCGGGGAGTAGGTGACCAGCCGGGGGCCCTGGCTCGGACCGAGCCACAGGTGCGTGAAGTGGAAGGTCAGCAGACCGACCCGGGGGTTGAGGAAGCGCTTGGTGCGGTTCTCCGGTTCCTGCACCTCATGCCGCTCCCACAGCTCGCAGAACTCCGGGGAGGCCTGCTCCAGCCGCTTGACCAGGGACTTCCACGCGGGCTCCGCGAGATGCTCGGCCATCGCCGCACGGTACTTGGCGACCAGCTGCCGGCTGGTCTCGTGCCAGTCCGGCAGTCCCTCGCGCCAGGCGGGGTCGGTGAAGACCAGCCACATGATGTTGCGGTCCTCGAAGGGGAGCCGGTCGAGGTCGTCGACCAGCCGCGCGTAGGTGCGGTTGTGGGCGATGACGTCGGTACGGCTGTTGAGGACCGCGGCCGGCAGCGGCTCCAGCTTCGCCAGCATCTCCCGGATCTGGTCCGACATCCCCGGGCACTGGGCGCGCGGGTTGGGGTCGGGCACCCCGGCGAGCAGGAAGAGGTGGGTACGCTCGTTCGGGTCCAGCATCAGGGCCCGGGCGATGGAGTCGGCCACCTGGGCGGAGATCTGGATCTCCCGGGCCTGCTCGAGCCAGGTGTACCAGGTCACCCCTACCGCGGCCAGCTGCGCCACCTCCTCGCGCCGCAGCCCGGGGGTGCGGCGGCGGCGGCCGGGCGGGAGTCCGACCTGCTCGGGGGAGATCCGTTCGCGGCGGCTGCGGAGGAAGGAAGCGAGCTCGCTCCGCGCGGCGGCGCTGGGAGACGTCATACCTCCAGAGTGCCTGACGTCCCAAACCATTGCCAGGTGGTCGCGATACCTGGATAAACGCTCTCTGGTACCCCCCTGGGAACAAGGTCATCGTGGCATACGTGACCGATCACATCGAAGCTCCCGTCTCCGCCGACCTCCGTTCCCGCGCTCAGGTACGCCCCCGGGTCATCCGGGTCGGCACCGGCGGCCCGGCACCGGCCGCGAGAACCACGCCACCGGCCGCCGAGGCACCGCCCGGCCCCACCGCGCCGGCGCTCGGCCCGCTGGGCCTGTTCACCGTGCTGCTGGGCGCTGCGCTGCCGCTCATCGACTTCTTCATCGTCAACGTCGCCCTGCCCGCCATCGAGACCGACCTCGACGCGGGGGCCGCCGTGCTGGAGCTGGTCGTGGCCGGCTACGGCGTGGCGTACGCCGTGCTGCTGGTGCTCGGCGGCCGGCTCGGCGACTCCTTCGGCCGCCGCCGGCTCTTCCTCGCGGGCATGGCGGCCTTCGGCCTGACCTCGCTCGCCTGCGGCCTGGCGCCCGACGCCTGGGTGCTGGTGGGCGCCCGCGTCGCGCAGGGCGGGGCGGCCGCGCTGATGCTGCCCCAGGTACTGGCCACCATCCACTCCGCGACCACCGGCCACCGCAGGGCCAAGGCGCTGAGCCTGTACGGCGCGACCGCGGGCCTGTCCATGGTCGCGGGCCAGATCCTCGGCGGCGTCCTGGTCGCCGCGGACATCGCGGGCACCGGCTGGCGCGCGGTCTTCCTGGTCAACGTGCCGGTCGCGGCGGCCGGGCTGCTGCTCGCGGTGCGCTCGGTGCCGGAGACCCGTTCCGACCGCCCCGCGCCGGTCGACCGGCCGGGCACCCTGCTGCTGGCGGTGTCGCTGGTGACCCTGCTGGTGCCGCTGACCGAGGGCCGGGCGGCCGGCTGGCCCGCGTGGACGTGGGTGTCGCTGGCCGTCTTCCCGTTCGCGGCCCTGGCGTTCTTCCTGGTCGAGCGGCGGGCCGACCGGGCCGGGCGGATCCCGCTCGTGCCGCCGAGCCTGTTCGCGCTCACCGGGATGCGGCGGGCACTGCCGCTGCTGGTGCCGTTCTCCATCGGCTTCGGCGGCTTCATGTTCGTGATCGCGGTCGCCCTGCAGCAGGGCCTGCGGTACGGACCGGTGGAGGCGGGCACCACGCTCGTTCCGATGGCCGTGGCGTTCTTCCTGGCCTCGCTGGCCGGGCCACGCCTGGTGGGCCGGTACGGCGGGCGCGTGGTCACCGCGGGGGGCGTCCTGCAGGGCGTCGGCGTCGCGGTGCTGGCGCTGACCGTGGCCCGCAGCTGGGAACCCGGGATGACGGCGTGGGCCCTGCTGCCGGGTGTGGCGATCGCCGGCCTCGGCCAGGGGCTGCAACTGCCGGTGCTGTTCCGGCTGGTGCTCGCGGACGTACCGGCCGAGCGAGCCGGCGTGGGCAGCGGGGTCATGGTCACCACCCAGCAGTCGGCACTGGCCCTGGGCGTGGCCACCCTCGGCACGCTCTTCCTCGCCCTGGTCCCCTCGCACGGGACGCGGGAGGCCCTGGTGACGGTGCTGGTCGTGCAGCTCGCGGCGGTGGTCGTGACGGCGCTCGCCAGCCTGCGCCTGCCGCGCCAGGTGGCCTGAGGGGCCGCGGGGCCGGACCGGCCCGTAGCGAGGACGTCGCGTGACAGCCATGCACTGACAGATATTGAAATCTGTCAGTGCATGTGTCACTGTTGTCAGCATCCCCGCACGACCTCCTCATCCCGACCAAGGAGTCCCCCTTGCAGAACCGCACCCTCGGTTCCACCGGCCCCACCGTCTCCGCGCTCGGCCTCGGCGCCATGGGCATGTCCGCCCTCTACGGCGAGGCCGACCGCGGCGAGTCGATCGCCACGATCCACGCCGCCCTCGACGCGGGCGTCACGCTGATCGACACCGGCGACTTCTACGGCATGGGCCACAACGAGATGCTCATCGGCGAGGCCCTGCGCGCGGCCTCCCCGGCCGACCGCGAGAAGGCGCTGATCAGCGTCAAGTTCGGCGCCCTGCGCGGCCCCGAGGGCACGTGGCTGGGCTACGACGGCCGCCCCCAGGCCGTCAGGAACTTCGCCTCGTACTCGCTGCAGCGCCTGGGCACCGACCACATCGACGTCTACCGCATCGCCCGGGTCGACCCCGCCGTCCCGATCGAGGAGACCGTCGGCGCCATCGCGGAGCTCGTCCAGGCCGGTCACGTGCGCCACATCGGCCTGTCCGAGGTCGGCGCCGCCACCCTGCGCCGGGCCGCGGCCGTGGCCCCGATCAGTGACCTGCAGATCGAGTACTCGCTGATCTCCCGCGGCATCGAGGACGAAATCCTGCCCACCGCCCGCGAGCTGGGCATCGGCGTCACGGCGTACGGCGTGCTGTCCCGCGGTCTGATCAGCGGCCACTTCACCCGTGACCGGCAGCTGGCCGGCAACGACTTCCGCGCGATGAGCCCCCGCTTCCGGGGCGAGAACCTGGAGCACAACCTCGGGCTGGTGGAGGCGCTGCGCAAGATCGCGGAGCAGAAGGGCGTCACCGTCGCCCAGACCGCCATCGCCTGGGTGCTGGCCCGGGGCGAGGACATCGTCCCGTTGGTCGGCGCCCGCACCCGCGAGCGGCTGGCCGAGGCCCTGGGCGCGCTGGACGTGACCCTCGACGCGGCCGACCTGGCGGCGATCGAGACCGCGGTCCCGGCCGACGCGGCCGCCGGCGAGCGTTACCCGGAGTCCCAGATGGCGCACCTGGACAGTGAGCAGCGGCACTGACCGGCACCCGCCCGGCCCTGGGAGAATGACGACCATGCCACCCGAGACGCTGACCGCCGAACGCATCCTGGAGACCACGGAGGAGGTGCTGCGCCGTTACGGCCCGGCCAAGGCGACCGTGGTCGACGTGGCGCGCGCCCTCGGGGTCAGCCACGGCAGCGTCTACCGGCACTTCCGCACCAAGGCCGCGCTGCGGGAGGCGGTCACCCAGCGGTGGCTGGACCAGGCGCACGCGGAGCTGACGGCGATAGCGCAGGACGACGGCCGCCCGGGGCCGCAGCGGCTGCGCGCCTGGCTGGAGGCGCTGTTCGCGGCCAAGCGGCGCAAGGCGGGTGGCGACCCCGAGCTGTTCGCCACGTACATGGCGCTCACCGTCGAGCACAGCTCGGTGGTCGCCCAGCACGTCGCCGTCATGGTCGGGCTCCTCGCGCGGATCGTCCGGGACGGCGTGACCGCCGGCGAGTTCGCCGCCGGTGACCCCGACGCCGCGGCGCAGGCGGTGTGGGACGCCACCGTCCGCTTCCACGACCCGGCGTACGCCGCCGAGTGGTTCGCCCCGGGCATCGACGCCGCGTTCTCCGCGGTCAACGACCTGATCCTGCGCGGCCTGGAGGCCTGAGCACACGACCCCCGCGGACGCACGAAGGCGCCCGGCCACCCCTCTCGGGGGTGGCCGGGCGCCTTTCGCGTGCGTCCGGGTCCGGACCTAGCAGCCGAGCAGCCGGCCGCCGAGGTAGGCCTCGACCTGGTCGAGCGAGACGCGCTCCTGCTTCATGGTGTCGCGCTCGCGCACGGTGACCGCGTTGTCCTCGAGCGTGTCGAAGTCGACGGTCACGCAGAACGGGGTGCCGATCTCGTCCTGACGGCGGTAGCGGCGGCCGATGGCACCGGCGTCGTCGAACTCGATGTTCCAGTGGCGGCGCAGGTCGGCCGCGAGGCCCTTGGCCTTCGGCGAGAGCTGCGGGTTGCGCGACAGCGGCAGGACGGCGACCTTGACCGGTGCCAGGCGCGGGTCGAGGCGCATGACGGTGCGCTTCTCCATCACGCCCTTGGCGTTCGGGGCCTCGTCCTCGTTGTACGCGTCGAGCATGAAGGCGAGCATGGCGCGGTTGAGACCCGCCGCGGGCTCGATGACGTACGGGAAGTAGCGCTCACCGGCCTCCTGGTCGAAGTACGACAGGTCCTGGCCGCTGGCCTGGCTGTGGGCCTTGAGGTCGTAGTCCGTGCGGTTGGCGATGCCCTCGAGCTCAGAGTACTCGGTGCCGCCGAAGTTGAAGCGGTACTCGATGTCGACGGTGCGCTTGGAGTAGTGGGACAGCTTCTCCTTGGCGTGCTCGTACCAGCGCATGTTCTCCTCGCGCATGCCGAGGCCCCGGTACCAGTCCCAGCGCTGCTGCATCCAGTACTCGTGCCAGGTCTCGTCCTCGCCCGGCTTGACGAAGAACTCCATCTCCATCTGCTCGAACTCGCGGGTCCGGAAGATGAAGTTGCCGGGCGTGATCTCGTTGCGGAAGGACTTGCCGGTCTGGGCGATGCCGAACGGCGGCTTGCGGCGCGAGGTCGTCTGCACCTGGGAGAAGTTGGTGAAGATGCCCTGCGCCGTCTCCGGGCGCAGGTAGGCCACGGCGCCCGAGTCCTGGGTCGGGCCCAGGTGGGTGGACAGCAGCCCGGAGAACTGCTTGGGCTCGGTGAAAGTGCCCTTGTTGCCGCAGTTGGGGCAGTTGAGGTCGGCCAGGCCGTTGGCCGGCAGGTGGCCGTGCTTGGCCTCGTACGCCTCCTCCAGGTGGTCGGCGCGGTAACGCTTGTGACAGGAGGTGCACTCGGTGAGCGGGTCGGTGAACGTGGCGACGTGACCGGAGGCCTCCCAGACCTCGCGGGCCAGGATCACCGAGGAGTCGAGGCCGACCACGTCCTCCCGGGAGGTGACCATCGCACGCCACCACTGGCGCTTGATGTTCTCCTTCAGTTCGACGCCCAGCGGCCCGTAGTCCCAGGCGGCCTTCTGGCCGCCGTAGATCTCGCTGCAGGGGAAAACGAAGCCACGGCGCTTGCTCAGGCTGACGATGGTGTCGATCTTGTCGGCGGCCACGGTGCTCTCTTCAGACGACGAAGCGGTCGGTGGGATCCGCCGGGTCGCGTGCGGTCCGGCGAATACCTCAGATTACCGGCGGGTGCGGGGCCCGTATCAAATCGGTTCCGCAGTCCGAGGGCGCCGGGTCCGGCAACCAAGCCAATTGACAATCGTTTCCATTTTTGTTGAAAATGGGTGTCATGAACATAGGTCGTGCCCTGGTCCCCCTCACCGCCGTCGCCGGGCTGGTCGCCCTCTCCGCCTGTTCCACCGCGGGCGGGGGCGGGGCGGACGGCAGGCTCAAGGTCACCGCCTCCTTCTACCCTATGCAGTTCCTGGCCGAGCAGATCGGCGGCGGGCACGTCGACGTGACCGGACTGACCAAGCCCGGGACCGAACCGCACGACCTGGAGCTCACCCCCCGGCAGACCGGCGAGCTCGGCGAGTCGGACGTCATCGTCTACCTCAAGGGCCTGCAGCCCGCCGTCGACGACGCCATAGCCCAGTCCGGCGTGGCGAACACCGTCGACGCCGCCGCGCTGACCCCGCTGGAGGACCACGGCACCGAGGTCGACGGCCACGACCACGGCAGCGGGGACGACCACAGCGGGCACGGGGACGAGGACGCGGGCGCCGACCCGCACATCTGGCTCGACCCGGTCCGCTACGCCCAGGTCGCCGAAGGCGTCGGCAAGGCCCTCGCCAAGGCCGACCCGGACCACGAGGCGACCTACGGGAAGAACACCGCCGCGCTGGTGAAGAAGCTCGACGCGCTGAACACCGACTTCCAGGACGGGCTGGAGAACCGCACCTCGGACACCTTCATCACCACCCACGCCGCCTTCGGCTACCTCGCCGAGCGCTACGGGCTGGTCGAGCAGGCGATCAGCGGCATCGACCCGGAGTCCGAGCCCAGCGCCGCCCGGATGAAGACGCTGCACACCCTCGCCGAGGACAACGGCGTCAGCACCGTATTCTTCGAGACGCTCGCCAGCGACCGGACCGCCAAGACCCTCGCGGGCGACCTCGGCCTGAGGACCGCGGTGCTCGACCCCATCGAGGGCATCACCGACAAGTCCGCGGGCCGCGACTACTTCGAGGTCCAGCACAGCAACCTTCAGGCCCTGCGCTCGGCGCTCGGCGCGAAGTGAGGCAACGATGACGGAGCCCGGTACGGAGGCTGGAATGGACACGGTCATATCGATGCGGGGGGCGACCGCCTCCCTCGGCTCACGGCCGGTGCTGCGCGGCGTCGACCTGACCGTGCGGCGCGGGGAGGTCGTCGCGCTGCTCGGCGCCAACGGCTCGGGCAAGTCCACCGCGATCCGCGCCGTGGTCGGCCAGGTGCCGCTCACCGCGGGCGGACTGGAGCTCTTCGGCACCCCGCTGAACCGGTTCCGCGACTGGGCCCGGATCGGCTACGTGCCGCAGCGCACCACGGCGGCCTCCGGCGTCCCCGCCACCGTGCGCGAGGTCGTCTCCGCAGGGCGGCTGGCCCGTACGAGGCTGGGCCTGCCCCGCAAGGCGGACCGCCGGGCCGTGGGGCGCGCCCTGGAGCTGGTCGGGATGGCCGACCGGGCCGGCGATCCGGTCGAGGCGCTCTCCGGCGGCCAGCACCAGCGGGTGCTCATCGCCCGCGCGCTGTCCGTCGAGCCCGAACTGCTGATCATGGACGAGCCGATGGCGGGCGTCGACCTCGCCAGCCAGGAGGTGCTCGCCGGGACGCTGCGCGAACAGGTCTCGCTGGGCACCACCGTGCTCCTGGTCCTGCACGAACTCGGTCCGCTGGAGCCGCTGATCGACCGTGCGGTGGTGCTGCGCGACGGCTGCGTCGTCCACGACGGGCCCCCGCCGAAGGCCCAGGGGCAGCACGCGCTGCCCGGCCACGACCATGTCCACCCGCACGCCGGCCACGTGGCCGAGCCGATCCGGACGGGGCTGTTCTGATGGAGCTGTTCTCCTACGCCTTCATGCAGCGGGCGCTGATCGCCGCCGTCCTCGTCGGCATCACCGCCCCCGCGATCGGCATCTACCTCGTCCAGCGCCGCCAGGCCCTCATGGGCGACGGCATCGGCCACGTCGCCCTCACCGGTGTCGGCCTCGGCTTCCTGCTCAGCACCAACCCGGTGTGGATGGCGACGGCCGTGTCGGTCGCGGGCGCGATCGTCATGGAACTCATCCGCTGGTACGGCAGGACGCGCGGCGACATCGCGCTCGCCATGCTCTTCTACGGCGGCATGGCGGCCGGCGTGCTGTTCACCTCGCTCGCGCCGAACGGCTCCAACGCCAACCTGCTCACCTACCTGTTCGGCTCCATCACCACCGTCTCCCCGCAGGACATCACCGCGATCTGCCTGCTGGCCGGCTTCGTGGTGCTGGTCACCGTGGGCCTGCGGCGGCAGCTGTTCGCGGTCTCCCAGGACGAGGAGTTCGCCCGGGTGACCGGTCTGCCGGTGCGGCTGCTCAACCTGCTGGTCGCCGTCACCGCGGCGGTCACGGTCACGGTCGCCATGCGGGTCGTCGGACTGCTGCTGGTCAGCGCGCTGATGGTGATCCCGGTCGCCGCCTCCCAGCAGATCGCCCGCAGCTTCGCCACGGCCTTCGCGCTGTCGGTCGTGATCGGCGTGGCGGTCGCCTTCTCCGGCACGGTCACCTCGTACTACGCCGACGTGCCCTCCGGAGCGACCATCGTGCTGCTGGCCATCGGTGTCTTCGTCACGCTGACGCTGCTGGCCGCGCCGCTGGCGAAAAAGCGTGCACGCCGTGCCGCGGAGGACGGGACACGGTGCACCCTGGAGGTACCCGCGGCGCGTCCCACCGAGGACGACGTCCGGGTATGAGCTCCAGGCCTGGCAGAATGACCGACCGAACCGACCGAGTAGGAGGCCACCGGTGACGACCGCCAAGCCCCCCGTCCGCGGACGATCGACCCGGCAGCGTGCCGCCGTCGCCGCGGCCCTCGCCGAGGTCGACGAGTTCCGCAGCGCCCAGGAACTGCACGACCTCCTCAAGCACCGGGGTGACTCGGTCGGCCTCACCACGGTCTACCGCACGCTGCAGTCCCTCGCCGACGCCGGCGAGATCGACGTCCTGCGCACCGGGGAAGGCGAGTCCGTCTACCGGCGCTGCAGCAGCGGTCACCACCACCACCTGGTCTGCCGCGTCTGCGGCAAGGCGGTCGAGGTCGAGGGCCCCGCGGTCGAGAAGTGGGCCGACACCATCGCCGAGGAGCACGGCTTCGTCGACGTCGCCCACACCGTGGAGATCTTCGGGACCTGCGCCGACTGCGCCGGCTGCGGCGGCCCCGCCGCGAACTGAACCGGGCCCCGCCCGCCGTCGTGCTCGTACCGCCCCGCGGTCGTCCGTGGACGACCGCGGGGTGACTGCCGACTACTGCGTGTCCGCGTCGCTCTCCGCCGCCGGCTGCTGCTCGTTGGGCAGCGCGCCGCCGAAACGGCGGTCACGGGAGGCGTACTCCAGGCACGCGCGCCACAGGTCGCGGCGGTCGAAGTCCGGCCAGAGGACGTCCTGGAAGACCATCTCGGCGTAGGCGGACTGCCAGATCAGGAAGTTGGAGGTGCGCTGCTCGCCGGAGGGGCGGACGAACAGGTCCACGTCCGGCATGTCCGGGTGGTACAGGTACTTGGCGAGGGTCTTCTCGTTGACCTTGGAGGGATCGAGGCGACCCGCCTTTATGTCCTCGGCCAGGCGCGCCGCCGCGTCGGCGATCTCGGCGCGACCGCCGTAGTTGACGCACATGTACAGCGTCATGGCGTCGTTGTCGCGGGTCATCTCCTCCGCGACCTGGAGCTCCTTCACGACCGACTTCCACAGCCGGGGCATGCGCCCGGCCCAGCGGATGCGGATGCCCATCTCGTGCATCTCGTCGCGGCGGCGGTGGATGACGTCCCGGTTGAAGTTCATCAGGAAGCGGACCTCGTCGGGCGAGCGCTTCCAGTTCTCCGTCGAGAAGGCGTACAGGGAGAGGTTCTTGACCCCCAGCTCCAGGCAGCCCTTGAGGACGTCCAGCACGACGGTCTCGCCGACCTTGTGCCCCTCGGTGCGGGGCAGGCCGCGCTCCTTGGCCCAGCGGCCGTTGCCGTCCATCACGATGGCCACGTGCTGGGGGACCAGCTCACCTGGGATCTTCGGGGGCTGCGCGCCGGACGGGTGCGGGTCGGGAGCCCGGTACTCGCGCCGGGGACGGCTCAGAATCCCGCGTACTGCCATGACCTTGCTCTCCACTTCCTGTGCCTCACGAGTTGGTGCTGCCGGGGGCCCGCCGGGTACCGCTACTTCTCGATGAAACGCAGACTGCGCAAGCCGCGCTCCAGATGCCACTGCAGATACGCCGCGACCAGTCCGCTGCCCTCCCGGCAGTGGCGCGGTTCGCACGCGTCGGCGGTCTCCCAGTCCCCTCCGAGCAACGCGCCGAGGAGTTCCAGTGACTCCAGTGAGGGTACGACGCTTCCGGCCGGGCGGCACTCGCCGCATACGACTCCTCCCGCGCCGACCGAAAAGAACCGATTCGGGCCCGGCATCCCGCACTTCGCGCAGTCCCCGAAGCTGGGCGCGTAGCCGTTGACCGCCAGCGAGCGCAGCAGGAAGGCGTCGAGCACCAGCCGCGGGTCGTGCTCACCGTCGGCGAGCGTGCGCAGGCCGCCGACCAGCAGCAGGTACTGCTGCACCGCCGGTTCGCCCTCGTGGTCGGTGAAGCGCTCGGCGGTCTCCAGCATCGCCGTGCCCGCGGTGTAGCGGGCGTAGTCGGTGACGATGCGGCTGCCGTAGGGGGCGATCGTCTCACCCTGGGTGCACAGCGGCAGGCCGCGGCCGATCAGCTCGCCCCCGCGCGCGAAGAGCTGCACGTCCACGTGGGAGAACGGTTCCAGCCGCGCCCCGAACTTGGACTTCGTCCGCCGCACGCCGCGGGCCACCGCCCGCACCCGGCCGTGCCGTCGGGTGAGCAGGGTGATGATCCGGTCCGCCTCGCCCAGCTTCTGGGTGCGCAGCACGATGCCGTCGTCGCGGAACAGACTCATGCGCCCATTGTTCCGTACGCGGCGACCGGACCGGCCCGGGTCGTACGCTACGGCCCATGTCGATCACAGCGACCGTCGCCGTGCTGCTCATAGCGGCCCTCCACCTCTACATCCTGGTCCTGGAGATGTTCCTGTGGACCACCCCCCGCGCCAGGGGAGCCTTCGGGACCACCGCGGAGTTCGCGCAGGCGAGCAAGGCACTCGCGGCCAACCAGGGGCTCTACAACGGTTTCCTCGCCGCCGGGCTGGTGTGGGGCGCCGTGGCCGCCGACCCGGTGGGCTTCCAGGCCACGGTGTTCTTCCTCATCTGCGTGGCGGTCGCCGGGCTGTACGGCGCCGCGACCGCGAGCCGCCGCATCCTCTTCGTGCAGACCGTGCCGGCCCTCGTCGCCCTTGCCCTGGTGCTGGTGGCCCGCTGATGGACTCCGTCACCCACCACATCACCGCGACCGGCCCCGACGGCACCGCCCTGGAAGTGCTGTACGGCTACGCGGACCGCGGGCGGCGGATGCTCGAGTGCCGGCACTGCGCGTGGCGCGAGCAGATCACCGGGGGCGGCGCCAGGGGCAAGGCACTGGCCCACCTGTCGCAGGCCCACGGAGCCGGCGGGGCGCCGGCGATGGCCGCGGACACACGGACGCTGGGCGCGACGGTGTGGACCGTGCTCGCCTGCTTCGGCGTCGCCGCCGCGATCCTGCTGTGGGCGGTCAGCCGCTGAGCCCCGCCGTCCCGCCTGGCGCGACCAGCCCCGACTCGTAGGCCGCGATCACCAGCTGGGCGCGGTCGCGGGCGCCGAGCTTGCCCATGATCCGGCTGACGTGCGTCTTGGCGGTGAGCGGGCTGAGGCCCAGCGCCTCGGCGACCTCCGTGTTGTTCAGGCCCCGCGCGACGAGGGTGAGCACCTGCCGCTCCCGTGCGGACAGCGCGGCGAGGCGTTCCGGGGCCGGCCCGCCCGGCGGCGGGCCCTCCGGGAGGCGCAGCACCCGGGCGATGAGCCGCGCGGTCGGCCCCGGCGAGAGCAGCGCCTCGCCCGCGGCGACCGTGCGGATGGCGTCGAGGAGTTCGGCGGGGCGGGTGTCCTTGACGAGGAAGCCGCTGGCCCCGGCGCGCAGCGCGGGGACGACGTGGTCGTCGCTGTCGTACGTGGTGAGCACCAGCACCCGGACCCCGGCCAGGTCATCGTCGGCGGCGATCAGCCGGGTGGCCTCGATGCCGTCGAGGTCCGGCATGCGGATGTCCATGATCACCACGTCGGCACGGCCGGCGCGGGCCGCCGCCACGGCTTCCCGCCCGGTGGCCGCGTGCCCGACGACCTGCATGTCGGGGGCGGACTCGACGAGCATCGCGAAGGCCTCACGGACCAGGGTCTGGTCGTCGGCGAGCAGCACGCGGATCACGCCGGGCCCCCCGCGAACGGCAGAACGGCGGCCACCTGGAAACCGCCCTCGGGCCGGGGTCCGGCGGTCAGCGTGCCGCCGACGCTGCGGGCGCGCTCGCGCATGCCGATGAGGCCGTAGCCGGCGGCGGGTACGGTCTCCGCCGGGCCGGCGTCCGCGGGGGGCCTCGGGGGTGCCACGGCACGCCAGGGCCGCCATCGGGCGTCGGGGCGGTCCGGTTCGTGCTCGGCCTCCGTCCCCGGGCAGGGGCCGTCGTCGGTGACGGCGATCCGCAGGGCGGTGCCGCGGTCCGGGTCGGTGCCGAGTTCCACCCCGACCCGGACCGAGGTGCCCCCGGCGTGCCGTACGGCGTTGGTGAGGGCCTCCTGCACGATGCGGTAGGCGGCCGCCCCGATCGCCGGGGGCACCCCGTCGGCGCCGGCCGCGACGGCCAGCTCCACCCGGGCGCCGGCGGCCTCGGCGGAGCGGGCCAGGTCGGCCACGGCCGCCAGGCCCGGCAGCGGGCCGCGCTCGTCGTCGCCGCGCAGCACCTGGAGGGTGGCGCGCAGTTCGGCGCGGGCGTCGCGGCAGGTGCCGGCGATGCTGTCGAGGGCGCCGGCGACGGCCGTGCGGTCCAGCCGCTCGGGGTCGGCGAGCAGGACGTGCGCCGCGACCGAGGTCTGCACGCCGATGAGGGTGATGCTGTGGGCGAGCAGGTCGTGCAGGTCGCGGGCGATCCGCAGCCGCTCCTCGGCGACGCGCCGGGCCGCCTCCTCCTCGCGGGTGCGTTCGGCGCGTTCGGCGCGCCCGACAATGGCGGCCACGTACTTGCGGTGGATGCGGACCGCCTCGCCGGTCAGTGCCACCGCCACCACCCAGCCGCCGCTGCGCAGCATGTCGGTCGCCGCGTGCCGGTCGGGTGTCGCCGACATCACCCCGACCATGATCGCGACGACCGCCGCCACGGTGAGGTACGTCCGCGGCGGCGGCCCGGCGACCGCGAGCGAGTAGATCGCCACCATGCTGGCCGGAACCACGGCCAGGTGGAGGTTGTCCATGGCGTGGTACGGGGCGACGGCCGCGACCGTGACGAGCATCACGGTCATCGGCCACCGCCGCCGGGCGGCCAGCACCAGCGCGGTGACCACCAGCAGCGCCCAGCCCGCCGCGTCCGGGCGGTGCCCCTGTCCGGACGGCAGGAGGGCGCCCATGGCGCTCTGGAGCGCGAGCACGCCCAGGGCGAGGGCGGCGTCCTTGTGCGCGCGGACGGCGGGCGGGAGGGGCGGCGGCTTCGGCACGGGTCCATCTTCCGTTACGGGGTCGGCGGCGTGACAGACCGGTTCGCGGGCCGGTTCACGGGCCCGTACGCGGCCGGCTCAGCCGGCCCGGCCACCAGACCCGCTCGCGCAGCGCCACGCTCGCGGAGGTGACCAGGTAGGTGCGGACGAGGAAGGTGTCCAGCAGGACGCCCACGGCGATGACGAAGCCCATCTCGACCAGCGACACCAACGGCATGTTGACCAGGACCGAGAAGGTGGCCGCCAGCACCAGCCCGGCCGAGGCGATCACCCCGCCCGTGGTCCGCAGCGCGGTGACGGCCGCGGCGGCCGGCGCGGCCCCCGCCAGCGACTCCTCGCGCATCCGGTGCATGAGGAAGATGCCGTAGTCGACGCCGAGCGCCACGAGGAAGACGAAGGACAGCAGCGGCAGCCCCGGGTCCGTGCCCTCGAAGCCGAACAGCGGCCCGAAGACCAGCCCGCCGATGCCCAGCGCGGCGCCCCACACCGCGATCACGGCCACCACGAGCAGCAGCGGCGCGACCAGGCTGCGCAGCAGCGCGACGAGGATCAGCAGCACGGCGGCCAGGACGAGCGGCACGACGACCCGGCGGTCGCGGGAACTGGTGCCGGCCAGGTCGGCCTGCTGGGCACTGGGCCCGCCGACGTGGGCGCCGTAGGGGCCGTCCAGCTCCGCGCGCAGGGCGTGGATGGTCGCGGTCTCGCCGGGCGACTCGGGCGGCGCCTTGGCGGTCACCGACACCTCCGTCCAGCCGCCGCCGCTGCGCCCGCGTTCGGCGGACGCGACGCCTTCGGTGCCCCGGACCGCGGCCAGCACCTTACCGGCCCGTCCGGTGGGCGCCATGACGGTGATCGGCTGGGCGGAGCGGCCGGGGTCGGCCTCGGCGAGGATGCGCATCGCGGCGACCGACTCCGGCGCGCTGGTGAAGGCGTCGTCGTTCTTCAGGCTGCCGGGCAGGGCCAGGGTCCCGAGCGCCAGCGCCCCGAGCAGCACCGCGCCACCCGCGAGCACGGCCGGCGGACGGCGTGCGGCCGAGCCGCCCATCGCCGCGAACAGGCCGCGCGGACGCGGCACTTCGCTGCCGTACGCCGGGACCAGCGGCCAGAAGACCCGGCGGCCCAGCAGCACCAGCAGCGCCGGCAGCAGGGTCGTCATGGCGACCAGCGCGCACAGCACGCCGACCGCGGCGATCGGGCCCATGCCCCGGCTGCTGTTGAGGTCGGCGGCGAGCAGGCACAGCAGGCCTGCGGCCACCGTCGCGGAGGAGGCCAGGATCGCGGGCCCGCAGCCGCGCAGCGCGGCGCGCATGGCGTCGTACGGGCGCGGCACGCGCCGGAGTTCCTCGCGGTAGCGGGAGACGAGCAGCAGCGCGTAGTCGGTGCCGGCGCCGAAGACCAGGATGGTCATCACGCCCTGGCTCTGGCCGGTGACGGTGATGCCGAAGGCCTGGTGGAGTCCGTAGACCCCGGCCATCGCGGCGGCGTCGGCCACGCCCGCGACGAGCAGGGGCAGCAACCACAGCAGCGGGCTGCGGTAGATGAGGATCAGCAGGACGGCGACGACGGCCACCGTGGTCCACAGCAACGGCCCGTCGAGGGAGGAGTAGACCTCCTTCATGTCGGTGTTGAGCGCGCCGGGGCCGCCCACGTGGGCGGTCAGCCCGTCGCCGCCCTCGGCCCGGTCGCGGACGTCGGTGACGAAGGCGTTCCTGGCCGCGTCGTCCTGGCCGGGCTCGGTGCTCGCCACGGGGTACATCAGTGTGTCGCCGTGCGACAGGACGGCGTGCGGCGTGCCGCCGGTGAGCCGGTGCGCCCGCGCGATGCCGGCGATCTGGGCGGCGGCCTTGTCGCGGTCGGCAGCGGTCAGCCCGCCGTCGCGGTGGTAGACGACCACGAGTTCGGTGGCCTCGCCGCCGGGCAGCGCGTCCTGGAGCCGGGCGACCTGCGTGGAGTCGGCGCTCACCGGGAGGTAGTCCACGGCGCGGTTCTGCTGCGCGTCGGCGAGCTTGCCGGCCAGCGGGCCGGCCAGCGCCAGCACGGCGATCCACAGCGCGAGCACCGCCCACGGGATCGCGCGGGCGCCCCGGTTCCTCCCTCGTCCTCGGGTCGGCGGCGGCGCGGCGGCCGGTGTGGTCTCAGTGGTCGGGGCCCCCATCATGGGCCTCCCTCCGGGCCGGTGGTCTGGTCCTGCCCAGACTTCCGGTGCGGGGGCGCCTTTTCGTCGGGCCCGGGACCGAGGCCGGCGTTACTGCCCGGGGTGCGGTGCGGGCCCCGTTACTCCCCGGGGAGTACGCCCGGCGGTGGCGATCAGGGGCGGCCCGTCAGGACGGCGTGCGGGCCGCGGCCTCCAGGATGCGTTCGGTGTCCTCGCCGACGAGGCCGAGGCAGCGGCCGACGGCGCCGAGGACCTCCCGCTCGGCGGGCAGGTAGGGGCCGTCGGCGAGGGCGATGAGGGCGCCCTGGACCAGGATGTGCTCACGGCCCTGGGGGGCGAGGTGGCGGGAGAGGGGGCCCAGGGCCTCGTGGAGCTCGATGGACAGCCAGCTGCCGCAGCCGTCGAGGGCGTCCGCGAGCCCGTCGGCGTCCAGGGCGTCGGAGGCGCCGGGGAAGCGGCCCTCGTCGGCGACGATCGCCGCGAGCAGGCCGAGCAGCTGGTCCTCGGTGCAGTCGGTGAACCCGGCCGAGCGGACCGCGCCGACGGCGGCCTCGCGGGCGCCGCGCCCCATGGCGCCGCCCGCGGTGAGCACGGCGAGGGCGACGGTGTGGACGGCATCGCGGAGCATGGCGGAGAAGACGGTGGTGGTGGGCTGCTCCAGGACCTCGGGGCCGCGGTGGGCGCGGCACACCACGCACTCCACGACCGTGCCGGCCGAGCCGCGCGGCAGGAGGGGCAGGCCCAGCAGGGTCAGCCGCCGGGTGCCGGTGCGCCGCCGGTAGCCGCGGTCGCCACCGCAGCCGGCGCAGAAGAACTCCCCGTCACCTTCGGTGTGCCAGACCGTCCGCACGCCCAAGATGCACAAGCCCTTGATGTGGAGCACTTCGCACCCTCCGGCCGCCATCCCGATTACACCGGTTCGTCCCTTTACGCGCCGTACGCGTGGGTAACGCTCCGGCAACGGCGCCGTAATGACGTGATGTTAGCCACATGGGCGGCGCGTAGTCAGTACCACGTGAGGGCCGAATACGAGAACCGGCCACGACGCCCGCTCGGGCGCCGTGGCCGGTTCACCGTGCGTGGTGACTAGCGGGCCGCGCGGTTGACGGCGGAGACGACCGCCTTCAGCGAGGCGCGCGTGGTGTTGGCGTCGATGCCGATGCCCCACAGGACCTGGCCGTCGATGGCGCACTCGATGTACGAGGCGGCCTGCGCGCTGGCGCCCTCGCTCATGGTGTGCTCGGTGTAGTCCAGCAGGCGGGCGTCGACCCCGACCGAGGCCAGCGCGTCGAAGAACGCGGAGATCGGGCCGTTGCCGGTGCCGGTCAGGACCGTCTCGGCGCCGTCCACGACCGCTTCGACGGTCAGGGTGTCGGTGCCGTCGCTGCTGGTCGAGGTCTGCGCCGACCGCAGGGCGACCCGGCCCCAGGCGTTCTCCGGGGTGGGCAGGTACTCGTCCTCGAAGATCGCCCAGATCTCCTTCGGCGTGACCTCGCCGCCCTCGGCGTCGGTCTTCGCCTGGATGATCTTCGAGAACTCGATCTGCATGCGGCGCGGCAGGTCCAGCTTGTGGTCGTTCTTCAGGACGTACGCGACGCCGCCCTTGCCGGACTGCGAGTTCACACGGATGACGGCCTCGTAGGAGCGGCCGACGTCCTTGGGGTCGATCGGCAGGTACGGGACCGCCCACTCGATGTCGTCGACGGTCCGGCCCTGGGCGGCCGCGTCGGCCTCCATGGCGTCGAACCCCTTCTTGATG
This sequence comes from Streptomyces sp. NPDC006207, assembly GCF_040613835.1. Classification (NCBI taxonomy): domain Bacteria; kingdom Bacillati; phylum Actinomycetota; class Actinomycetes; order Kitasatosporales; family Streptomycetaceae; genus Streptomyces; species Streptomyces sp. NPDC006207. The sequence continues at coordinate 76,142 of NZ_JBEXSX010000008.1, read as the reverse complement.
GCGTCCTGGTGGGAGCCGGAGAAGGACGTGTAGACCAGGTCGCCCACGTACGGGTGGCGCGGGTGGACCTCCATCTGGTTGCAGTACTCGGCGGTGCGGCGGACCTCGTCGATCTGGGAGAAGTCGATCATCGGGTCCACGCCCTGGCTGAACAGGTTCATGCCCAGGGTGACCAGGTCGACGTTGCCGGTGCGCTCGCCCTGGCCGAACAGGCAGCCCTCGATGCGGTCGGCGCCGGCCATCAGCGCCAGCTCGGCGGCGGCCACGGCCGTGCCGCGGTCGTTGTGCGGGTGGACCGACAGGCACACGTACTCGCGGCGCGACAGGTTCCGCGACATCCACTCGAAGCGGTCCGCGTGCGTGGAGGGCGTGGAGCGCTCCACGGTCGCGGGCAGGTTCAGGATGATCTCGCGGCCCTCCTCGGGCTGCCAGACGTCCATCACCGACTCGCAGACCTCCAGCGCGAAGTCCAGCTCGGTGTCGGTGAAGATCTCCGGGCTGTACTGGTAGCCGAAGACGGTCTCGTCGCCCAGGATCTTGTCCGCGTACTCCATGACCAGCCGCGTGCCGTCCACGGCGATCTGCCGGATCTGCTCCTTGGAGCCGCGGAAGACCACCCGGCGGAAGGTCGGGGCGGTCGCGTTGTACAGGTGCACGGTCGCACGCGCCGCGCCGCGCAGGGACTCCACGGTCCGCTCGATCAGTTCCTCGCGGGCCTGGGTCAGTACGGAGATGGTGACGTCGTCGGGGATCGCGCCCTCTTCGATGATGGAGCGCACGAAGGCGAAGTCGGTCTCGCCCGAGGCGGGGAAGCCGACCTCGATCTCCTTGTAGCCCATCTTCACCAGCAGGTCGAACATCGCGCGCTTGCGGGCCGGCGACATCGGGTCGATCAGCGCCTGGTTGCCGTCCCGCAGGTCGGTCGACAGCCAGCGGGGGGCCTTGGTGATCCGCCGGTCCGGCCAGGTGCGGTCCGGGATCTCCACGGCCTCGTACGGCTTGTACTTGTGGACCGGCATCGCGGTCGGGCGCTGGCGCACCGTCGCGGCGGTGATGGGCGTGGGGCGGCCGACGGCGTTCGGGGTGGACATCTGCGGGGGTGCTCCTCGGTTGCGGCTGTGGAGGCGGCCGACCGGCGCTGGTGCAACGCCAAACCCCGCGGGGAGGGAGTCGACCTGGACTACAGGCCCTCGCCGCGGCAGCTAAGAAGAAGCAGCCCGAAACGCATGATGCTGTCGACCATAACCGAGCCCCCGGGGACCCTGCAGCCGCTGCGGCGTTCTTCTCAGTATGCAAGACCGCCCGTGATGACATGAAAAACGTACAACTTCCCCCCTTTTCGTGGATCATGGTCACACCTAGTGACAGACAGTGAGCACCGTGCCACATTGCCCTGCATGGAGCAGACACCTGTTTTCTGCACGATCGTGCCGCCGCACGTCCTCGACAAGGTCGCCCGCAACGAGGACCGCGCACTCGCCGAGCCCGCCCGCCGCACCCTGGAACGCGACGCCGCGGAGCGCACCCGCCGCCGGCTGACCACCGTCATCGGCGCCCTCCCGGTGATCGGGGCGGAGCCGTCGGACCGGCCGCGCCGCACGATCAGCGACGCGCAGCACCGCACGGACCTGCCGGGGCGGAAGGTCCGCGGCGAGGGCGACCCCGCACCGGCCGACGACACCGTCAACCGGGCCTACGACGGACTGGGGGCGACCTTCGAGCTCTTCCTGACGGCGTACGGCCGCCACTCCATCGACGACGCCGGGCTGCCGCTGGACGCCACCGTCCACTACGACCGCGACTACAACAACGCCTTCTGGAACGGCGAGCAGATGGTCTTCGGGGACGGCGACGGGGAGATCTTCCTCGACTTCACGCTCCCCCTCGACGTCATCGGCCACGAACTCAGCCACGGCGTCACCCAGTACACCGCCAACCTCGACTACTTCGGCCAGTCCGGCGCCCTCAACGAGTCGATGTCGGACGTCTTCGGTTCCCTCATCAAGCAGCACGCGCTCGGCCAGACCGCCGAGGAGGCCGACTGGCTGATCGGCGCCGGACTGCTCGCCCCGCGCGTCACGGGCGTGGCGCTGCGCTCCATGAAGGCCCCCGGCACGGCCTACGACGACGACGTCCTCGGCAAGGACCCGCAGCCCGGCCACATGGACGCCTACGTCCGCACCTCGCGGGACAACGGGGGCGTGCACATCAACTCCGGCATCCCCAACCGGGCGTTCCACCTGCTGGCCGTCGCCCTGGGCGGCAACGCCTGGGAGCGGGCCGGGCTGATCTGGTACGACGTGCTGACCGGCGGCGCGCTGTCGCCCAGGGCGACGTTCGCCGAGTTCGCCCAGGCGACGGTCGCCTCGGCCGCCGGGCGCTTCGGTGAGGGCGAGGAACACGCGGCGGTGGTGAAGGCGTGGTCGGAGGTCGGCATCCCGACCGCCGTGAACGGTACCGACGTGCCGCGCCAGTCGCCGGTCCCGGAAGGTGCGCGACCGCCCGCACAGGGGTAGACGTCCGCCATGCGCATACAGGTGATCCGCTCCGGCGGTTTCGCGGGGATCGAGCGCCGGGCCGTGCTGGACACCGCCGGCCGCCCCGACGCCTTCCGTCTGCACGCCCTGGCCCGCGACGTGCTCGCCGCGGGCCCGGCCGCGCCCCCGCAGGGCGTACCGGACGGTTTCCGGTACGAGATCACGGTGGACGGCCGCACGGTGCACTGCGCCGACCCGCGGCTGACGGAGGAGCAGCGCGAACTGGTCCAACTGGTGCTGAAGGAGGGCGCGTAGCCGATGAGCGGGCACACGACCGGGCTGCGCAGCCTGACCGACGAGGTGACCGTCCCCGAACTGCCGGTACGGGGACGGCTGCCGCGGTGGCTCGACGGGGTCCTGCTGCGCAACGGCCCCGCCCTCTTCGAGGCCGGGGAGCGCCGCTACCGGCACTGGTTCGACGGCCAGGCGATGCTCCACCGGTTCGCGATCGAGGACGGCCGGGTCTCCTACGCCAACCGCTTCCTGGACGTCCCGAGCAGCCGTACCGCCCGGCACGAGGGCCGCATCGGCTACCAGGAGTTCGCCACCGACCCCTGCCGCTCGCTCTTCGCCCGGGTGCTCACCCCGTTCCTCCGCAAGCCCTCGGGGAACGCCAACGTCAGCGTCGCCCGCTTCGGCGAACGCTTCGTCGCGCTGACCGAGACCCCGATGCCGGTGGAGTTCGACCCGAGGACGCTGGAGACGGTCGGCGTCGTCGGCTACGAGGACGCGCTGGCCGGTCAGTGGACCACGGCGCACCCGCACCAGGACCCGGTCACCGGCGAACTGGTCAACTTCGTGGCGCACTTCGCGCGGCGCAGCGAGTACCGCGTCTACCGCCAGTCCTCCGACGGCACGGCCCGCCGCAGGCTCCTGGGCAGCCTGCCCGTCACCCGGCCCGGCTACATGCACAGCTTCGCGATCACCGACCGCCATGTGGTGCTCGTGGAGTTCCCGCTCGTCGTCAACCCGCCGGCACTGCTGCTCAGCGGCCGGCCCTTCATCGAGAACTACCGCTGGCGCCCGGAGCGCGGCACCCGCTTCATCGTCATGGACCGCAGGGACGGCACCGTCCGCCGCGTCGCCAAGGGCCCGGCCTTCTTCGCCTTCCACCACGTCAACGCCTTCGAGGACGGCGACGCGCTGGTGCTGGACCTGTGCGCCTACGAGGACCCGTCCGTCATCGACGCCCTCTACCTCGACCGGCTGCGCGACGGCGGCGGCGTCCCGCAGGCCCGGCCCACCCGGTACCGGATCGGCGGGGACGGCGCGGTGACGTCCGAGCGGCTCGGTGAGGAGCCGATGGAGCTCCCCCGCATCGACTACGGGCGGTGCAACGGCCGCCCCTACCGCTTCGCGTACGGCGTCGGCAGCCGCGACGGCCGGGGCGAGCACTTCACCGACCAGCTGGTGCGGCTCGACACGGCCGACGGCGGCACCGTGACCTGGTCGCAGGAGGACTGCTACCCCGGGGAGCCCGTCTTCGTCGCGGCCCCGGAGGCCGGGGCGGAGGGCGAGGGCGTGGTGCTCTCCGTCGTCCTCGACGCCACGGCCGGCTCGTCCTTCCTGCTGGTGCTGGACGCCGTCACGTTCCGCGAGCTGGCCCGCGCCGAGGTCCCGCACGCGGTGCCGTTCGGCTTCCACGGGATCTTCAGCGGCGGGGCCGCCGGGGGTGCGACGGCCTAGGCCCGGCCGCCTGGGCCGTGTCGTCCTAGAAGCCGAGCTTGCGCAGCTGCTTGGGGTCGCGCTGCCAGTCCTTGGCGACCTTCACGTGCAGGTCGAGGAAGACCGGCGTCCCGAGCAGCGCCTCGATGTGGCGGCGGGACTTGGTGCCGACCTCCTTCAGGCGGGAGCCCTTGGGGCCGATGATGATGCCCTTCTGGCTGGGGCGCTCGATGTAGATGTTGGCGTGCACGTCCAGCAGCGGCTTCTCCGCCGGGCGGCCCTCGCGCGGCAGCATCTCCTCGACCACGACGGCGATGGAGTGCGGCAGCTCGTCCCGTACGCCCTCGAGCGCCGCCTCGCGGATCAGCTCGGCGACCATGACCTGCTCGGGCTCGTCGGTGAGGTCGCCCTCCGGGTAGAGGGCCGGACCCTCCGGGAGCAGCGGGACGAGGAGGTCGGCCAGGAGCGAGACCTGCTTGTCACCGACGGCGGAGACCGGGACGATCTCGGCCCACTCGATGCCCAGTTCGGCGCCGAGCAGGTCGATGGCGACCAACTGCTCGGCGAGGCGCTTGGAGTCCACCAGGTCGGTCTTGGTGACGATGGCGACCTTGGGGGTCTTGCGGACCTCGGCCAGCTCCTTGGCGATGTAGCGGTCGCCGGGGCCGAGCTTCTGGTCGGCGGGCAGGCAGAAGCCGATCACGTCGACCTCGGCCCAGGTGGTGCGGACGACGTCGTTGAGCCGCTCGCCGAGCAGGGTGCGCGGCTTGTGCAGACCCGGGGTGTCGACCAGGACCAGCTGGGCGTCCGGGCGGTGCACGATGCCGCGCACGGTGTGCCGGGTGGTCTGCGGCCGGTTGGAGGTGATGGCCACCTTCGTGCCGACCAGAGCGTTGGTCAGGGTGGACTTGCCCGCGTTGGGGCGGCCCACGAAGCAGGCGAAGCCGGCCCGGTGGGCGGGGGCGGGGGTCGTCTCGGTGCGAACGCTCATGGCGACCATTGTCCCTGATCCACCGGGCCCCGCTGACGCCCCCGGGCGGCGCCGCCGCCCGGGGGACCGGAGCGGCCGTTCCCCCGGGTGTCGCCCGGTGTTCCCCCGAGGGCACGGCGCAGGCCACGATCCGCTGCTATAACCGATGGATATGGACGTCCACGTGCGTGACCTCCGCTACTTCGTCACGGTCGCGGACGAACTGCACTTCACCCGGGCCGCCGAGCGGCTGCGCATCTCCCAGCCCGCGCTCTCCAAGCAGATCCGCGCCCTGGAACGGCAGCTCGGCTTCCGCCTCTTCGACCGCGGGCCCCGCGGCGTCGGCCTCACCGTGCAGGGCGAGGCGCTGCTGCCCGCCGCACGCGCCCTGGTCGGCGACTGGGAGCACGCCCTGCGCGCGGCCCGTTCTGCAGGGCCCGGCGGCTGAGCCGGCGCCGGCTCAGCCCGCTTCGACCCTCGCCCGGACGACTCCGTCGGGGCCGGCCAGCAGCACCGGCGTGCCCGCGCCGCCCAGGTCGCGCACGGCCGCACGGTCCTCGTCCGGCACCGCGTCCGCCTCGGACACCACGGCCGCCGCCTCCAGGGACGTGGCACCGCTGGCGACCGCCATGGCCACCGCCGTCCGCAGCGCGCTGAGCGACAACGACCGAAGGGCCACGGTCCCCGCCACGTAGGTGCGCCCCGTCTCGTCGCGCACGGCCGCCCCCTCGGCGACGCCGTTGCGGGCGCGGGCGGAGCGGGCCAGGGTGATGATCTTGCGGTCTTCCGGCTGCAGCTCGTCGCTCATGCGGTCAGCGTATCCGTCCCCGAGGGTTCCCCTCGGGGGCAGGGCATTGTCATGATCTCGGCATGGATGACGACGCGAAGCCGGCTTACGAGGCGCGCTACGGCTTCGACCGCCGAACCGTCGCCGTGCTGCTGGGGGCGGTCGTTTTCACCGCGGTCCTGGTGATGCCGGGCATGGGCTTCCCCCTGCGGATCGCGGGAGGCGTCCTCTTCGGCGGCGGCGGGCTGCTCATCGCCGCGAACTCGCTGACCCGCAGGGTCGCCCTGCGCGTCGACGCCACGGGCGTGCTCCTCGGCGGGGTGCCCCTGCGCTACCGGGCCACCACCGCGCACGTGCCGTGGGAGGACGTCACCGCCGTGGTGCTGTGGAAGCAGCCGGTCCCGTACGGCCACCGGGTGCCCTGGATCGGGGTGCAGCGCCGCGAGGGCGCTCCGCCCCTGCCCGGCCCCGGGCAGGGCGCGCTGGCACGCGCCGTCGCGGGGGCCCTGGTCCCCGTACCGTTCGACCTGGTCATAGCGTCCCGCCAGGTGAACGGCTGGCGGCTCGACCGCCGACGCCTGGCCGCCGCGCTGGAACACTTCGCCCCCGGCGTCCCGCTCGTCGACCAGGGCTGACCGGCGCTACCCGCCGTGCATCGCCCCGTCCGGCTCCGGGCCCGAGGGGTCCTCCGCGACGACCGGGACCGGCTCGACGAGGACCGCCCCGATGCGGTTGCGGCGGCCCGACGGGGCCTCCGCGGTGAGCCGGAGCGCGGCGGGGGCGTGCGGGGCCGAGGCGGTCTCGGGGAGCCCGACGACGGCGGAGGCACCGGGGATCGGCACCCGGCCGAGGGTCTTGGCGAGCAGGCCGCCGACGGTCTCGACGTCCTCGTCGTCCAGGTCCACGCCGTAGAGCTCGCCCAGGTCTCCGAGGTCGAGGCGGGAGGTGACGCGGTAACGGCCCCCGCCCAGCTCCTCCACGGGCGGCACCTCGCGGTCGTACTCGTCGGTGATCTCGCCGACGATCTCCTCCAGGATGTCCTCGATGGTGACGACGCCGGCCGTGCCGCCGTACTCGTCGATGACGACGGCGACGTGGTTGCGCTCGCGCTGCATCTCGCGCAGCAGGTCGCCGGCGTTCTTGGTGTCGGGGACGAAGAAGGCCGGGCGCATCAGCGAGGAGACCGGGTCGGTCTCGGCGTCCCGGTTGATGTGCACGCGGCGGGCGAGGTCCTTGAGGTAGACGATGCCGACGATGTCGTCCTCGCTCTCGCCCGTGACCGGGATGCGCGAGAAACCGCTGCGCAGCGCCAGGGTCATGGCCTGCCGGATCGTCTTGAAGCGTTCGATGGCCACCAGTTCGGTGCGCGGCACCATCACCTCGCGCACCAGGGTGTCGCCGAGCTCGAAGACGGAGTGCACCATGCGGCGCTCCTCGTCCTCGATGAGGGACTCGCTCTCCGCGAGGTCGACCAGCGCGCGCAGCTCCGCCTCGGAGGCGAACGGGCCCTGGCGGAAGCCCTTGCCGGGGGTGAGCGCGTTGCCGAGCAGGATCAGCAGCGCCGGGACCGGGCCCATGACGCGGGCCAGCGGCAGCAGCACGTAAGCCGCCGCGGTGGCTGTGTTCAGCGGGTGCTGGCGGCCGATCGTGCGGGGCGAGACGCCCACCGCGACGTACGAGACGACGATCATGACGGCGACCGCCACCAGGACCGCCTGCCAGGTCTGCTCGAAGTGCCGGACGCAGACGACGGTGACGAGCACCGCCGCCGCCATCTCGCAGGCCACCCGGACCAGCAGCGCGACGTTGAGGTAGCGGGTGGGATCCGAGGAGACCGCCAGCAGCTTGTCCGCCCCGCGCCGGCCGGCCCGCACCGCCGCCTCCGCCCGGAAGCGGGAGGTGCGGGCGATGCCGGCCTCGGCGCAGGCGGCCAGCCAGGCGACGACGACCAGCAGGACGGCGAAGACCACCATCGCGATCAGTGGGTGGTCGTCGGGGCCGGCGACGGCCCCTGGATGCCGCGCTCGGCGCGCCAGCCGTCGAGGATGGCCTTCTGCAGACCGAACATCTCGGCCTTCTCGTCGGCCTCCTCGTGGTCGTAACCGAGCAGGTGCAGCACCCCGTGGACGGTGAGCAGCTGCAGCTCCTCGTCCATGGAGTGCTTGGTCACGGCCTCGTCGCCCTGCTTCTTGGCGACCTCGGGACAGAGCACGATGTCCCCGAGCAGTCCCTGCGGGGGCTCCTCGTCCTCCTTCCCGGGACGCAGCTCGTCCATCGGGAAGGACATGACGTCGGTGGGCCCCGGTTCGTCCATCCACTGGACGTGCAGCTGCTCCATGGCGTCGGCGTCGACCGCGATGACGGAGAGCTCGGACAGGGGGTGGATACGCATGTGCTGCAGGGCGTAGCGGCTGATGTCGAGCACCGCCGCCTCGTCGAAGTCCCAGCCGGATTCGTTGTTGACGTCGATCGCCATAGTGCTTCGGTGGCTACTTTCGGTTGCCGTTGAGGTCGTCGTAGCGCTCGTATGCGTCCACGATGCGCCCGACCAGCTTATGGCGTACGACATCCGTGCTCGTCAGGCGCGAGAAGTGCACGTCCTCGACGCCGTCCAGGATGTCCACGACCTGGCGCAGTCCGCTCTTCGTGCCACCGGGGAGGTCGACCTGGGTGACGTCACCGGTGATGACGATCTTGGAGTCGAAGCCGAGCCGGGTGAGGAACATCTTCATCTGCTCGGCGCTGGTGTTCTGCGCCTCGTCGAGGATGATGAAGGCGTCGTTGAGCGTGCGGCCGCGCATGTACGCCAGAGGAGCGACCTCGATCGTCCCGCTCGCCATGAGGCGCGGGATCGAGTCGGGGTCGATCATGTCGTGCAGCGCGTCGTACAGCGGACGCAGGTACGGGTCGATCTTCTCGTAGAGCGTGCCCGGCAGGAAGCCGAGCCGCTCGCCCGCCTCGACGGCGGGGCGGGTCAGGATGATCCGGTTGACCTGCTTGGACTGCAGCGCCTGGACGGCCTTGGCCATGGCCAGGTAGGTCTTGCCGGTACCGGCGGGGCCGATGCCGAACACGATCGTGTGCTTGTCGATCGCATCGACGTAGCGCTTCTGGTTGAGGGTCTTGGGGCGGATGGTGCGGCCCCGGCTGGAAAGGATGTTCTGGGTGAGCACCTGGGAGGGGGTCTCCTCCAGGCCGTCGGCTCCGCTGTCCTGGCGGAGCATGGCGATCGACCGCTCCACTGCGTCCTCCGTCATCGGCTGGCCTGTGCGCAGTACCAGCATCATCTCGTCGAAGAGGCGCTGGACCAGCGCGACGTCCGCGGATTCACCGCTCGCGCTGACCTCATTGCCTCGTACATGGATGTCGACGGCCGGGAACGCCTGCTCTATCACGCGCAGGAGCGAGTCACCGGACCCCAGGACCGTCACCATGGGGTGCTTGGCCGGTACGACGAAGTGGGCGCTCGCCTGCGGTTGCTGCGTTGTCGGTGTCTGAGTCATGGGCCAGGCTCGACGGCCTGCTCATCCCGCCTTCTGCTGTTCGACATGCCACTGGGCTTGGGGTTCAAGGGTACGTCGGTGCGGCTGGGGTGCCGAGGGGTTTTACGCTGCGTCACGCGCCGGGTAGAACTGCGGGATGGAGATCCGCACCGGAGGACCCGAGGACCTGCCCGCGACGCTCGCCCTGCTGGACGGAGCCGTCGCCTGGCTGACCGCCCGCGGCCACACCGGCCAGTGGGGCACCCGCCCCTGGTCCTCCCGGCCCCCGGCGGTGGAGCGCGTGGCCCGGTACGCGAAGGAGTACCTGCTGCGCGCGGCCGTGGCCGACGGCCGGGTGGTGGGCGTGTGCGTGCTGGCCGAGGAGAAGCCCGACTACGCCCCGCCCGTGGACGGGCGCGAGCTGTACCTGCGGCTGCTCGTCACCGACCGGGCGCTGTCCGGCAGCGGCATCGGCGCGGCCCTGGTGGACGACGCCGTCGCCGAGACGCGGCGCCGCGGCATCCCGCTGCTGCGGGTCGACTGCTACGCGGGCGGCGAGGGCCGGCTCGTCCGGCAGTACGAGGCCCTGGGCTTCACCCTCGCCCAGCCCTTCACCGTGCCCCAGGCCGAGGGCGCCCCCTGGCCGGGCCGGATCCTGGAGCGCCGGGTCTGACGCCAGCATGCGAAACGCATGCAAGCATGCGTTTCGCATGTTAGCGTGACGGCATGGCGAACATCCAGATCAAGGACGTCCCCGACGACGTGCACCGCACCCTCAAACACCGCGCGATCGAGGCGCACCAGTCCCTGAACGAGTACCTGCGCCAGAGGCTGATCGAACAGGCGAGAACACCGACGGTCGACGACATACTGGCCAGCGCCCGGAAGGCGGCGACAGCCGACTACACCGTGGCGGACCTGCTCGGACACATCGACGAGGGGCGCCGCGAGTGATCGTCGTCGACGCGTCCGCACTCGTCCTCGCCCTCACCCACGCCGGCCCACTGGGCGATCTCGCGCGCAAACGGATGGCCGGCGAGACCCTGCACGCGCCGGCCCTCATCGAGTTCGAGGCGGCCCATGCGATCCGCGGCCTGTCGCTCGGAGGGAAGCTGGGGCAGGCCTCGGCGGAGACGGCGATCACCCTGCTGTCCGCCCTGCCGATCCAGCGCATGCCGGGATACGCCCTGCTCGATCGCATCTGGGAGCTGCGCGCCAACCTCTCCGCGTACGACGCTTCGTACGCAGCGCTCGCCGAACACCTGGGGTGCACCTTGGTCACGGGCGACGCCCGCATCGAGCGCGCGAAGGCGGCCCGCTGCCCCGTCGACGTGATCGCCTGACGCCGGCTCCGCCACCGCGTCAGCGGAAGGGCGGCGGACGGAAGCCGATCGTCGGCACGGCGCGGCGCAGGGGCCAGCGGCGGGTGCCGGTGGGCAGCAGGTCGTCCAGGAAGGCGTAGCGGCGCAGCGCCGAGCGGTCCTGGTCGTCGTAGGCCTTGGCGTGCTGCCACCAGGCCGCGATCTCGATCCAGCCGGGCGCCGAGAGCGAGCCCCCGAACTCCTGCACCGACAGCGCGGCCGTGAGGCACGCGAAGGCCAGCCGGTCGGCGAGCGACCAGCCGGCCAGGGTGCCGGTCAGGAAGCCCGCGACGAAGACGTCCCCGGCGCCCGTGGGGTCCAGCGCCTCCACCGACAGCGCCGGCACCTCGGCGACCTGGCCGGCGGCGGAGTCGACCGCGTACGCGCCCTCGGCGCCGAGCGTCACCACCGCCAGCGGGACCAGCTCGGCGAGCTTGCGGGCGGCGGCCCGGGGGCAGTCGGTGCGGGTGTAGCGCATGGCCTCGGCGGCGTTCGGCAGGAAGGCCTCGCAGTGCGCCAGGTCCGCCAGGTCCGCGCTGTCCCAGCGGCCGCTGTCGTCCCAGCCGACGTCGGCGAAGATCCGGCTGCCCCGCCCGGCGGCGGTGCCGATCCACTCCTGCTGCGGGACCCCGGGCACCAGCGAGGCCACGCACGCCCGGCTCGGCGGCGGGCAGAGCGGCGCGGGCTCCTCGGGCGGCGGCGCCTCGTGGCCGTGGCTGACCATGGTGCGCTCGCCCTCGTACGCCATGGAGACCGTGACCGGCGAGTGCCAGCCGGGGATCTTGCGGGACAGCTCCAGCTCGATGCCCTCCCCCACCGCGAGGGCGTCCCAGCAGTAGTCCCCGTACACGTCGTCGCCGAAGGCGGCCGCGAGCGAGGTGCGCAGCCCCAGCCGGGCGAGGGCGGTCGCCATGTTGGCCACGCCGCCGGGACTCGATCCCATGCCGCGCGCCCAGGACTCGGTGCCGCGCACGGGCGCGCTGTCGAGACCGGTGAAGATGATGTCCAGGAAGACCGTGCCGGTCAGGTACACATCGGTCTCCGGGTCGTCCGGCCCGCGCACCGCCGCGAGCGGGTCGAGGACGGGCTGGTCTTCCACCCGGGCTCCTCCCGACCTGGTGTCGTTCCGACCGATCGTACGCGCGCCCGGGGCCGTGACCAGCGTTTGTCCGCACGGGGACGCGGACGGATCCTGAGGGAAAGCGGATGACCCCCAGGGGCTGGAGATGCCCGGACACTCGGCCGCACCGCCACAACTGATCGTGACCACGGGGCCGGACACCGGACGGGCCTACCCCGTACCGGCCGGCTACTGCGAGATCGGCAGGCTCGCCGGCAGCGGGATCCGGCTCGACGAGGAGGGCGTGAGCCGGCGGCACGCCGCGATGAACCGCGCCGGGAGCCACGTGGTGCTCAGCGACCTCGGCTCGACCAACGGCACCTACCTCAACGGGACCCTGCTCGACGCACCGCGCCCCCTCCACGACGGTGACCTGCTCCGTATCGGCCACGTCGAGCTGCGGCTGTCGGTGGAGTCGGCCCGGCAGGCGGACCCCGGGGACGAGGCGGACCGCCCGGAAGCCGGAGAGGCCGCGGAAACCGCGGATGGCCCGGGTGGCACTCCCTCGCCGCTGACCGTGCTCCACGACCTCGGGGACACCCGGGGCCGGTCCGGGCCCGGCCCCACCCGCCGCTACCCGTCCGGGCGCGCGCAGTACCTCGCCGGGCGCCGGCACTACGGGGCCGGCGGCGACGGGCGGGAGGCGGACGACCCCGGGGCCGCCGAGGAGGCCTGCACCGGGCTGTTCCGGGTGCGCGGGCCGGGCCGGGTGCTCATGGCCGCCGGGGTGCTGGTGGCGCTTGCCGGGTTCGCCGTCTGGGTGTCCCTGATCCTCAGCCTGCTGGGCGGCGTGGGCAGTGCGCAGGCCCCGCCGGACCCCTTCGCGGAGACCCTGTGGGGACTGCCGAAGGCACCGCTGGGCTTCACCGCGTTCGCGGTGGGCGTCGTGCTCTTCGCGGGCGGCGCGGCTCTGTCGAGGGCCACCCGCAGGAGGGGCGCCGCACCGGGGCGGCGGCGCCCGGGACGGCACCGCCACTGACCCTCGGGCGGGTACGGGCACGGCGGCGCGGGGCCCGGCCGCGGCGGCATACCAAAGCTTTGCCGGTCCTTTCCGCACGTGGCGACCTGGGCTGATCCGTCCTCGGGCGGCGATTGGGGGTCATCGCGCGTAGACAGCCCTTGACCAGCATGATCGGGGCCCCTAGCGTCGCCGCGTCAACGAGCCCCGCAGGGCCGGGCGTTCCCCCGAAGCGCGTGGGCCCGGCCGTGCGTGCCCTCCGGCCGGATCGAAGGAGCCCCCCAGATGCCCGCAGCCAGACCGTCCGTGTTCACCCGCGGGCGCACCCGCACCCTCGCCGCCGCCGTCGCCGCGGTGGCGGCGGCCGCCACTCTCTACGGGGTCGGCGCGGCGACCGCGGACACCTCCGTGCCGCGCAGCGACAAGCAGATCCCCAACCTGACCGACGTGGTCAACGACATCAAGGCGTACTACGGCGACACCGTCGACGCCTCCGGTGAGCACCAGGCCGCGACCGACGGCAACTACGCCAAGCAGGTCGCCGGCATCGAGAAGAAGGCCCAGGACTACCTGCGGGACGCCCTCGCGAAGTCCGCGCACCACCGCCACGGCAAGCCCGCGATTGTCCTGGACGTCGACGACACGTCCCTGCTGACGTACAACTACGAGCTGGAGGTGGGCTTCAACTACACGCCGGCCTCGAACGACGCCTACATCCAGAACAAGGACATGGCCCCGGTCTTCGGCATGCCCCAGCTGGCCAACTGGGCCGCCGACCACGGCGTGACGGTCTTCTGGATCACCGGCCGCCCGGAGACGCAGCGCGCCGCGAGCGTCCGCAACCTCGGGACCGCCGGCTACACCTCCAGCGCCGACCCGGCGCACTTCTTCCTCAAGAACAAGGTCGCGACCGACTACCTGCCCTGCTCCGCCCCGACGTGGACCTGCTCCACCGTCGACTACAAGGCGGGCACCCGGGCCCACATCGAGGCGCAGGGGTACGACATCGTCGCCAACTTCGGCGACCAGTACAGCGACCTGAACGGCGGGCACGCCGACAAGTCGTTCAAGCTCCCCAACCCGATGTACTACGTGCCCTGACCGGCGGCGGGCCGCCAGCCCGCGGTGCCCGTCCCCCCGCGCGGGGGGCGGGTGCCGCGGCGCCGCGCGCGGGCCAGCCACAGGCCCCGGCCCAGCGACCACAGCACCAGCCCGGCGACCACCGGGCCGCCGAGCAGGATCGCCAGCCCGGCGCCGATGTTGGCGCCGATGACCCCGGCGGTCACCGTCCGCCAGATCGCTCCGGCCAGCAGCCCCGCCGCGAGCAGCGGCCCGATGACCTCCCACCACCGGCCGTCGAAGCGGTCCGGCCCGGGACGGGAGGCCCGGCCCAGCAGCACGGCCGCGCCGGCGGCCAGCACGGCCGCGGCCACGCCGATCGCGGTCTCCGCCCCCTCCGGGATGGCGAAGGGCCGTACCAGGTAGTCCAGTTCGGCGGGTTCGAAGCCGGCCGCGTCCTGCCGGCCCATGAGCCCCCAGGTGGCGACGGGCGTGGTCACGATCAGCGTGACGGCCGCTGCGGGCCGTATCAGGTGCCTTCGCATGACTCCATGCTCCGCCCGCGCGGTGCGGCCCGCATGAGTGCGCGTACTCATGCCGGCACGCGCGCACGCACTCAGAGCGGGCTCAGAACGTGTGGGCGTCCACCTCGGCGAGGTACCGGGCGCGCAGTTCCTCGTCGTCGTCGAGGAAGGCGGCCAGGAAGGAGTTGCGGGCGAGCCGGCGCAGGGCGTCCTCGCCGAGCGGGAGCGCACCGGCCACGGCGTCGAAGGTGTCGCCCGCGTAGCCGCCGAAGTAGGCGGGGTCGTCGGAGTTCAGGGTGACCAGCAGCCCCGCGTCGAGCATGGCGGGCAGCGGATGGTCGGCGAGGGTGTCCACGCAGCGCAGCCGCACGTTGGACAGCGGGCAGACGGTCAGCGGCACCTGGTCGCGGACCAGCCGGGCCACCAGCTCCGGGTCCTCCATGCTGCGGATGCCGTGGTCGATCCGTTCGACGCCGAGCACGTCCAGCGCCTCCCACACGTACGCCGGCGGGCCCTCCTCACCCGCGTGCGCGACCCGGCGCAGGCCCGCCGCGGCAGCGGCCTCGTAGACCGCGCGGAACTTCGACGGCGGGTGGCCGACCTCGGCGGAGTCCAGGCCGACGGCGCTGATCCGGTGCAGGTGGGGCCGGGCGGCCTCGAAGGTCTCCAGCGCGGACTCGGCCGGCTCGTCCCGCAGGAAGCACATGATCAGCCGCGTGCTGACGCCGTGCCGCTCCCGGCTGCCGTCCAGCGCCCGCGCCAGGCCCTCGACGACGGTGCCGATCGGGACGCCGCGCGCGGTGTGCGCCTGCGGGTCGAAGAAGACCTCGGCGTGCCGCACGCCCTGCGCGGCGGCCCGGGCGAGGTAGGCGTCTGCGAGGTCCGCGAAGTCCTGCTCGGTGCGGAGCACGGCCATGAGCGCGTAGTACAGGTCCAGGAAGGACTGCAGGTCGCTGAAGGAGTAGGCCTGCCGCAGCTCCTCGGTCGAGGCGTAGGGCAGGTCGACCCCGCCCCGCTCGGCGAGGGTGAAGGCGAGTTCGGGTTCGAGGGTGCCTTCGATGTGCAGGTGGAGTTCGGCCTTCGGGATGCTCACCTCGCAACCGTACAGGTCACAGGGGTGCGGACGGCTCCGGCTAGGCCTGGCGGCGCTTCGGCACGGCGACCCGGCCGAGGTCCTGGGCGACCGTCAGCTCGCCCTGGAAACCCGCGTCCCGGGCCTGGCGCTCGAAGTCCGCCGGGTCGGTGTAGCGCTGCGAGAAGTGCGTGAGCACCAGGTGTCGTACGCCCGATTCGGCCGCCACCCGGGCTGCCTGGCCGGCCGTCAGGTGGCCGTGCTCCTCGGCGAGCGCGGCGTCCTCGTCCAGGAAGGTCGCCTCGATGACGAGCAGGTCGCAGCCGTCGGCGAGGGCGTACACCGCGTCGCACAGCCGGGTGTCCATCACGAAGGCGAAGCGCTGGCCCGGGCGCGTCTCGCTCACCTCGGCGAGCGTCACCCCGTCCACCTCGCCCTCGCGCTGCAGCCGGCCCACCGCCGGGCCGGTGATGCCGTGCGCGGCCAGACGCTCCGGCAGCATGCGGCGCCCGTCGGGCTCGACCAGCCGGTAGCCGTACGCCTCCACCGGGTGCAACAGCCGGCGCGCCTCCAGCAGGAAGGCCTCGGAGTCGACCAGCACCGCGGCCTCGCCCGCCACCGGTTCCTCGCGCAGCCGCACGGTCTCGCGGTAGGCGGTGGCGTACCGCAGCCGGTCGAAGAACCGCCTGCCCGACTCGGGGTAGTGGGCGGTGATCGGGTGGGGCACCCGGTCCAGGTTGATCCGCTGGATCACCCCGGCCAGGCCCAGGCTGTGGTCCCCGTGGAAGTGGCTCACGCACAGCCTGGTGAGGTCGTGCGCCGCCACACCGGCCCGCAGCATCTGACGCTGGGTGCCCTCCCCCGGGTCGAAGAGGATGCCCTCGGCGTCCCAGCGCAGGAAGTAGCCGTTGTGGTTGCGGTGCCGGGTCGGGACCTGGCTGGCCGTGCCGAGCACGACCAATTCACGTGCGGACACCGGTGGTTATCCGGGAGGCCACTCGAGGCCACGGCCGCCCAGCACGTGGGCGTGCGCGTGGAAGACGGTCTGGCCCGCCCCCGCGCCGGTGTTGAAGACGACCCGGTAGCCGGTGCCGTCCACCTTGTCCCCGGCCGCGACCTCGCCCGCCTCCCGCAGCACGTCCGCGGCGAGCTGGGGCGCCTGGGCGGCCAGTGCGGCGGCGTCCGGGTAGTGCGCCTTGGGGATGACCAGGACGTGCGTCGGCGCCTGGGGGTTTATGTCGCGGAACGCGACCGTCGTCTCGGTCTCCCGCACGACGGTCGCGGGGATGCTCCCCGCGACGATCTTGCAGAACAGGCAGTCCGCCTGCGGTTCTCCCGCCACCTGACGCCTCCGTCCAGGGGTTGATCAGTACGTCCCGCATGCTACCGGTGCCCCTCGCGGCGGCGCGCCGGCGCGGGGCCCGGGTCGCACCGGGCCCCGCCCCGCCCACGCCGCTAGGGCAACGGGGGCGCGGTACGGGCCGGATTGGCCTCCAGCGCCTCCAGGGCGATGCGCACGGCCTCGTCCAGCTGCGGGTCGCGCCCGGCGGCCCAGTCCTGCGGGGTGTGGACGACCTCCACGTCCGGGTCGACACCGTGGTTCTCCACGTCCCAGCCCACGCCCTCCAGCCACGTGGCGTACTTCGGCTGGGTGACCAGCGTCCCGTCGACCAGGTGGTAGCGGGAGTCGATGCCGATGACGCCGCCCCAGGTCCTGGTGCCCACCACGGGCCCGATCCCCAGCGCCTTGATCGCCGCGTTGACGATGTCGCCGTCCGAGCCGGAGAACTCGTTCGCGACGGCCACGACGGGCCCGCGCGGAGCGTCCAGCGGGTAGCTGAAGGCGGGCAGCCCGCGCGGCAGGTCCCAGCCCACGATCCGCCGCGCCAGCTTCTCCACGACCAGTTGGGAGGTGTGGCCGCCGCGGTTCTCCCGCACGTCCACGACCAGACCCTCCCGGGTGACCTCCACGCGCAGGTCGCGGTGGATCTGGGCCCAGCCGGAGCCGACCATGTCGGGCACGTGCAGGTACCCCAGCCGTCCGCCGGACAGCTCGCGCACGTACGCCCGGCGCCCGGCCACCCAGTCGTGGTAGCGCAGCGGCTCCTCGTCCCCGATGGGCACGACGACGACATGGCGCACCGCCCCGCCGTCGGCCGGGCCGACGGTGAGCTCCACGGGCTTGCGCACGGTGCCGAGCAGCAGCGGGCCGGGGCCGCCCAGCGGGTCCACGGGCCGTCCGTCCACCGCGAGGATCGCGTCGCCGGCGCGGACCGCGACGCCCGGCGCGGCCAGCGGGGACCCGGCCCGGGGGTCGGAGGTCTCCGAGGGCAGCACGCGCTCCACCCGCCACACGCCGTCCGCGTCGCGGGCGAGGTCCGCGCCGAGCAGGCCCTGGCGGTTCAGCGCGTCACCGCGGCCGCCGGGCGGGGTGACGTAGGCGTGCGAGGTGCCGAGCTCGCCCGCCACCTCCCAGAGCAGGTCGACGAGGTCGTCGTGGGTGGCGACCCGGTCCAGGACGGGCCGGTAGCGCTCGCGCACGCCGTCCCAGTCGACGCCGCCCATGTCGGCGCGCCAGAAGTTGTCCCGCATCAGCCGGTGCGACTCGTCGTACATCTGACGCCACTCGGCCTGCGGGTCCACGGTGACGCGGACCCGGGAGAGGTCGACGGTCACGTTGCTGTCGGTCTCGTCGTCGGACGGTGCCGACTTGTGGTCGGCCGCCGCCACCCGCAGCCGGTGACCGGACGTCACCAGCACCTTGTTGCCGTCCCCGCTGACGGCGTAGTCGTCGGCGTCGTCGGCGATGTCCTCCACGCGCAGCTGCTTGAGGTCGTACCGCTCCAGCGCGGTGGACGGCGGCTCGGCCTCGGGCGAGGCCAGGCTCGCCCCCAGGACGCCGCGCACGGGGTGCCGGAGCCACAGGACGCCGTCCTTGGCCGCGCGCAGCGTGGAGTAGCGGGCAGCCTCCACCGGGAAGGGCACGATGCGGTCGGCCAGGCCCTCGGCGTCCACCTTGGTGACGGGGGTGCGGTGCCGGTCCTCGCCGTCCTCCTTGCGGGAGTCCTTCTTGCCCTCGTCCTGGCCGCGGTCGTCGCCGTCCTTGTCCTCGGACGAGGAGTCGACCGGCCGCCCGTGGCGCTGCGGGCCGAAGGGCGAGGGCGTGGTGGCGGCGAGCGTGATCAGGTGGGGGCGGCAGGAACCGAGGAAGGCGAGGTCGAAGACGTGCTCGTCGTAGACCGGGTCGAAGGAGCGCTCGGACAGGAACGCCAGGTGCTTGCCGTCGGCGGTGAAGGCGGGCGAGAAGTCCCGGAAGCGCAGCGGGGTCGCGTCGACGACGGTGAGGTCGGCGGTCGAGGCGAGCTTGAGCTGGCGCAGCGGGTCGGGACCGGCGTGCGACCACGCGAGCCAGGCCGAGTCGGGCGAGAAGGCGAGGCCGCTCGCGGGGCCGTGCTCGCCCTCGACGACGGTGCGGACCTCACCGGTCTGGGCCTCGACGAGCAGCACCCGGCCGTCGTGCGAGGCGACGGCGATCCGGTGGCCGTCCGGGGACACGCTCATGGACAGGACCCGGCCGAGCCGCCCCGCGGCCAGCCTGCGGGGCGCGGCAGTGCCGGAGCCCGCCGCGGGGGCGATCTCCAGCGCGTCCTCGCCCTCGGCGTCGGTGACCCAGACGACCTGCTGGTCGCCCTCGCCGCCGAACACCCGCGGCAGCCGCGTGCGCACACCCGGCTCGGCGGACAACGCCCGCGCCGGGCCGCCGCGGTGGGTGACCCAGTGCGTGGTGCCGCGGATCTCCACCGCGCTGCCACGGCCGGTGTGGTCGGGCCGGGCGTCGCCGAGGTGGTGGGCCGCGTGGACCGGGTGCGGCTGCAGGTCGGCACGCTGGCCGCCGAGGCGTACCTCGACCGGGCGGGCCTGCGCGCCGTCGAGGTCGTCCAGCAGGAACAACCGGCCGGTGCTGGTGTAGACGACGCGGGTGCCGTCGGTGGCGGCCTGCCGCGCGTAGAAGCCGCCGTCCTCCACGGCGGTGTGCCGGCGCAGGTCGCCGCCGTCGGGGAGGCTGGAGTAGAGCGCGCCGACGCCCTCGTGGTCGGAGAGGAAGGCGATCCTGTCCCCCACCCACATCGCGCACTCCAGGTTGCCGTCCAGGCCGGCGTGGATCCGCTCGAACTCCCCGTCGCCGGTGCGGTCGATCCACAGCTTGCCCGCGGTGCCGCCCCGGTAGCGCTTCCAGGCCGCGGCCTCGCGGCCCATCGTGGCCGACAGCAGCAGCACGGCCCCGTCCGGCCCGTGGGCGACGTCGCCGACCGGCCCGTACGGCAGCGTCGACGCGGGACCGCCGTCGACCGGGATCGCCCGCGCCCAGGTGCGGCGCAGCGACGCCTGCCCGGACGTGCTGATGGCCAGTACGTCGCCGCCGGGCGTCCAGCCGCGCACGGAGGTGCGGCCGCTGCCCCAGTACGTCAGGCGTTTCGACGGCCCGCCGTCGGTGGCCGCGACGTGCACCTCGGGTGCGCCGTCCCGCGTGGAGGTCCACGCGATGAGCGCCCCGTCGGGGGAGAACCGCGGATGGCCGACGGGCATGTTGTCCGCGCTGACCCGCCAGGCCCGGCCGGCGCCGTCCAGCGGGGCGGCCCAGACGTCGTCCTCGGCGGTGAAGGTGATCAGGTCACCGTGCAGGTGCGGGAAGCGGAGGTACGCGGGGTGCGAAGGCTGCGGCTGCGTCACGTCGTCACACTAACCACCCGGCGCCCTGCTGGTCAGGGGTTTTCGATCTCATTGCCCGCCGGGGGGATTCCGGCCCGGCGGCCGCCTCAGCCCCAGCGCCCGGTGCGGCCGAGCAGGAGGGCGGTCGCGGCGACGCCGGCGGTGGAGGTGCGCAGGACACTGGCGCCGAGTCGGTACGGCTTGGCACCGGCCGCGGCGAAGGCGTCGAGCTCCTCCGGGGAGACCCCGCCCTCGGGGCCGACGACGAGCACGAGGTCACCCTCGGGCGGCAGCGGGGCCACGGCGAGCGGCTCGGAGCCCTCCTCGTGGAGGACCGCGGCGAACGCCGCACCGGACAGCAGCCCGGCGATCTGACGGGTCGTCATCATCTCGGCGACCTCGGGGAACCTCAGGCGCCGGGCCTGCTTGGCGGCCTCGCGGGCGGTGGAACGCCACTTGGCCAGGGACTTGGCGCCGCGCTCGCCCTTCCACTGGGTGATGCAGCGCGCGGCGGCCCACGGCACGACCGCGTCGACGCCGACCTCGGTCATGGTCTCGACGGCGAGTTCCCCGCGGTCGCCCTTGGGCAGCGCCTGGACGACGGTGATCCGCGGGCGGGGCTCGGCCTCCTCGCGGACGTCGGCGACGGCGACCTCGAGCGTGTCCTTGCCGTCGACGGCCGCCACCGTGCCGTACGCGCCGCGTCCCAGGCCGTCGGTGAGCACGATCTCCTCGCCGACCCGCAGCCGGCGCACGGACACCGCGTGCCGCCCTTCGGGGCCGGAGAGGGTGATGCGGTCCGGGCCCAGCGCTCCGGGTTCGACGACGAAGACGGGTGCGGTCACGGCGCGGTCCTCGGGGAGCGGTGGGTCAGGGCGGCCATGCGGCCATCGTTTCACGGCACGCGTCGGCCCGCGGTCCAGGGTGTCCACCCCGGACCGCGGGCCGGTGGGCGGCCGGGCCCCGTCGGCCCGGCCGTGTCGTGCTAACGCCCGTTGAACGCGTCCTTCAGGCGGGAGAACAGGCCCTGCTGGCCCGGCTGGAACTGCCCCATGGGCCGTTCCTCGCCGCGCAGCTTCGCCAGGCGGCGCACCAGCTCCTCCTGCTCCGGGTCGAGCTTGCCCGGGGTCTGGACCTCGACGTGCACGATGAGGTCGCCCCGGCCGCCGCCCCGCAGGTGGGTGATGCCGCGCTGGTGGAGCGGGATCGACTGGCCGGACTGCGTCCCGGGCCTGATGTCGATCTCCTCCAGCCCGTCCAGGGTCTCCAGCGGGACCTTCGTGCCCAGCGCCGCGGCCGTCATCGGGATGGTGACGGTGCAGTGCAGGTCGTCGCCGCGCCGCTGGAAGACCTGGTGCGGCAGCTCGCGGATCTCGACGTACAGGTCGCCGGCGGGGCCGCCGCCGGGGCCGACCTCGCCCTCGCCCGCGAGCTGGATGCGGGTGCCGTTGTCGACACCGGCCGGGATCTTGACCGTGAGCGTGCGCCGCGACCGGATCCGGCCGTCGCCCGCGCACTCCGGGCACGGGGTGGGGACGACGGTGCCGAAGCCCTGGCACTGGGGGCACGGCCGGGAGGTCATGACCTGGCCCAGGAAGGACCGCGTGACCTGCGAGACCTCACCGCGGCCGCGGCACATGTCACACGTCTGCGCGGTCGTGCCCGGGGCCGCGCCCTCGCCGTGGCAGGTGTTGCAGATGATGGCCGTGTCGACCTGGATGTCCTTGGTCGTGCCGAAGGCCGCCTCGTCCAGCTCGATCTCCAGCCGGATCATCGCGTCCTGGCCGCGCCGCGTGCGCGAGCGCGGACCGCGCTGGGACGCCGTCCCGAAGAAGGCGTCCATGATGTCGCTGAAGTTGCCGAAGCCCTGGCCGAAGCCCGCGCCTGCGCCCGCGCCGCCGCCGTTGGCCGACAGCGGGTCGCCGCCGAGGTCGTAGACCTGCTTCTTCTGCGGGTCCGAGAGCACCTCGTAGGCGGCGTTGATCTCCTTGAACCGCTCCTGGGTCTTCGGGTCCGGATTGACGTCCGGGTGCAGCTCGCGCGCAAGACGGCGGAAGGCCTTCTTGATCTCGTCCGGGCTTGCGTCGCGGCGTACGCCGAGCACGGCGTAATAGTCCGTGGCCACTACGACTCCGCCAGGATCTGTCCGACGTAACGTGCCACTGCGCGTACCGCTCCCATCGTTCCGGGGTAGTCCATGCGGGTCGGTCCGACCACGCCGAGTTTCGCCACCGCCTCGTCGCCCGAACCGTAGCCGACGGAGACGACCGATGTGGAGTTCAGGCCCTCATGGAAGTTCTCGTGACCAATTCTCACCGTCACGCCCGAGTCCTTGGCCTCGCCCAGCAGCTTGAGGAGCACCACCTGCTCCTCGAGCGCCTCCAGCACCGGGCGGATCGTCAGCGGGAAGTCGTGCCCGAAGCGGGTCAGGTTGGCCGTGCCGCCGAGCATGATCCGCTCCTCGGTCTCCTCGACCAGGGTCTCCAGCAGTGTGGCGAGGACCACCTGGACGGAGGGCCGGTCGTCGGGCTCGAAGCCCTCGGGGAGCTCCTGCACCAGCGGCGGGACGTCGCTGAACCGGCGTCCCACCACCATGCTGTTCAGCCGGGCGCGCAGGTCGGCCAGGACGGTCTCGCCGACCGGCGCCGGGGCGTCCACCAGCCGCTGCTCCACCCGTCCGGTGTCCGTGATCAGCACGAGCATGATCCGGGCCGGGGCGAGCGCGAGCAGTTCGACGTGGCGCACGGTCGAGCGGGTGAGCGACGGGTACTGGACGATCGCGACCTGCCGGGTCAGCTGCGCCAGCAGCCGGACCGTGCGGGCCACCACGTCGTCGAGGTCGACGGCGCCGTCCAGGAAGTTCTGGATGGCCCGGCGCTCGGCGCCGGACAAGGGCTTGACGCTGGTGAGCCGGTCGACGAAGAGCCGGTAGCCCTTGTCGGTCGGCACGCGGCCCGCGCTGGTGTGGGGCTGCTGGATGTAGCCCTCGTCCTCCAGCACGGCCATGTCGTTGCGGACGGTGGCCGGGGAGACGCCGAGGGCGTGCCGCTCGGTGAGCGCCTTCGAGCCGACCGGCTCCTCGGTGCCCACGTAGTCCTGGACGATGGCACGCAGCACTTCGAGCCGTCGTTCGCTGAGCATCGCGCACCTCCAGTCGCTCGGTCACCGTGCGGGTCGTGTCGCCCCCGTGGCCTGGCACTCCTCTTCCCTGAGTGCCAGTTTTCCCCAAGTCAGTGTACGGCGGGGTGGCAAGACCTCGGCAAGGGCCGTCCACGGGTCCGGCCCGGGGGCGTCCTTGACCGGCCACCGTAGCGGGCGCGAGGCGTCCCGCGGGGATACCGTCGCGTTGTGGAGACCACACCGACCGCACCGGACTCCCCCGGCGGCTGGGAGCAGCTCGCACCGGGGGTGGCGCGGCGGCGGCTGCCCTTCCTCGACGTGACCGTCGGGGTCGTCGTCGGCGACGAAGGCGTGCTGCTGGTCGACACGGGATCCTCGGTCCCCGAGGGTGCCGGACTGCGCCGGGAGGTGCGCGAACTGACCGGACGGGACGTGACGCACATCGCATTCACCCACGGCCACTTCGACCACGTCTTCGGCGCCGCCGCCTTCGAGGGCGTCCAGGTCTTCGGGGAGATGACCCTCGACGCCTACCTCGACCGCGAGCGCTTCTCGCTGGGCCTGGACGCGGTCGAGCACGGCGCCGGCGAGGCCGAGTCCGCACGGGCCGCGGACGCCCTCGTACGCCCCGGCCACCTCGTGGACGGCTCCTACGAGCTCGACCTCGGCGGCGACCGCCAGGTCCTCCTGGTCCACCCGGGTGAGGGCCACACCACCCACGACCTGGTGGTGGTCGTGCCGGGCACGCCGGCCGTGGTCTTCTGCGGGGACCTCGTCGAGGAGTCCGGCGAGCCCCAGGCCGGGCCCGACGCCGCCCCGCACTCCTGGCCCGCGACCCTGGACCGGCTGCTGCGGCTGGGCGGCGAGACCGCGCTGTACGTGCCGGGCCACGGCGCCGTCGTCGACGCCCGCTTCGTCCGCGCCCAACGGGACGCGCTCTCCGCCCGGTTCGGATCCGCCTGAGCGGTGCGCCGCGCGGATACGATCCCTGGCATGCGCAGCCGCAACTACGACCCCGACCTTACCCCGCCGTGGAAGCGTCCCGCCACGCCCGCACCCGAGGTCGCGGCCGAACGGGACCTGGTGGTGGAGGAGGTGTCCACCGGCTACTGCGGCGCGGTCGTCCGCTGCGAGAAGACCGCCGAGGGCCCCACGGTCACCCTGGAGGACCGCTTCGGCAAGCACCGCGTGTTCCCGATGACGCCCCGCGGCTTCCTCCTGGAGGGCCGCGTGGTCACCCTCGTACGCCCCTCCGCCGCCGCCCCCGCGGCCGGCCCCCGGCTGACCGCCTCCGGCTCCCTCGCGGTCCCCGGCGCCCGCGCCCGGGTCGCCCGCGCCGGCCGGATCTACGTCGAGGGCCGCCACGACGCGGAACTGGTCGAACGCGTCTGGGGTGATGACCTGCGCGTCGAGGGCGTCGTCGTCGAGTACCTGGACGGCGTCGACGACCTCCCGGCCATCGTCGCCTCCTTCGCCCCCGGCCCGGACGCCCGCCTCGGCGTCCTCGTGGACCACCTCGTCCCGGGCAGCAAGGAGTCCCGCATCGCCGCGGAGGTCACCGGCGAGCACGTCCTGGTCGCCGGCCACCCCTACATCGACGTCTGGGAGGCCGTGAAGCCCTCCTCCGTCGGCATCCCCGCCTGGCCGGCCGTCCCCCGCGGCCAGGACTGGAAGACCGGCGTGTGCCGCGCCCTGGGCTGGCCGGAGAACACCGGCGCCGCCTGGCAGCGCATCCTGGGCGCCGTCCACTCCTACCGGGACCTGCAGCCGGAACTGCTGGGCCGCGTGGAGGAACTGATCGACTTCGTCACGGCCCCTGGCTGAGTCAGTCGACCAGGTCCCGGACGACGGCGTCGGCGAGCAGGCGGCCGCGCAGGGTGAGGACGGCGCGGCCCTCGCGGTAAGGACCGGTCTCCAGGAGGCCGTCCCTCACGGCGAGCTCCGCGGCCCCGGCACCCGCCGGGGCCAGCAGGTCGAGCGGGCAGCCGTCGGACAGCCTCAGCTCCAGCAGGATCCGCTCCACACGGCGGTCCTCCGCCGCCAGCACCTCACGGCCCGCCCCGGGACTGCGGCCCTCCGCGAGCGCCGCCGCGTACGCCGCCGGGTGCTTGACGTTCCACCACCGCACCCCGCCCACGTGGCTGTGCGCGCCCGGCCCGGCGCCCCACCAGTCCGCGCCGGTCCAGTACAGCTCGTTGTGGCGGCACCGGGCCGCGTCCGAGGTCGCCCAGTTCGACACCTCGTACCAGCCGTAGCCGGCCGCCGCCAGGCGCTCCTCCGCGATCAGGTAGCGGTCCGCATGCACGTCGTCGTCCGTCATCGGCACCTCGCCGCGCCGGATCCTGCGCGCCAGCTGCGTACCCTCCTCCACGATCAGCGCGTACGCCGACACGTGGTCCGGCCCCGCGCCGATCGCGGCGTCCAGCGACGCCCGCCAGTCCTCGTCCGACTCCCCGGGCGTGCCGTAGATCAGGTCGAGGTTGACGTGCTCGAACCCCGCCGCCCGCGCCTCCGCCACGCACTGCTCCGGACGGCCGGGCGTGTGCCGCCGGTCCAGCACCTGCAGCACGTGCGGCCGGGCGCTCTGCATCCCGAACGAGACCCGCGTATACCCCCCGGCCCGCAGTTCCTCCAGGTACGCCGGGTCCACGGACTCCGGGTTCGCCTCCGTCGTGACCTCCGCGCCCTCCGCCAGGCCGAACTCGTCACGGATGGCCCCCAGCATCCGGGCCAGGTCCGCGGCCGGCAACAGGGTGGGGGTCCCGCCGCCCACGAACACGGTCTCCACGCGGCGGGGGTCGTCGCCCAGCACCTTGCGGGCCAGCCGGATCTCGTCGACCAGGGTGTCCGCGTAGTTCTCCCGGGAGGCGAGCACGCCGCCGGTGCCGCGCAGCTCGGCGGCGGTGTAGGTGTTGAAGTCGCAGTAGCCGCAGCGGGTCGCGCAGTACGGGACGTGCAGGTAGAACCCCAGCGGGCGGGACTCCGCGCCGCGCAGGGCGGTCGGCGGGAGCGCGCCGTCCTCAGGCATGGGCTCCCCGTCGGGCAGTACGGATGGCATGCGTCCCATTGTCCGCCATTCCCTCCGAGGGCGGTTCCGGTCCCCTCGTGTGCGGCCCGGTGGACGTGTGCGGGTGCGTCGTGGTTGCGGTTCGGGGTTTCCCCGCCGCCCGCCCTCCCCCAGCCTTCGGCCGGGGGGGGACCCCCATCCGGCGCGGTCAGTGCGGGCCTGCGCATCGTGTGCCTGGGTCGGGGCCGCGCCGGCGCACGTCCTCAGCGCTCGCGGTTTACGTCCGCATCATTCGGCGCCCGGGTCCGCCGCTCGTCGCTTCCGGGCGCACCCCGCCACACCCCCTCCGGTTGTCGGGGCGCATAGCGGCCGGTGGGGATTCAGAAGGGCACTTGCGGCAACCCCGGACCGCCTCCTCACCCCATCCGGCCGTTAGTCGCCCAAGCCGGCAGGAGGGTGTGTGGCGGGGTGCCCCCATGGGGGCACCCCGGCCGAAGGCTGGGGGAGGGCGGGAGGGTGGGGGAGAAACCGCAACCGCAACCACAACGGCGCCGCACACAACAACGGGCCGCAAGGGGCACCCCCCGCACACAGCGAACGCACCCTCACTGGGCCTGAAGCACAAGCACCGCGAGATCATCATCCGGCGGCGCCACGTCGTACTCGTGCACCGCCCGCCGGACCCGCTCCGCCACCCCCGCCGCCCCCAGCCCGGCGCACGCCGCGAGCACGGCCGCGAGCCCGTCGTCGTCGTCGAACTGACGGCTCCCGTTGCGCCGCTCCGTCACCCCGTCCGTGACGCACAGCAGCGTGTCCCCGGGGGCCAGCCGGAACGATTCGCTGCGGTACCGCGCGTCGTCCGTGATCCCGAGCAGTATCTGCGGCGCCGCCGCGGGCCGTACCGCGCCGCTTCCCGTGAGGAGCAGCGGAAGGGGGTGCCCGGCGCTGGCCAACGTGCACAAGGCACCGCCACCCGCCGCGCCCTCCCCCGCCCCCTGCGGCCCGTCCGGACCCTCCGGGACGATCTCCCCGTACAGCAGGGACAGGAAGCGCGGCCCCGCGTCCCACCCCGGCCCGAGCGCGTCGCCGAGCGTGGCGGCCGCGGCCTCGTCCGACAGCGCGCGGTTGAGCCGGTCGAGGACCTCGGCGACGCCGTACCCCTCGCGCGCGAGGAGCCGCATGACGGGCCGGGCGAGGCCGGTGACCGCGGCGGCCTCGGGGCCGTGGCCCTGGACGTCGCCGAGGGCGAAGCACCAGCGGCCGCCGCCCGCGGGGAAGAGGTCGTAGAAGTCGCCGCCGACGACGTCGGCACGCGTGGGCTCGTAGACGACGGCCGTGTCGACGCCCGGCACCGCGCCGAGCCCCGCGGGCAGCAGGCCGCGCTGCAGGACCCGGCTGATCATGGCCTGCCGCGTGTACTGGCGGGCGGTGCCCACCGCGAGGGCGACGCGGCGCGCGAAGTCCTCGATGAGACCGATGACCTCGTCGGGGAAGCGCATCAGCCCCGTGCGTCCGAGGAGCAGCGTGCCGTGCCGGCGGCCCCCGGTGACCAGGGGGCAGGCGAGGGCCGCGCCGACCGCTTCCGCGCCGTGGGCGACGGCGGGCCACGGCCAGGGCACTGCGCCGGGGCGGGAGCCGGGCGGCGGCGGTTCCTTCTCCAGCACCATGCGGAGCGCGTCGATGCGGCCCTCCGCCGCGTGCCAGACGCGCGCCAGGCGCGGCTCGGAGCCCTCGGGCCCGTCCCCGGTGAGCCAGACGGCGCACCAGTCGGCGAGCCGGGGCACCAGCAGCTGCCCGGCGAGGGAGGCGACCATGTCCTCGTCGAGCTGCCCGGCCAGCAGGTCGGAGGCCTCGGCGAGGAAGGAGAGCGAACCACGGTTGATCCACTCGCTGTCGTACCGCCGCGGGAGGCGGTGCGCCATGGGCGCGAGGATCTCGGTGGCGCGCAGTCCGCGCAGCAGGGCTCCCTCGGCCTCGGGCGCCGGCGGCAGCGTCTCCCCGGGTCCGCGGGCGGCGGCCAGCCGGCACCAGATGGTCTTGAGGTCGCGCCGGTAGGTGATGCCCCACTCCTCGGAGAGCGCGGAGACGAGCTGCAGGCCGCGCCCGCCGTCGCGGCCCTCGCGGGCGAGTTCGGCCCGGTCGCGGACGACCCGGGCGGGGTGGTGGTCGGAGACCTCGACGACGAGGCCGCCGTCCTCGCGTGCGCCGGGTGCCGCGCTCTCCAGCCGGCAGAGCAGCTCGACCGTGGTGCCGGCGTGGATGACCGCGTTCGTCACGAGTTCGCTCACGAGCAGCACCGCGTCGTCCACGAGGTGGTCACCGATGCT
The DNA here is from genome assembly GCF_040613835.1 of Streptomyces sp. NPDC006207. Taxonomy (NCBI): domain Bacteria; kingdom Bacillati; phylum Actinomycetota; class Actinomycetes; order Kitasatosporales; family Streptomycetaceae; genus Streptomyces; species Streptomyces sp. NPDC006207. The sequence continues at coordinate 47,443 of NZ_JBEXSX010000008.1, read as the reverse complement.
CTCGGCCGACCAGGGCTCCTCGGTGGTCCACTCGGCCAGCGCGGCGCGGACGAACTTCCGTGCCGCGGAGGCCGCCAGCTGGTTGCCGGGCAGGCTGGTACGGGAAACGAACTCCCGTGGCATGGAATCTGGCCCCACTGTGCGGCTCCCGAGCAGATCCGGCATTGCGCCCTTAACGGCACGCACAGCGTGACAGACTGAGCGCGCTCATAAGCGCCGAGTCACCGAAGAAGGCCGTCATGGCTCTTAAATCGGCTGTTCCCGCCCCGAAAACCGCGACTCCTGCGCGTCCGCGTGTCGTCGACCCGCCGCCGGACGGTGAGTGGATACGCGCGGCGGAACTGCGGCCGCTGCTCACGGCGATGCGCTCCCTGTGCGACGGCGACTTCCGGGTGCGGCTGGGTGACGGTGCCGAAGGGGCGCTGGCCGAACTCGCCGGAACGTTCAACCGGATCGTCGCGCGGGAGCAGCACTTCTCCGCCGAACTGGGCCGGGTCAAGCGGGAGGTCGTACGCCGGGGCAGGCTGGACGAGCGGCTCGCGGACAGCCCGGGCCAGGGGTCCTGGGCGATGAGCGTGCAGGCGGCGAACTCCCTGATCGACGCGCTGGTCATCCCGGCGGCGAACGCCACCCGGGTGCTGGACGCCGTGGCGGACAGCGACTTGACGCAGCGGGTGGACCTGCACGACGGCAGCCGGCCGCTCCGCGGGGACCTGCGCAGGCTCGGCCGGGCGGTCAACCGCATGGTGGACCAGCTCTCGCTGTTCACCGGTGAGGTGACCCGGGTCGCCCGCGAGGTCGGCACCGAGGGCCGGCTCGGCGGCCGGGCCAAGGTGCGCGGGCTCTCGGGCAGTTGGCGGGACGTGACCGAGGCGGTCAACACGATGGCCGCCCGGCTGACCGCCCAGGTCCGCGGCATCGCGCTGGTAACGACGGCGGTGGCGAACGGCGACCTGTCGAAGAAGATCACGGTCGACGCCCGCGGCGAGATCCTGGAGCTCAAGGACACCATCAACACGATGGTCGACCAGCTCCGCGGCTTCGCGGACGAGGTGACCCGGGTCGCCCGCGAGGTGGGCACCGAGGGCCGGCTCGGCGGCCGCGCCCAGGTCCGCGGCGTCTCCGGCGTCTGGAAGGACCTCACCGACAACGTCAACTTCATGGCCGACAACCTGACCTCCCAGGTCAGGAACATCGCCCAGGTCGCCACCGCCGTCGCCCAGGGCGACCTGTCGAAGAAGATCGACGTGGACGCGCGCGGCGAGATCCTGGAGCTGAAGACGACCATCAACACGATGGTGGACACGCTGTCGTCCTTCTCCTCCGAGGTGACCCGGGTCGCCCGTGAGGTCGGCAGCGAGGGCCAGCTGGGCGGCCAGGCCCGGGTGGAGGGCGTGTACGGCACGTGGAAGCGCCTGACGACGGATGTGAACGAGCTGGCGTCCAACCTGACCACCCAGGTGCGGGCCATCGCCGAGGTGGCCTCCGCGGTCGCCCAGGGCGACATGTCGCGCAGCATCGCGGTCGAGGCGCAGGGCGAGGTCGCCGAGCTGAAGAACAACGTCAACCTGATGGTGGCCAACCTCCGCGAGACCACCCGCGCCAAGGACTGGCTGGAATCCAACCTGGCCCGCCTGGCCGGCCTGATGCAGGGGCACCGTGACCTGATGGAGGTCGCGGACCTCATCCTGCGCGAGCTGACCCCGCTGGTGAACGCCCAGTACGGGGCGTTCTTCCTGGCCCAGACCGACGCCGGCCGGAGCGGCACCGCCCAGCCCCGGGCGCCGCGCGGGCTGGCCTTCATCGCCGGGTACGGCTCGGCGCAGGGCGCCACGGTGGACACCCCGGGCATGCCAGGACACGGGCTGGTGCGGCAGGCGGCGCTGGAGAAGAAACGCATCCTCGTGGAGGAGGCGCCACCCGACTACATCACCATCACCTCGGGTCTCGGCGAGGCCGCCCCGACCAGTGTCGTGATCATCCCCATCCTCTTCGAGGACGAACTGCTCGGCGTCATCGAACTGGCCTCCTTCTCCCGCTTCTCCGACGTCCACCTGGCCTTCTTCGACCAGTTCGTCAGCACCATCGGCGTGGCGATCAACACGATCATCGCCAACTCCCGCACGGAGTCCCTGCTGTCGGAGTCCCAGCGGCTCGCCCAGCAGTTGCAGGAGCGGTCGGACGAACTCCAGCGGCAGCAGGCCGAGCTGCAGCGCTCCAACGCCGAACTGGAGGAGAAGGCGGCCCTGCTGGCCACCTCCTCGCAGTACAAGTCGGAGCTCCTGGCCAACATGTCGCACGAGCTGCGCACCCCGCTCAACTCGCTGCTGATCCTGGCCCGGCTGCTCGCGGACAACCCCGACGGCCATCTGTCGGAGCAGGAGGTGCACTTCGCCACCACGATCCACCGCTCCGGCTCGGACCTGCTGCAGCTGATCAACGACATCCTGGACCTGTCGAAGATCGAGGCGGGCCGCATGGACGTCCGTCCCAAGAAGCTGCCGCTGATCAAGCTGCTGGACTACGTGCACGCCACCTTCCGCCCGGTCACCCTCGACCGCGGGCTCACCTTCGACGTCGCCGTGGGCGAGGACGTGCCCCGCGAGATGTTCTCGGACGAGCAGCGGCTGCAGCAGGTGCTGCGCAACCTGCTCTCCAACGCGATCAAGTTCACCTCCCAGGGCCGGGTGGAACTGCGGGTGGCGCGCTGCGAGGGCGCCGACGACCTGATCGCCTTCGCCGTGCGGGACACCGGCATCGGCATCCCCGGCGAGAAGCTCCCGGTGATCTTCGAGGCCTTCCAGCAGGCCGACGGCACCACCAACCGCAAGTACGGCGGCACCGGGCTGGGGCTGTCCATCAGCCGGGAGATCGCCGGGCTGCTCGGCGGCCGCATCGTCGCCGAGAGCGAGCCCGGCCGGGGCAGCACCTTCACGCTGTACGTCCCGGCGGTGTACGCGGGCCACGGCGGCGCCGGCGAGCCCGAGCCGCAGCACGGCCCCGCGGGCGGCGGAGCGGAGGCAGGAGGCGGCCCGGTGCCCGTGGCCGCCGCGTACGACGCCGAGCGCCGGACGTCCGGCCCGGTCGCGCCGGGGGACACCTGGCCCACCTCGAACCGGATCGACGAGTGGCGGGACGGCCGCACCGGCCGGGTCCTGGCCGGCAACCGCGTGCTCATCGTCGACGACGACATCCGCAACGTCTTCGCCCTCACCCACGTCCTGGGCCGGATCGGGATGCCCGTCCTGTACGCGGAGAACGGCCGCGAGGGGATCGAGACCCTGGAGCGGAACCCCGACGTCGCCCTCGTGCTGATGGACATCATGATGCCCGAGATGGACGGATACGAGACGATCGAGGCCATCCGCCGCACCCCGCGCTTCGCCGAGCTGCCGATCATCGCCCTCACGGCGAAGGCGATGCCGGGCGACCGGGAGCGCTCGATCGCCTGCGGCGCCAACGACTACGTGCCCAAACCGGTCGACGTGGACCGGCTGCTGCACGCGGCGCACCTGCTGCTCGACCCCGACGCGGGCCGGGACGGCGAACGGTCCTGCCCCGGCGGCCCCGACGGCCCCACGAGGCCCACCTCGTGACCCCGGGCGGCACCGCCACGGTCACGGGGAAGGCCGGCATCCTCCTCGTGGACGACATGGAGGACAACCTGATCGCCCTGGAGGCCATCCTCGGCACGCTCGACCAGCCGCTGGTGCGCGCCCGTTCCGGGGAGGAGGCGATGAAGGCGCTGCTGCGCCAGGAGTTCGCGGTGGTGCTGCTCGACGTCCTGATGCCGGGCATGGACGGCTTCGAGACCGCCGCGAACATCAAGCGCCTCGACCAGACCAAGGACATCCCGATCATCTTCCTGACCGGGAACGACCTGGACACCACCTTCGCCTTCCGCGGCTACGCCACCGGCGCGGCGGACTACCTCACCAAGCCCTTCGACCCCTGGGTGCTGCGCGCCAAGGTGACCGTCTTCCTGGAACTCCACCACAAGACCCGCCAGTTGCGGGGCCTTCTGGAGCGCGACCGGGACCGGCTGGAGGCGATCGAGCAGCGCCTCGCGGCCGTCGAGCGGCAGCTCGCCGCCGACGGCCGTCCGGACGTCACCGCGCTCGCCCGCCGCGTGGCCCGGCTGGAACACACGCTGCGCGACGTGGACCTGCCGGGCCCCCGGGTGGGTGACTGAGACGCTCAGTCCTCCCGCGTGCCGGCGTACATGTCCTCGATCAGGTCCTTGAACTCCCGCTCCACGACCGGCCGCTTGAGCTTCAGGCTCGGGGTGAGGTCACCGTGCTCGACGTCCAGGTCGCGCGGCAGCACGCGGAAGGTCTTGATCTGCTGCCAGCGCTGCAGGTCCGCGTTGACCCGCTGCACGTAGCCGTCCATCAAGGCCCGCACCTGCTCGGAGCCGACGACCTCCGCGTAGGGCTTGCCCTCCAGGCCGTTCTCCTTCGCCCAGCCGAGGATCGTGGGCTCGTCGAGGGCGAACAGCGCGGTGCAGAAGTTGCGGTCGGCGCCGATCACCAGGACGTTGCTGATGAACGGACAGGCGGCCTTGAACTGGCCCTCGACCGCGGCCGGCGCGATGTACTTGCCGTTGGAGTTCTTGATGATGTCCTTCTTGCGGTCGGTGATCGTGAGGTAGCCGTCCGCGGAGAGCTCCCCGATGTCACCGGTGTGGAACCAGCCGTCCGACTCCAGCACTTCGGCCGTCTTCTCGGGCAGCCCGTGGTAGCCCTGCATGATGCCGGGGCCGCGCAGCAGGATCTCGCCGTCCTCCGCGATGCGGACCTCGGTGCCGGGCAGCGGCTTGCCGACGGTGCCGGTCCGGTAGGCCTCGCCGGGGTTGACGAAGCTGGCGGCGCTGGACTCGGTCAGGCCGTAGCCCTCCAGGATGTGGATGCCGGCGCCGGAGAAGAAGTAGCCGATCTCCGGGGAGAGGGCGGCCGAGCCGGAGACGCAGGCGCGCAGCTTGCCGCCGAAGGCGTCGCGGAGCTTGGCGTACACCAGGCGGTCGGCGACGGCGTGCTTGGCGGAGAGCCCGAAGGGCGCGCCGGCGTTGCCGGTGCGACGGCGGTTGTCCTGGGTGACCTTGGCGTACTCGCGGGCGACCTCGACGGCCCACTTGAAGATCCGGTACTTCGCCGCGCCGCCTGCGCGGGCCTTGGCGGCGACACCGTTGTAGACCTTCTCGAAGATGCGCGGGACGGCGGCCATGTAGGTGGGCTGCACGACCGGCAGATTCTCGATGATCTTGTCGACGCGGCCGTCGACCGCGGTCACGTGGCCGATGGTGATGTGCCCGGCGGTCAGCACCTTGCCGAAGACGTGCGCCAGCGGCAGCCAGAGGTACTGGACGTCGTCCGCCTCCAGCAGGCCGTTCGCCTGGATCGCGCGGGCCATGTACGCCCAGCAGTCGTGCGGCAGCCGCACGCCCTTGGGGCGGCCGGTGGTGCCGGAGGTGTAGATGAGGGTGGCCAGCTGGTCCTTGGTGATGTCGCCCACGGTCTTGCGGACGGCCTCGGGGTTCTTCTCCAGGTAGACCTTGCCGCGCTGCTCCAGCTGGGCCAGCGAGAGCGCCCACCCGTCCTCCCCGAGGTCGGCGTCCTCGGCGTCCACGACCACGACGTGGGCCAGTTCGGGCAGCTCGGCACGGCGCTCGACGGCCTTGGCCAGCTGCACGGCGTTCTCGGCGATCAGCACCCGGCTGCCGGAGTCGGCCAGGATGAAGGCCGTCTCGTCGGCGTTGGTGCTCGGGTAGACGGTGGTGGTCGCGGCGCCGGCGCAGAGCACGCCGAGGTCGGCCAGGATCCACTCGACCCGGGTGGCGGAGGCGATGGCCACCCGCTCCTCGGGGCGCACCCCCAGGTCCATCAGGCCCGCGGCGATGGCATGGACCCGGTCCGCGGCCTGCTTCCAGGTGAGCGACCTCCATTCTTCCGGACCGCCGTCGGCCGACGGCACCGGGAAGCGGTACGCCTCGGCATCGGGCGTCGCCTCGACGCGCTCCAGGAACAGGTTCGCCACGGAGGGCGGCCGGTTCTCGATCAAAGTCTGCGTGTCGGTCACGACAACCTCCGGGGGCCCGCCTCTTTGCTGGGTGACTCGCGAGTAACTAACGAGTGGTGATCAGAGTAGGGAATCGGCGCCCGCTTGGTAAGGGGCCGCGGCCACCGCGATGCAACCGTGACGACCGGATACATGGTACGTACACATAATGGCGGGCCCGCCCGGAATCCGGGGAGCCCGCCTTCCGGCCACCGCTCCGGCCACCCGTCGGCGGCACCGCGGGATGTACGGCGCTCAGCCGCCGATGGGCAGACCACCGATCATGCCCTTGGTGCCCCCCGTCTTGCCGGCACCGCCGAGCAGCTCGTTCGTCTTGCCCGTGACCGCCTTCAGACCGGTCTTGGCGACCTCGTCCTTGGCGTCCAGGATCTTCATCGGCCCGTTGCCGAGCGGGAGGGCCTCCCCGGCGAAGGCGGGGGACGCGGCGGCACCGGCGGCGCCCAGCGCGATCACGGAACCGGCTACGACGGCCGCGGCCTTCGAGTACTTCACTTCACATTCCCCTTCCGCAGCGACGCCTTTCGCCGCTGTCACGATGAGTAACGCCCTCGATCCCCGGCAGAAACCGCGCGGCCCGGGGTTTTTGCCAATCACCCGAATGCCGGTCCGCTCATACGAAAGGGCGCCTGCCCGGTCATCGGACAAGCGCCCTTCCTGTGCGGTGCGTCGGACCGCGCCGGCGAGCCGCGCCGGCTACTTCTTCTTGGCCGCGCCCTCGTCGCTGGAGAGCACCGCGATGAAGGCCTCCTGCGGCACCTCCACGGAACCGACCATCTTCATCCGCTTCTTGCCCTCCTTCTGCTTCTCCAGCAGCTTCCGCTTACGGGAGATGTCACCGCCGTAGCACTTGGCGAGGACGTCCTTGCGGATGGCGCGGATGGTCTCGCGGGCGATGACCCGCGAGCCGATGGCGGCCTGGATCGGCACCTCGAAGGCCTGCCGCGGGATGAGCTCGCGCAGCTTGGCGACCAGGCGCACCCCGTACGCGTACGCCGCGTCCTTGTGCGTGATCGCCGAGAAGGCGTCCACCTTGTCTCCGTGCAGCAGGATGTCGACCTTGACCAGGCTGGAGGTCTGCTCGCCGGTGGGCTCGTAGTCCAGCGAGGCGTAGCCGCGGGTCTTGGACTTCAGCTGGTCGAAGAAGTCGAAGACGATCTCGGCGAGCGGGAGGGTGTAGCGGATCTCCACCCGGTCCTCGGAGAGGTAGTCCATGCCGAGCAGCGAGCCGCGCCGGGTCTGGCAGAGCTCCATGATCGCGCCGATGAACTCCGTGGGCGCCAGGATCGTGGCCCGCACCACCGGCTCGTACACCTCGGCGATCTTGCCCTCGGGGAACTCGCTGGGGTTGGTGACGACGTGTTCGGCGCCGTCCTCCATCACCACCCGGTAGACCACGTTGGGCGCGGTGGCGATCAGGTCGAGCCCGAACTCGCGCTCCAGCCGCTCGCGGATCACGTCGAGGTGCAGCAGGCCGAGGAAACCCACGCGGAAACCGAAGCCGAGGGCCGCGGAGGTCTCCGGCTCGTAGACCAGCGCGGCGTCGTTGAGCTGCAGCTTGTCCAGCGCGTCGCGCAGCTCCGGGTAGTCGGAGCCGTCCAGCGGGTACAGGCCGGAGAACACCATGGGCTTGGGGTCCTTGTAGCCGCCCAGTGCCTCGGTGGCGCCCTTGGACTGCTGGGTGATCGTGTCGCCCACCTTGGACTGGCGGACGTCCTTCACACCCGTGATCAGGTAGCCCACCTCACCGACGCCGAGGCCGTCGGCCGACAGCATCTCGGGCGAGTTGGTGCCGATCTCCAGCAGCTCGTGGGTCGCGCCGGTGGACATCATCCTGATGCGCTCGCGCTTGTTGAGCTGACCGTCGACGACCCGGACGTAGGTGACGACACCGCGGTAGGAGTCGTACACGGAGTCGAAGATCATCGCACGGGCGGGCGCGTCGGCGACACCGACCGGGGCCGGGACGGTCTCCACCACGCGGTCCAGCAGCGCCTCGACGCCGAGTCCGGTCTTGGCGGAGACCCGCAGCACCTCGGAGGGGTCGCAGCCGATGAGGTTGGCCAGCTCCTCGGCGAACTTCTCGGGCTGCGCGGCCGGCAGGTCGATCTTGTTCAGCACCGGGACGATGGTGAGGTCGTTCTCCATCGCCAGGTAGAGGTTGGCCAGTGTCTGCGCCTCGATGCCCTGGGCGGCGTCGACCAGCAGGATGGTGCCCTCACAGGCCGCGAGCGACCGGGAGACCTCATAGGTGAAGTCCACGTGCCCCGGGGTGTCGATCATGTTCAGGATGTGGGTCTTCCCCTCATCGGCGCCCGCGGTGGGCGCCCAGGGCAGACGGACCGCCTGGGACTTGATCGTGATGCCGCGCTCGCGCTCGATGTCCATGCGGTCGAGGTATTGGGCGCGCATCTGCCGCTGATCCACCACACCGGTCAGCTGGAGCATCCGGTCGGCAAGGGTCGACTTGCCGTGGTCGATGTGCGCGATGATGCAGAAATTGCGGATCAGCGCCGGGTCGGTACGGCTCGGCTCCGGCACGTTCGAAGGGGTCGCGGGCACGCAGGGTCCTGTCTCTTGAGGCGCCTGTCGCCTCTGGTCGGATCGATACGTATGGCTCCCATAGTCCCATGGCCGGGGCCCACGGCCGTGCCGGGCGGTGCGGGAGGAGCCGCGGGACCCGCCACGGGCCACCGGTTTGGGCGGCGCGGCGGCCGACTGCTAGCCTGGGCAGTCGCGCCTCGTGCCCTCTTACCCGAGGCGCGGACCCCATCAGACCAAACCTGAAAAGGCTCTTTCGTGGCGAACATCAAGTCCCAGATCAAGCGCAACAAGACCAACGAGAAGGCGCGCCTGCGCAACAAGGCCGTCAAGTCCGAGCTCAAGACCGCCATCCGTCGCACCCGTGAGGCCGTGGCCACCGGCGACGTCGAGAAGGCGACCGAGGCCGCGCGTCTCGCCTCCAAGAAGCTCGACAAGGCCGTGAGCAAGGGCGTCATCCACAAGAACCAGGCCGCCAACAAGAAGTCGGCGCTGGCTCTCAAGGTCGCCGGCCTCCAGGGCTGAGCCTTCCCGCAGCAGTACCCGCCGGTGACGGACACAGCGGTCCCTCTCACCCGCTCCTCCACCGGCACCCTTGATGTTCCGGCCGCACGCGGCCTGCGTTCGCCACGCGGGTGCGGCCCCCGAAGGGCCCCGTACCTCCCGGTACGGGGCCTTTCGGCACGTCCGGTTCCGGCTGCGGCCCTCAGCGGGCCCGCGCGGCCCGGGCCACGGCGACGACCGCCTTCTCCAGGGCGTAGGCCGGGTCCGCACCGCCGCCCTTGACCGCGGCGTCGGCCTCGGCGACCGCGCGCAGGGCGGCGGAGACACCGTCCCCTGACCAGCCGCGCATCTGCTGCCGGACGCGGTCGATCTTCCACGGCGGCATGCCCAGCTCCCGCGCCAGGTCCGCGGGGCGCGCCCCGCGCGGGGCGGAGGCGAGCTTGCCGATGGCCCGGACGCCCGAGGCGAGCGCGAACGTGATGCCGGGCAGCGGCTGGCCGACCGCGATCGCCCAGCGCAGCCGCTCCAGTGCCTCGGCGGCGCGGCCGGTCACCGCGAGGTCGGCGACCTCGAAGCCGGTGGCCTCGGCACGGCCCGTGTAGTAGCGGGCGACCACGGCCGCGTCGATCGCGCCTTCCACGTCGGCGGCGAGCTGGGCGCAGGCGCTCGCCAACTCCCGCAGGTCGCTGCCGATGGCGTCCACCAGGGCCTGGCAGGCCTCGGGGGTCGCGGACCGCCCCAGCGCGCGGAACTCCTGCCGGACGAAGGCCAGCCGGTCGGCCGGCTTGGTCATCTTCGGGCAGGCCACCTCGCGCGCCCCGGCCTTGCGGGCCGCGTCGAGCAGACCCTTGCCCTTGGCGCCGCCCGCGTGCAGCAGGACGAGCGTGATCTCCTCGGCGGGGGCGTCCAGATAGGCCTTGACGTCCTTGATGGTGTCCGCGGACAGGTCGTGCGCGTTCCGTACGACCACGACCTTGCGCTCGGCGAAGAGCGAGGGGCTGGTGAGCTCCGCCAGCGTGCCCGGCTGGAGCGCGTCCGGGGTGAGGTCGCGCACATCGGTGTCGGCGTCGGCGGCCCGCGCCGCCAGCACGACCTCCCGTACCGCGCGGTCGAGGAGCAGGTCCTCCTGCCCCACCGCGATCGTCACGGGGGCGAGCGGGCTGTCTGTCGTACTGTTCCTGGCCATCGCCGTCCAGCATCCCACGCGGGTCCGACACAATGTCCCGGTGACCGACGTCAGACATGTGCTCGTCCTCCCCGACCGCGATGCCGCGGAGGAGGCCGCCGACGAAGCCACCGAGCGCTTCGACCTGCCCGCCCGCCCCCAGCTCCTCCGTGACGCCCTCGCCGGCGAGGACGACGCCGAGGACGCCCAGTGGCTCCTGCTCATCAACGACGAGGACGAGGAACTCGACCCCGCCGCGCTGAACGAACTGGCGGAGGAGTTCGAGGGCTGGCTGGAGGAGGACTAGGCCGTGCCGCTGCGCGTTCCCGCCCAGCGCCGTCGCCCGCAGGAACCGGGGGCGGAGCGCCCCGGGGTGGCCGGGGCGCTCCCCGCGGTCCCGTTCAACCAGCGCGTACGTCTCCTGGTCGAGGCCGTCGACGAGCCCGACGAGCTCGCCCTCGCCCAGGGACTGATGGAGGCGCGGGGGTGGGCGGTGCGCCGCGCGGGCCGTGAGGACGCCCCCGCCACCGCGGGCGGCAGCCGCGTCGCGCTCGTCGTCGAGGTACGGCTGAACGGCTCCCGCTGGCGGGCCGAGAAGGCGGCGTGCGGGGCCGTGGAACGCCTGGCGAGGACCCATCAGCTCGGCCTGTGGGTCCGGGACGCGGCGCTGCTGCTGCGGCCGGACGATCCGCGGACCGAGTACCGCGTGATCCGCCGTCCCGGCGCGGGCGGCGGAGGGCGCGACCGGCTCGCACGGTGGTGGGCGGCATGCGGCGGGCGCGGCGCGCACCGGCTGCTGCGGCTGCCGTCCGGGCTCACCCGGGAGGCCGTCGAGCGGGAGCTCGCGGAACGTCCTCTCGGTGGAAGCGCGTTCACACCGGACACCCACGAACTGCGGCCCGCACCGCCCGAGACGGACGTCCCGGCGGCCACCGGGACGCACCGTACCGCGCTCCGGGTGCGGACGCTGCCCGGCGTGGCCGCCGCCGCGGCCTCGGCGGCGCTGCTGGTGGGCTGGACGGCCTCCGGGGCGGACGCGGAACTCCCGTGGTGGCCCCTGGCGGCGGTGGCCCTCCTGTGCGCGCCGGGGGTCCACTTCGCCCTGCGCGACTCGTGGTTCTCACGGAACGCGGTCTGGCTGGTGCCGCTCGCCCTGCCCGTGGGGTGGTCGCTGGTGACCTGGCTCGGGCGGCTGATGCAGGCGTTCTACCTCGACCGGTTCGGCATCCCGTCCGGCTCGGTCCGCTCCACCGGGGACCTGTGGCCGTACGCGGCAGCCGCCGAACCGCTGGGCCTCGCCCTGGGGTTCGTGCTGCTCTTCACGGCGGTCGCGGGCTGGCTGCGGCACGTGCACATCGCCAAGGGCGACAACCGCCTCGCCTTGGTCACCGTGACCGTGCTCCTGTCGGCCGCCTTCGCGGCCACCACGCTCGTCGCCGGCGCCCACGACGCGGACCGGGCCGCCCGCGATGCGGCGTCCGCCGCCGGGCGGGGACACGTCCCGGCGACGTACTTCGGGCTGCACGGCACCCTGATGTGCGTGGTGCCCGTCGGCGAGGGCCCCGTCCCCGTGGAGAACGGCCCGGTTCCGGCCGGCCACGCCGTCCTGTCCTTCGGCGCCTCCGGGGACTGGATCTGGCTGTGGGACCCGCGCCGTTCGCAGGCCCTGTCGGTGCGCCGGGAGGACGTGCAACTGCTCCCCGCGACCGCGGTCAGCGGCGGGAGTCCCCGAACAGGATGCGGTAGATGATCAGGAGGGCGAGCGCGCCGCCTATGGCCGCGCCCCACGTGGGCAGGTCGTAGAAGTCCTTGGTGATGGGGTGGTCGAGGAACTTCGCCGAGATCCAGCCGCCCACCACCGCGCCCGCGATGCCGATCAGCGTCGTCCCGACCAGTCCGCCCGGGTCCTTCCCGGGCAGCAGTATCTTCGCGATGGCGCCCGCGATCAGGCCCAGTACGATCCAGCCGATGATGGTCATGCCGTCAACCTGCCACGGCCCCCGCCCCTTCATGCGCACCGAGACGGAGCCATGGGCAAGCCGTGACACGGCGGTTGCACTTCTCAGCGAACTCTCGGCCCGGCGGCGGGCGGATGCCACCGGGTGCGGGAAAACCGGGTGACGTCCGTGCCCGCGGCTCTGCAGGATCGCGGGGTCAGCCGCTCCCAGCCAGGAGGTCCCGTGGTGCACCGCATGATCGTCCCGACCTTGTTCCCGCCGCCCGGTTACGCGCACGCCGCGGTCGTCGAGGCCGGGCAGCGGCTCGCCTTCATGGCGGGCTCCGTACCGCTCGACGCGGAGGGCACCCTGGTGGGGCCCGGCGATCCCGTCGCCCAGGCGCGCCAGGTCGTCGCCAATCTCGACGAGGCGCTGCGGGCCGTGGGCAGCGGCCTGGAGCACGTGGTCGCCTCCACCGTGTACGTCGTGGGCACCGAACCCGCCGAACTGTCGCAGGTCTGGGAGGTCGTCCGGGCCTCAGGGCTGGGCGAGGGGCCCCACACGTCGACGCTGCTCGGGGTCGGCTGCCTCGGGTACGCCGGCCAGCTGGTGGAGGTCACCGCGACGGCGGTGGTGCCCTGAGCCGCGGCGGACGGTTCAGCCGCGCCAGGCGCGGACCAGGTCCTCGGGGCCCCAGTGGGCGGCCAGGGGGAGGCCGGGGGTGACACCGCTGCGCGAGACGGCGACGAGGGGGGTGGCGGGGGTCGCGCCGGGGACTGCGGTCACGTCGCGGACGAGGGCTTCGTATTCGTGGCGGCCGAAGGGGTGGGTGTCGAACCACTTGACGGAGCCCACGAAGTGGACCTGCGTGGCCACCGGTTCGCGGTCGGCGCCGACGAGGTCGACCTCGGGGTTGTTCTGGCGGTTCCACCAGCCGCCGACGGCCTCGGTGCGAGGCCAGGCCTCGTCGGGGAGCAGCCTGAGCAGGGACGCGCGGACGACGGGCTCGACCGCGCGGCCGCGCCAGGTGGACCAGGACCGCTCGAAGCGTTCCAGGGCGAGGTCGCCCCGGCCGCGTTCGATCAGGGGGAGGGCGCGGTCCACGAAGGCGAGCCAGAAGCGCAGGTAGGGGTCGGCGATGCGGTAGCGCTTGTTCTTGGTGTCGGCCTTGGCCGACAGGGGGAGGTCGGCGGCGAGCACGCGCTTGGTCAGGAGGGTGCCGAGCAGGGGCGACAGGGTGCCCGAGGGGAGCGGGTGGGCGCCCCCGGTGCGGGCCGCGATGGAGGAGAAGGTGCGTTCGCCGCTGCCGACGGCCTCCAGGACGGCACGGGAGTGGGAGGCCTCGGGGAACTCGCCGAGCAGGGAGAGCTCCCCCGCGACGAGGAGCGGGGAGAGCGGGGTGGAGAAGGCCCCGCGCAGGAACGCGGTGCGGGAGGTGCCGGGCCGCCACGACTGGACGATCTCCGGGAAGCCGCCGGTGATCAGGAGGGCGTCCACCGCATCGGCGGCGCCGAGACCGGTCATGGACTGCACGTCGGCGAGGTGGAGCGGGCGGACGGTCATCTTGGTGCCGCGGCCGTAGAAGGGGCGGCCGTAGGTCTGGAGCGCCTCCATCACCGACATGTCGCTGCCGACCAGCACCAGCAGGACGGGCTTGGCGGACAGGTGGCGGTCCCAGACGGTCTGCAGGGCCCCCTCGAACTCGGGGTCCTGCTCCACCAGCCAGGGCACCTCGTCGATCACGGCGATGCTCGGCGTGGTGTCGGGGACGGCGAGGGCGAGCGAGCGCAGCGCCTGGTTCCAGTCGCCGGTCCGGAGGCCGGCGACGAGGTCGGCGCCGGGGAGGCCGGAGTGGGCGAGGGCCGTGGCGAAGTCCGCCCGTTCGGCCGCGGGGTTCCGGCCGCGGGTGGCCTGGAAGACGACGTACGGCACCCCGGAGCGGTCGCAGAACTCCTGGATCAGGCGGGACTTCCCCACCCGGCGCCGGCCCGTCACGATCACGGCTTGGCCGCGGGTGGCGGCCGTACCGTCGGTGACCCGGCGCAGCAGGTCGGTGAGGTGCTCGAGGTCGGCTGTGCGGCCGGTGAACTCCATCGGCGTCGGCCCCCGTGGCTGGCTGGGAAGGCGGGTGGAAAGGTAGACCCGATCTTACGTAGATTGAGTCTTACTTTACCTCGGGAACCCGGTCCAGGACGAGGCCGAAGCGCTCGCGGTAGGCGGCGAGGACGGCGGCGTCGCCGTCCAGGGCCTCTTCCCGGCGGATGCCGTCCGGAGCGGTGGTGATGAGCGTGCGGCCGGAGAGGGTCAGCCTCCCGCCGTCCTCGGTCAGACGGGAGCAGACCAGGGACCGCGTGAAGTGGGAGTGCGGCGAGGTCTGCTGGTACCAGGAGCCGACCTCGAAGTCGGCGAGTTCCCGGGGGCGGGGTTCGAGGCGGAAGACCGGCTCGCCGTCGTGGTGGAGGTCGAGGTCGCCGTACGGGGCCGGGGTGAAGCGGAAGACGCCGCCGGGGTCCTTCTGGTCGACGCCGGGGGTGAGGTCGAGGGGGAGGTGCGCATGGCGACCGAAGCCGACGTCCGCGAGGAGGGTGAGACCGTCACAGGTGCGGACGCGGAGCGCCATGTGGTCGAAGGGGATGCCGAGGCGCGGGCCGTTGACGGAACGGGCTGCGTAGAGCGTGACGTCGTAGCCCAGGGCGGCGAGCAGGGCGCCGAAGGCGCCGTTGACCTCGTAGCAGAAGCCGCCGCGGCGAGCGGTCACGATCTTGTCGTGGAGGACCTCGGGGTCCAGATAGACGCCTTCCCCGAGGTGGATGGAGAGGTTCTCGAAGGGCACGGCGACGAGATGGCGCACGTGCAGCTCGCGCAGAGCCGCCGCGTCGGGGCGTTCGGGGCGCGCGGCGCCGATGCGGCGGAGGTAGGCGTCGGCCTGGGAAGCGTCCATGGCGTCAGTCTTGGGGAACCGGCGACGATCACGCCAGACCCGGCTGGCTTCACGGCATGACGCGAACACTGCGCGAGCGGCACGCCGCGGCGATGGGCCGGCTCAGGGACGGCGGCGACGTGTGGGTGGCGACGGCGGACGCGCGCGAGGTGCCGTGCCTCGTCCCTCTGTCGTTCTGGTGGGACGGGGAGGAGTTGTGGCTCGCCACGCGCAGGACGAATCCCACCGGGAGGAGCCTGGAGTCCTCGGGACGGGTGCGGCTGAGCCTGGGTCACACCAGGGATCTGGTGCTCATCGACGGCACGGCACGGGTCGTGGACTTCGCACGGCTGCCGGACGGTGTCGCTGACTCCTTCGCGGCGAAGGCCGAGTGGGATCCCCGCGGTGACGGACCTTCGTACGCGTTCTACGCGATCCGGCCGCAATGGGTGCAGGCCTGGGGACGCTGCCGGAGATGCGGGACCGGGACCTGATGAAGGAAGGGGCGTGGCTATTCTGATCACCAATCGGCGATATACACAGTGACAGGCCTTAAGTTGCCGGTTTTACGTCGGACATGGGCTGGTTGATCTTCGGATTTCGTTGTCCGGAGACTCTTGACGGGGGCTTGACGCGCGCGGTTTCATCCTCGGAAGCGGAGATGAATATTCCGTTTCATGTTTCCCTGGACCGGAGGCGGTAGCCCCCTCGAGCCCGACCCGATCGGATGCGCGCATGACCGACACGCTCCACCCGCCGACGGCCCCGCACTCGCCGCTGGCCCCGCCCATCGAGGCCCCGAAGTCGCTCAAGAGGTCGATCGGCGTGGTCGGCGGAACGCTTCTGACGCTGTCGTGCCTGACCCCGGCCTCCTCGCTGTTCGTCATCGTGCCCCCGCTCTTCGCCGACCTGGGAACCGGGACGGCGCTGACCATCGTGATCGCGGCGGTCCTCTGCATCGCGGTGGCCTTCTGCTATTCGGAGCTCGGGACGCTGATACCGAGCGCGGGCGGCGAGTACGCGATGGTCGGCACGCTCATCGGGCGGCTGGCCGGGTGGATCGTGTTCGTGCTGTCCCTGATCGTCGTGATGATCGTGCCGCCGATCATCGCGCTCGGCACGGGCGAGTACCTGGCGCCGATCATGCAGATCGACCCGAAGATCGCGGGCGCCGCCGTCATGCTGCTGGCCACCGTCATGGGCCTGCTGGACCTGCGGGCCAATGCCTGGATCACCGGCATCTTCCTGGTCCTGGAGGTCGTCGCGGCGGCGGTCGTGGCCTTCCTCGGGTTCTCCCACAGCTCGCGGTCGGCCTCGGTGCTGATCCACCCGGTGACGGAGGCCGGGCACGGGGTGGGGTCGGCGGTCACGGCGGGGACGATCATCGCGGGGCTGGCGATCGCGCTCTTCGTGCTGCAGGGCTTCAGCACGGCCGTGTACCTGTCCGAGGAGATGGAGAACCCGCGGCGCACGGTCTCCCGGACCGTGCTGTGGACGCTCGGCATCGGCGCCCTGGTGGTGATCGTGCCGACGATCGCGATCACGCTGGGCGCGCCCGACATGAACTCCCTGATGGCGGGCGACCTCTCGGCGCTCGTGCGGGGCTGGAGCAACTCGGCGGTCGGCACCTTCATCAGCCTCTGCATCGCGCTGGCCATCATCAACGCGGGCATCGTGATGGTCATCCAGAACTCCCGGGTGCTGTACGCCTCCGCGCGGGACCGCGCCTGGCCGGCCCCGGTCAACAAGGCCTTCGGCACGCTGAGCAAGCGGTTCGGCGCCCCGTGGATCGCCACGCTCGCGGTGGGCGTGCCGGGCGCGGTGCTGTGCTTCGTGCCGGTGGAGACGCTGAGCGGCGTCACCGGCGTGGCGGTCGCCGCGATGTACGTCGTCGTCGCTCTCGCGGCCCTCGGCTCGCGCCGCGCCGGGCACAAGGAGCGTGCGGCCTGGCGCATGCCGCTGTGGCCCGCGATACCGCTGCTGCTGGTCGTCGTGCTGGCGTACGTGCTGACCCAGCAGACCGCGCAGGACCTGGTGATCACCGGTGTGATCGTCGCCGCCTCGCTGGCCTACTGGCTCTTCTACCTCCGGCCGCGGCAGAGCACCCGCTGGGTGATCTCCGTGCCCGAGGAGGAGATGGGCCTGGAGGACGCCTGAGCCGCCCGTCCCCGGCACCCGTGGGGCCCGTACCGGTCGTGCACCGGTGCGGGCCCTTCGCCGTCCCCGGACGGCCCGCTCCGCGGCGGGCGACGGACCGGTCGCGGCGGCCCGCAGGTCCTCCCGGTCGCCCAGGACGGCGACCGGGCCGTCCCGGTCGGTGCGCAAAACCGTGGTGCCCTGGGCGCGCAGCGCGGCGAGGGTCCGGGGCGACGGATGTCCGTACGGGTTCCTGGCCCCGCAGCTGACGAGCGCGAGACGGGGCCGGATGCGGACCAGCAGCGCCGGGTCCTGGTAGGCGGAACCGTGGTGGGCGACCTTCAGGACGTCGACGCGCGGGAGGTCCGGGGCAGCGGTCAGGAGCGCGTGCTGGGCCGCGGGCTCCAGGTCGCCGAGGAGGAGCACGGTGAGCCCTGCGGTGCGGACCAGCAGGGTGACGCTGGCGTCGTTGGGATTGGTGCCGCCCAGATCGGCACCCTCGGCGCCCGCGAGCAGGGAGGGCGCGGCGGGCCACAGCACACGCCAGTCGAGGGGGCCCAGGCGGCGGCGCTCCCCGGGTGTCGCGCGCAGCAGGGGAACGCGGGCGGCGGCCGCCTGACGGCGTACGAAGGCGGCCTGGTCGGAAGGTTCGTCGAGGGTGGTGGTCTCGATGGCGCCCACGGCACGGCCGCGCAGGACCCCGGGGAGGCCGGCGACATGGTCGGCGTGGAAGTGCGTGAGGACGAGCAGCGGGATCGCGGTGACCCCGAGCGAGCGCAGGCACCGGTCGACGAGGCGGGGCTCCGGGCCGGTGTCCACCACGACGGCGGCGCCGTCGCCCGCGGAGAGCACCAGCGCGTCGCCCTGGCCGACGTCGCAGGCCACCAGCCGCCAGGCCGGCGGCGGCCAGCCGGTCACCGAGCGGGGCAGCGGCGCGGGACGTACGACGGCCAGCACGAGCAGCAGCGCGGCGGCCGCGCACAGCCAGGGACGGCGCAGGATGCGGCGCCCCGCCGCAACCACCACCACGGTGACGGCCGCCAGCAGCAGGGCGCCCGCCCAGGTGCCGGGCCAGTCGAGCGTCGCCCCGGGCAGGGCGGCACCGCGCCGGGCCACCGCAGCGATCCAGCCGGCGGGCCAGCCCGCGACCCAGGCGAGTGCCTTGGCGACGGGCATGGCGAAGGGCGCCGCGGCCAGGGCGGCGAAGCCGAGGACGGTGGCGGGGCCCACCGCGAGTTCCGCCAGCAGGTTGCAGGGGACGGCGACCAGGCTGACGTGGGCGGCCAGCACCGCCACCACGGGGGCGCACACCGCCTGCGCGGCGGCCGCCGCGGCCAGGACCTCCGCGAGGCGCGGTGGCACCCGCCGGTGCCGCAGGGCGGTGCTCCAGCGCGGGGCGAGGACCAGGAGCGCGCCGGTGGCCAGCACGGACAGCGCGAAGCCGTACGAGCGGGCGAGCCAGGGATCGTGGAGGAGCAGCAGCAGGGCGGCCCCGCACAGCGCGGGCAGCAGGCTGCGGCGGCGGCCCGTGCCGATGGCCAGCAGGGTGATCAGCCCGCAGGCGGCCGCGCGCAGCACGCTCGGGTCCGGCCGGCACACGACGACGAAGGCCACGGTGAGCACTCCCCCGAGCACGGCCGTCACGCGGAGCGGAAGGGCCAGCCGCGGAGCCAGGCCGCCGCGCTCGGCGCGCAGCGCGAGACCGGGCGGACCGATCAGCAGGATCAGCACCAGCGAGAGGTTGGAACCGCTGACCGCGGTCAGATGGGTCAGGTCGGTGGCCTCGAACGCGTCGTGCAACTCCACCGGGATACGGGAGGTGTCCCCGACGACCAGCCCGGGAAGGAGGGCACGGGCGTCGGGCGGCAGGCCCTCGGTGGCCTCGCGCAGCCCCGCGCGGAGTCCGCCGGCCACACGTTGCGCACGGCCGGGCGGCCCCACGACGCGCGGCGGCCCTCGCACCGACAGCACCGCGGCGATCCGGTCGCCCGGCTCCGCCGCCGGGGCGAGCCGGGCCTCCGCCTCGACGCGCGTGCCGGGCAGCAACGTCAGCCACGTACGGGCGGGTTGGCGGGCGATGAGCAGGACCGGTGTACGGACGGCGGTCCTCGTGCCGCTCGCCGTCACGCGTACGGCCTCGGCCTCCACCAGCACCGCTTCCGGCGCCCGGACGGCCCCACGCACCTGCGGGCGGATCAGCCGGGGATCCGCCGTCAGCCTCAACTCCACCCTCGCATGCGCGTGTTCGGCCGCCAGGGCGGGCACCGGGCCACGGTGCAGGTCAGCGGAGTGCAGTCCCGCCACGGCCGCGGACGCCGCAGCGCAGAGCGCCACGGTGGCGACCGACGTCCACCGGCGTACGCACGACGCGAGCGCCACCAGGACGACCAGCGCGCACGCCCCCACCACGGCTCGCCCGGGCGCCGCGAGGGCGACGCCCGCGGCGAGCCAGGCCGCGAGGGCCGGGGCCACCAGACGGAGGTCCGGCGGGCCCTCCTGGCGCGGGTTCGACGCGCCCCGGGGTGAGGCGGCCGCCGCGTGCACCGCCGGGCGGGGCGCGCTCACGGGGTGACCAGCGGCTTGAGATCGGAGAACCGGCGGTCCCCGATGCCGTTGACGTCACGCAGCTGCTCGACGGAGGTGAAACCGCCGTGCCGGCCGCGGTAGTCGATGATGTGCCGGGCGAGCACCGGCCCCACACCGGGCAGGGCGTCCAGCTGCTCGGCGGTGGCGGCGCTGAGGCTGACCGGACCGCTCGCCGCGGCGGTTGACTGGACCCCGGTGGCCGGTTGCGGGGCGGCACGGCCCACGACGATCTGCTCCCCGTCGGCCAGCAGGCGGGCCAGGTTCAGGGCGCTGGTGTCCGTACCGGGCAGCGCTCCCCCGGCGGCGTCCACGGCGTCCGCCACGCGGGACCCCGCGGGCAGCCGGCGCAACCCCGGCCTCCTGACCTTGCCGGCGACGTCCACGACCAGCACCGGCTTCGCCCCGGGCGCGGGGCTCGGCGCCCGTGGCCCGGCCGCCGCGGAAGCCCGCGCGGCGACGGGGGCCTCGGCCGCGGCGGGCAGCGCCGCGGCGACCGGCGGCACCGCCACGGTGCGCGGCCGGCCGGTCCAGAAGTGGTGCACCGCGAAGGCGAGGGCGACGAGGAGGACGAGGGCCAGGGCGGCCGCCGTCTTCGCCTCGATGCCGCAGCGGACGGAGAGCCAGGTGGGGAGGCGCTCGGTGAGCGCCAGGCGCCAGGCGTCCGCGGCGCGGCGCCCCGGCGGATCCGGCGCCCCCGGCGCAGCCGCTCGTTCCGGCACGGCCAACCGCTCCGGCCCATCCGGTCGTTCCGGTGGATCCGGAGCCGCCGCGCCCGCCCCACCCCGTGGCGCGGGACGGGTCGGCGGACGGTCGAAGAGGGCGGCGGCCCGTTCCCGGACCGCGCCGGCGGCGGGCCCGGGTGCGGGCACGCGTGCGGACGGGTGCCTGCGGTGGCGAGGAGTTGCGGTGGTCGATCCCATGTCAGGGACGGTAGGCGGACCGGCGCCAACGAGATGATCTTGCCCAAGTCCTGTGGATCGTCCAGAGGTTGTGGATAACCCCGTCACCCGAAGGAGGTCACAGCGGGGAGACGACCGCCCCCAGCAGCCCGGGCCCCGTGTGGGCGCCGATCACCGCCCCGACCTCGCTGAGGACGAGGGTGTTGAGCCCGGGGACCCGCGCCCGCAGCCGCTCCGCCAGGGCGGACGCGCGGTCCGCGGCGGCCAGGTGGTGGACGGCGATGTCCACCGGACGGGTGCCCGCCCGTTCGACGACGATCTCCTCGAGCCGCGCCAGCGCCTTGGAGGCCGTACGCACCTTCTCCAGCAGCTGGATGCGGCCCTCGTCCAGCTGCAGCAGCGGCTTCACCGCGAGCGCCGACCCGAGCAGCGCCTGCGCCGCGCCGATGCGTCCGCCCCGGCGCAGGTAGTCCAGGGTGTCCACGTAGAAGTACGCCGACGTGTCCGACGCCCGCTTCTCCGCCGCCGCCACGATCTCGTCCGCGGAGCCGCCCGCCTCCGCCGCCTCGGCGGCGCTCAGCACCGGGAACCCGAGGGCCATGGCGACCATCGCGGTGTCCACGACGCGCACCGGGACGGGCGCGTCCGCCCCCGCGAGCAGCGCGGCGTCGTAGGTGCCGGAGAACTCCGCCGACAGGTGCAGGGAGACGATCTCGGTCGCTCCCGCCTCCGCCACCGTGCGGTAGGCGGCGGCGAATTCCTCGGGGCTCGGCCGCGACGTGGTGACGGGCTTGCGGCGTTGCAGGGCGCGGGCGACCGCGGGCGCCGACACCTCGGTGCCCTCTTCCAGCGCTTCGTCGCCGATCACCACCGCCAGGGGGACCACGGTGATCCGGTGCCGGGTCAGGGCCTCCTGCGGCAGGTAGGCCGTGGAATCGGTGACGATAGCGACATGGGACGACATGTGCGGGAGGTTACCCGCGCCGAAGGCCGGGCGACAGTACGGCTCCGTCGAGGTGAACCCCGGTGAACGTCCCCGCGGCCCGTCCCGGCCCCGCCCGGCCCCTCACAGCGCCTTGGGCGGCTGTCCGGTGCCCGGCTCGGGCATCCGCCCGCGCCGCGTCCCCGGCTGAGTGCGCGGTTCCGGTTCCGGCTCCGGCAGCGCCGAGGGCGCCCAGTGCCGCAACGCCCCGGCCTCCAGGTCGATGTCGCGGCCCAGCGCCGCGAGGTCGTCGTCGGCGAAGCGACGGGCCCGGTCCTGGGCGGCCCAGCGCAGCGAATCCGCGGAGTGGGTGATGCGCCGCGTGCGCTCCTCCAGCTCGCCGATCCGGGCCGCGATGCGGGTGCGGTCGGGCTCGCGCTCCAGCAGCCGCAGCTCCGCGTCGAGCTCCCGGGCGTGGGAGCTCAGCCTGGCGAGCAGCGCCACGGCCTCGCTCAGCGACGGGTCGACGGCGGCCTGCCCCTCCAGTGCCGCTTCCGTGCTCGTGACGGACGTACGCAGCGCCAGGCGCAGCTCGGCGAGCTTCCCGGCGGGCCCGGGCCTGCTGTACCGGCGGGCCTTCAGGCCGGTGTCCTCGACCACGCGGCGGGCCTCGATGCTGGTGCGCTCCACCCCGCGCTTGACCGCCCGCGCCGTCTTGACCGCGGCAACGACACCGAGCGCCACGAAGGAGGCGAAGAGCAGCAGGATCACGGCGACGGCGACATCCACGGCGGCTCCTCTGCCCGGTCGGCCCGGTCCGTCCGACCGGCCCGATCTGCTCGATCGGTTGTATGCCCACCGTAAACGGACGGGGGCGGGCGAGGGTTCCGGGAGAACCCCCACCCGCCCCTTACACCGAGTGCGCCGACCTCCTCCGGCCTGCTCCGACCTGCTCCGGCCTGCTCCGGCCTGCTCCGGCCTGCTCCGGCCGGACGATCAGCCGCGCATCAGGCGCTCAGGCCATCACGCGGGGACGATGTTCACCAGCTTCGGCGCCCGCACGATCACCTTGCGGACCCCTGCGCCGTCCAGCGCGGCCACGACCGCAGGGTCGGCCAGGGCCTGGGCCTCCAGGTCGGCGTCGGAGATCGTCGGCGGCACCTCCAGACGGGCCTTGATCTTGCCCTTGATCTGGACGACGCAGGTGACGGTCTCGTCCACCACGTACGCCGGGTCGGCCACCGGCAGGTCCTCGTGCGCCAGGGAGCCCTCGTGCCCCAGCCGCCGCCACAGCTCCTCGGCGATGTGCGGGGCCAGCGGCGCGATCAGCAGCACCAGCGGCTCGGCGACCGAGCGCGGCACCGGACCGCCCGCCTTGGTCAGGTGGTTGTTCAGCTCGGTGATCTTGGCGATGGCGGTGTTGAAGCGCAGGCCCTCCAGGTCCTGGCGGACGCCGTCGATCGCCTTGTGCAGGGCGCGCAGGGTGTCCTCGTCCGGCTCGGCGCCGGTCACCGTGACCTCGCCGGTCGTCTCGTCCACGACGTTGCGCCACAGCCGCTGCAGCAGCCGGTACTGGCCGACGACCGCGCGGGTGTCCCAGGGCCGGGAGACGTCCAGCGGGCCCATCGCCATCTCGTACAGGCGCAGGGTGTCGGCGCCGTACTCGGCGGCGATCTCGTCCGGGGTGACGGCGTTCTTCAGGGACTTGCCCATCTTGCCCAGCTCGCGCTTGACCTGCTCGCCGCCGTACCACCAGCCGCCGTCGCGCTCCTCGACCTCGGCCGCCGGGACGGGGAAGCCGCGGCCGTCGCGGTAGACGTAGGCCTGGATCATGCCCTGGTTGAACAGCTTGTGGAACGGCTCCACCGACGACACGTGGCCCAGGTCGAACAGCACCTTGGACCAGAAGCGCGCGTACAGCAGGTGCAGCACCGCGTGCTCGGCGCCACCGACGTACAGGTCGACGCCGCCGTGCGGCTGACCCTCGCGCGGCCCCATCCAGTACTGCTCGATCTCGGGGTCGACCAGCTTCAGGTCGTTGTGCGGGTCCAGGTAGCGCAGCTCGTACCAGCAGGAACCGGCCCAGTTGGGCATGGTGTTGGTCTCGCGGCGGTAGCGGCGCACGCCGCGCCCGTCACCCAGGTCCAGCTCGACGTGGACCCACTCCGCGTTGCGGGACAGCGGGGTCTCCGGCTCGGTGTCCGCGTCGTCCGGTTCGAAGGTGCGCGGGGAGTAGTCCTCGACCTCGGGCAGTTCCAGCGGCAGCATCGACTCGGGCAGGGCGTGGGCGACGCCGTCCTCGTCGTAGACGATCGGGAAGGGCTCGCCCCAGTACCGCTGGCGGCTGAACAGCCAGTCGCGCAGGCGGAAGTTGATGGTGCCCTCGCCGATGCCGCGCTGCTCCAGGTACGCGATGACCTTGCGCTTGGCGTCGGCGACCTCCAGGCCGTTCAGGTCGATCTCGTCATTGGCGGAGTTGATCGCCGGGCCCTGGCCGGTGTACGCCTCGCCCTCCCAGCCCTCGGGCGGCCGGACGGTGCGGATGATGGGCAGCTCGAAGACGGTGGCGAACTCCCAGTCGCGCTCGTCCTGCCCGGGGACGGCCATGATGGCGCCGGTGCCGTAGCCCATCAGGACGTAGTCGGCGACGAAGACCGGGACGCGGGTGCCGGTCAGCGGGTTCACGGCGTACGCGCCGCTGAAGACGCCGGTCTTGTTCTTGCCTTCGGTCTGCCGCTCGACGTCCGACTTGGACTGGGCCTGCTTGCGGTACTCCGCGACGGCCTCGGCCGGGGTGGCCGCGCCGCCGGTCCAGGCGTCCTTGGTGCCCTCCGGCCAGGCGGCCGGCACCACGGTGTCGACCAGCGGGTGCTCGGGGGCCAGCACCATGTAGGTGGCGCCGAACAGGGTGTCCGGACGCGTGGTGAAGACGGTGATCGGGCTCTCGCCGTGGCCCTCGACCGCGAAGTCGACCTTGGCGCCCTCGGAGCGCCCGATCCAGTTGCGCTGCTGCAGCTTGATCGCCTCGGGCCAGTCCAGGGCGTCCAGGTCGGCCAGCAGGCGGTCCGCGTAGGCGGTGATGCGCATCATCCACTGGCGCAGCTTGGCCTTGAAGACGGGGAAGTTCCCGCGCTCGGAGCGGCCGTCGGCGGTGACCTCCTCGTTGGCCAGCACGGTGCCCAGGCCGGGGCACCAGTTGACCGGGGACTCCGAGGCGTACGCCAGGCGGTAATCGCCCAGGACGGCGTCACGCTCGGCGGGGCTCAGCTCGGCCCACGCCCGCCCCCCGGGTGTCTGCCGCTCGCCCTTCTCGAACTGCTCGACCAGCTCGCCGATGGGGCGGGCGCGGTCGGCCTGGGGGTCGTACCAGGAGTTGAAGATCTGCAGGAAGATCCACTGGGTCCACTTGTAGTAGTCCGGGTCGATCGTGGCGAACGACCGGCGCTTGTCGTGGCCCAGGCCCAGCCGGCGCAGCTGGGACTTCATGTTGTTCATGGCCGCCTCGGTGGTGACCCGAGGGTGCTCGCCGGTCTGCACGGCGTGCTGCTCGGCGGGCAGGCCGAAGGCGTCGAAGCCCAGGGTGTGCAGCACGTTGTGCCCGGTCATCCGCTGGAAGCGGGCGAAGACGTCGGTGGCGATGTAGCCCAGGGGGTGGCCGACGTGCAGTCCCGCACCCGAGGGATACGGGAACATGTCCATGATGAACTTCTTGGGCTTGGCCAGCTCGCCGTCCCCGGCCAGGTCACCGGTGGGGTTCGGGGCGGCGAAGGTCTGGTGCTCGTCCCAGAAGTCCTGCCAGCGGCTCTCGATGTCGGCGGCCAGGGCGGCCGTGTAGCGGTGGGGCGCAGCCGCCTCCGCGGCGGGGGTGGTCTCGCTCATCGTCCTTCGTACTCCATCGCTGTCATGACGGCCTGCGGCCCGGCCGCCGTACGGACATCTGCCTGCTCACTGCGGAAACGAAAAAGCCCCTCGCACAGGAGGGGCGCCGCACTGACATCGATCGTGGTCAGCGCGGCTTGCTAAGCAGAAGGCGTACGGCACGCATGCGGTCAGGGTACCCCAGAGCGGGAAGGGCCCGCACCGAGGTTCCCCCCGGTGCGGGCCCTTCCGTGCCGTTTCCGGACCTGATCAGCGGTGGTGCGGCCGGTACGAGTCGAGGTAGCCGCGTGCCGGGGTGCCGACGCCGGTCACGTCGTCGTAGCCGACGACCGCGGACAGCGAGCTGTCCTTGCCGAGGCTGCGGAGCGAGGTGATCGTGCCGTCCGCCGCGTCGAAGCCGTTGGCGTAGTCCACGCGGACGACCGCGAGGTCCTTGCCGCGGCCCAGCGGGTGGTCGGTCACGTCGTGGTACGCGCCGGTGCCGTAGCGGTCGTAGATCAGCGGGTTGGCGAAGCCGATCGGCACGCCGTGCCGGGCCTGCTGCGCCAGCGCCTGGACGCCCGCGATCACCGGTGCGGCGAGCGAGGTGCCGCCGATCCGGTACTCGCCGTACTGGAAGGACCCGTCCGGGAAGGCCTGGGTCTGGCCGACCAGGAAGCCGGTGTTCGGGTCGGCGACGGCCGAGATGTCCGGCTCGACGCGCTGCTTGACCGTGCCGCCGTTGGCCAGCGCGAGCGAGTTGGGAACCACGCCGCGCTGGTAGAAGGGCTGCGCGTAGAGCTTGCTGGTGCCGCCGCCGGCGCCGGAGGTGTAGGCGCCGGGGAAGGCCGTCCAGCTCGAGCCGTCCTCGGCCAGCGTGGCCTTCAGGGTGCCCCAGCCGGTCTCCCACTGGTACTTGTCGCCCTTGCCGACGGCGAGCGAGGTGCCGCCGACGGAGGTGACCCAGGGGGAGTTCGCCGGGGTGTCGACCTGCTTCGCGCCGTGCGCCGCGACGTTGTCGCCCGCGTCGCCGGAGGAGAAGTAGAAGCCGATGCCCTCGACCGCGCCGATCTGGAAGATCTGGTCGTACGCGGCGGCGATGTCCGGGGTCTCGTTGCTCTCGATGTCGCCCCAGGAGTTGGAGACGATGTCGGCGAGCCGGTGGTCGACGATCTTGCCGAGCGCGTCGAGCAGGTCGTCGTCGGTGCAGGAGGAGGCGCCGACGTAGGTGATGTCGGCGGCCGGGGCGACCGCGTGCACCGCCTCGACGTCCAGGGTCTCCTCGCCGTACCAGCCGGAGGCGTCGCACTCGTCGGGGCTCGTGTAGCGGTAGTCGGCCGGCAGCACCTGGGAGAGCTGGCCGCGCTTGTAGGCCGCGTCGCCGTTGCGGGCGGCGTACTTCTTGGCGTCGGCGACGATCGTCGGGGACGCGAACGCGTCGGTGATGGCGACGGTGACGCCCTTGCCGTTGTACGAGCCCGCGCCGTAGGCGGCGCGCAACTGCTTGCCCGTGTAGCCCTTGACGGCGTACGGGGCGCGCGTGCCGTAGGCGACCGGCAGCTTCTTGTTCGTGTTCGACCCGTAGTAGGTGGAGAAGGGGCCGGAGTTCTTGAAGACGGCGCCGGGCGGCGGCAGCGTGTCCTGGTGCTGCGCGCGCCGCGGGGAGTTGTCCAGGCCGGTGACGGTGAGCACCGCGCCGCCCAGGGAGGCGGGGACGGAGGCGGTCCCGGTCGGGGCGTGGTAGGTCTTGGCGCCCTTCGCGTAGTTGTGGAGCTGGGTGCCGAACGCCTGCTCCGCGTCGGCGACGTCGCCGGTCACGGTCAGGTAGTGCTCGTCGACGCCGGTGACCTTCAGCCCGGAGGACTCCAGCCACTGCCGCGTCTGCGCGATCTGCTGCGCGGAGGCGCCGAAGCGGGCCTTGGCCTGCTTCGCCGAGAGGAACGTGCCGTACGAGGCGGAACCGGGGTCGGACACGGCCTGGGCGTAGGCGGCCAGGCCCTGGGCGTCACGGCCGGCCAGGTACACCCGGAGGGTGACCTTGGCCGAGTCGGCGGTGGCGCCCTTGTCGGCCTTGGCGGTGGCCCAGGCCGGCTTGCTTCCGGCGAGGCTGTGACGTCCGTGCGGTGCGTCGGCCTGGGCGGTGGGTATGCCCATCGCCAGCGCACCGGCGACCAGAGGCAGTGTCGCTGCCAGGGCCAGGCCGGCCCGCCTTCTCGAGCGGGTTGAGCTCATGAAACCCCCTGCTGTGTGAAGTTCGCGCGGAGTGGCGGCGCGCCGGAGACGGCAGCGCGCGTGGACCGCCACGCCACTCTCGCGGTGAACAGCTCATGCCAGGGACATGTGTTCGCCAAGAAGGACTCAAGGAAGGCCCACGAAAGGGCAATTGGGGCGGCAATCCGATCCGGAATGCGGACATATGGTGCCGGAGAGCGGACGCTCCGGTGAAGGACCGATCATCCTTGCCGAACGGAGCCCGAACAAACCAACGTTAGCAGTTCGTAATGATCCTCATCCCGGGTTGTCGAAAGACGATCGTTCAGGCCACCCGTACGAGTTAGCGTCTGCCGCATGCGCACCAACCGACAGTCCCCGGACGGTCGCCGGACCCCCCCGATACCGGCGAGCGACATCCTGTCCGGGGCCCTTCGCGCCGCACGGTCGCCCCGCGCCTGGGCGATCGCCGGCACCGCCGCCGCCCTGCTCGTCCTCGCCGTCACCGCGGGTCCGTACCTGCGGGCGTTCCTGGACTTCGGCGCCGGCGTCCTCACCCTCGTCTCCCTGAGCTGCACCGTCATCTGGGGCCTGGTGTCCACCGACACCGTCTTCCTCGGCCCCCGCGAACGCCTGCTCACCCAGGGCATCCACCGCGGTCTGGGCGTCGCCGCTATCGGATTCCTGGTCCTGCACGTGACGACGAAGGTCGTCGAGGTGCGGGTCACCACCGCCGGCGCCTTCCTCCCCCTCGGCGTGACCGGCCGGGACGGCCTCATCGCCCTCGGCGTGCTCGCCGCCTACCTGATGATCCTGGCCGCCGCCACGGGCGCCATGCGCAGCGTCTTCGCCGCCAACCGGCACCCCGTGCGGTGGCGCATCCTGCACAGCACCGCCTACGCGTCCTGGTGCATGGCGCTGATCCACGGCCTGCAGTCCGGCCGCTCCGCCAAGTCCTGGATCATCGTCGCCTACGGGATCTGCCTGGTGGGTGTCGCCATCGGGCTGATCTACCGGCTCCGCAGGACCCGTGGCGAGGCGCTCTTCCCCGAGACGCGGGAGCGCTCGGCCTCCTTCCGCAAGCTCGGCGGCGAACGGGCCGCGTCCCGGGGCGGTTCCGGCCGCCGGCGTGCCGTGCCCCGGGAGGAGAACGGGCCCAGCCTGGCCAGCGCCTACAGCGAACCGCTGCCGCCGCTGCCCAACTTCCCCACCGCCCAGCAGTACACGGCTGTTCCTCCCCCGGCCCCGGACCGTACCCTCGGCATGGATCCCGCGGCCGCCACGATGCAACTGCCGCAGGTGCCCGCCGACCCCCAGGCGACGTACCAGCAGCAACCGCAGGTGCCGTACCAGCAGCAACCCCAGCAGACCGGCTGGGACGGCACTCCCGCATGGGGCACCCCGGTGCCGGACGGCAGGCAGGGCGCGGATCCGCTGGGAGCCGACAGGCTCCAGCCGATCGCCTGGCAGCAGTCCACGCCCGGACCCTATGAAGGACAACGATGAGCGTTCCCGCCATACCGGACCGGTCACCCGCCCCTCGCCCGGGGGCGGGTGATGTGCTCCCCGACGTGCGTACCGTCGGGCTGCCCCGGATCACCGCGGGGTTCGACGAGGTGGAGCGCCTGGACCGGGTGACCCACCTCAATGTGCACGGTTCCATGCCGAGCATGACCGAGGGCGAACTGCTCGACCTCGCCGAGCTGATGGGCCTGCGCGGCCGTGGCGGGGCGGGCTTCCCCTTCTACAAGAAGCTCAAGGCCGTCGGTGAGGCCGCACGCCGGCGCGGCTCGCCGACCGCGGTGATGGTCAACGGCTGCGAGGGCGAACCGGCCTGCCGTAAGGACGCCGTCATCCTGCGCCGCGCCCCGCACCTCATGCTGGACGGGGCCCTGCTGTGCGCCGAGATCCTCGGCGCCCGCGAACTGGTCATCAGCGTCACGCGCGACACCAACGAGCAGTCCGTGCGCGACGCCCTGGCCGAGCGGGGCCTGGGCACCAAACGGGGCCGCCAGCTGAGGGCCCGGATCGTGCGCATGCCGGAGCGCTTCGTGTCGGGCGAGTCCTCGGGCATCATCTCGGCGGCCAACGGCGGCCTCCCCCTGCCGCCCGGCAAGAAGGTGAGCGCGAGCGAGTCCGGCCTCGGCGGCATGCCGACGCTCTTCTCCAACACCGAGACCTTCACCCAACTGGCCATCGGCGCCCGCATGGGGGCGATCCGCTTCGGCTCCGCGGGCGCCCCGGGCGAGCCCGGTACGGCCATGCTGACGGTGTCCGGCTCGGTGCCCCGGCAGACGGTCGTGGAGACCCCGACGGGTGTGCCGATGTCGTACATCCTGCAGATGTGCGGCGGGAACCCGGGGCAGGGCGTGCTCGTCGGCGGCTACCACGGCAACTGGATCGACCCCAGCGTCGCCTCGATGGTGACCATCGCCCGCGAGAGCCTGGAGGCCCACAAGGCCACCCTGGGCGCGGGCGCCCTGCTCCCGCTGGACCCGGGACTGTGCCCGCTGGGCGAGTCGCTGCGGGTCGCGCAGTGGCTGGCCGCCGAGACGGCCGGGCAGTGCGGGCCGTGCCGCCTCGGGCTGCCCCGTATGGCCGGACTGCTGCAGGACGTGCTCAACGGCGGCGGGCAGGCCGCGCTGGAGCAACTGCGGCAGACCGCGGTCGCGGTGAAGGGGCGCGGGGTGTGCAAGCACCCCGACGGCTCGATGCGCTTCGTGATGTCCACCATCAACGCCTTCACCGACGACCTCGCCGCCCACGTCCTCGGCGGCGGCTGCGGCCGCCCCACCGTGGGCGTGCTGCCGCTGCTGAAGTCCGACCCGCCGGCGCCGCGGGGTGGCGCCCCCGTCGGCGCCGCCGCGCAGACCAGCAACAAGCGGCTGAACGTCGACTGGACGCTGTGCAAGGGCCACGGCCTGTGCGCCGGCGTCCTCCCGGAGATCGTACGGCTGGACCGGGACGGCTACCCCGACATCGCCGGCACGCCCGTCCCGCCGCACCTGGACGCGGCCGCTCAGCGCGCGGTGGCCCGCTGCCCCGCACTGGCGCTGCGCATGGAGGAGGGCGGCCGCCGCTGACCCCGGCCACACGCGGGAGGGCCCGGCGCCGTCGCGGTGCCGGGCCCCTCCGGCGTACGGACCGCGGTGCGCCGGGGCATACGAAGAACCCGCCCGGTCGTGACGACCGGACGGGCAGTGTCCGCGGTGGGAAGTGGAGCTACGGGGATTCGAACCCCGGACCTCTTGCATGCCATGCAAGCGCTCTACCAACTGAGCTATAGCCCCGCGATGCCGTTCTCCCGGGTTCCCCCGGCGACCTGGGATACATTACACGGCCCCGGGGCAGGTACGCCAAATCGATTCCTGGCCCGCGGGCACGGCGCCCGGTACTGTCGGCTGACCCCGCCCCGGAAGAATCTGGAGAAGGCCGCAGTGACCGCGACGCAGCCGATCGCCGACACCGCGGCGCGCAGCTCCCGGGTCGGCAGGCCCACCCTCGTCGCGGCGCTGGTGTGCCTGGTGTCCTTCGCGGCGTTCTGGGCCGCCCAACGCGCGGCACACGTCTCGATGATCGACCTCACCGTCTACCGGGCCGAGGGCTGGTCGGTGCGGGGCGGGGACGACCTGTACGCGATGCGGGTCACCCACGCGCAGCTGCCCAACACCTATCCGCCGTTCGCCGCGCTGCTCTTCACGTCCCTGACACTGCTGGGCCCGGGTGCCGCGCGGATCGCGGCGACCGCGGTCAACCTCGGCCTGCTGGTCGTCCTGGCCCATCTGTCGCTCCGGCTGGCCGGGCTGCCGCGGCGGCTGCCCGCGGCGGCAGCCGCACTGGGCGTCGCGGCGGGCGCGGTGTGGTGCGAGCCGGTCTGGACGACGCTGCGGTACGGCCAGATCAACCTGCTGCTCGCGGTGCTCGTGCTGGGGGACCTCGCCGGGCGCAGGGGCCGGGTCGCGGGCATCGGCATCGGCATCGCAGCGGGCATCAAGCTGACACCGCTGCTGTTCGTGGCCTTCCTGGCCGTCGGCGGGGCGGTGATCGCCTGGCGGCGGCGGGAGCGCTGGAACACCTGGCTGCGGTCGGCCGCCGTGGCGTCCGTCACCTTCGCCGCGACCATCGGCCTTTCCGCGCTCGTCCTGCCGCGCGACTCCCGGCGCTTCTGGACGGAGGTCGTCCTCTCCGCCGACCGCGCCGGCAACGGCGAGGACACGGCCAACCAGTCGCTGCGGGGCGTCCTCGCCCGCGCCCTGCACACCGGCGATCCCGGCACCTGGTGGCTCGTCGCGGCACTCCTCGTGGGCGCCGTGGGCGTGGCCGTCGCCACCGCCCACCTGGCGGCCGGGGAACTCGCCTGGGCGGTCCTGTCCTGCGCCGTCACGGCACTGCTGGTCAGCCCCGTCTCCTGGTCGCACCACTGGGTGTGGGCGGTCCCCCTGGTCGTCCTGCTGGCAGGCCAGGCCCTGCGGCGGAGCCGTCCCGCACGCTGGTGGGCCGGCGCCGCCGCGTACGCCGTCCTCTTCTGCTCGTACGCGCTCTGGCTCACCCCGCACGGCGACGGCGTCTCGCGTCCCGAACTCCACCAGTCCTCCGGGCAGATGGCCCTCTCGGCGGTCTACCCGGCCGCCGGGGCCGCGTTCTTGTGCCTGTCGGCGGCCGTCGCCGTCGCCCGGCGCCGCCCTCGCGCACCGCGCAGGACCCCCGTGGCGGCGGCCTGAGCGGCGCTCAGGCCCTCCGCCGCCGCAGCACCGCCACGAGCGCTCCGGCCGCCGCGGTGGCCGCCAGGGCGGCGGAGGTGACCGCGACGGCGTGCGCCGAGGAGTGGGCGGCGCTCAGCCGGCCCAGGAACAGCGTGCCGAAGGAGGCCACCCCGATCAGCTGACCGAGCTGGGTGACGGTGGCCAGCAGGCCACTGGCGTCCGCGGCGTCCTCGGGACGGACCTGCCCCAGGGCGAGGGTCAGGGTGGGGCTGAAGGAGGCGCCCAGCCCCAGGCCGACACCGAACAGGGCCACCAGGAAGGCCGGTTCGTGCTGCTGCCCGTCCCGCAGCAGCAGGCCGATCGCCGCGAAGGACGCGCCGGCCACGATCAGTCCGCCCGGCGCCAGCCAGGCGTGGGCACGCGCGGGCAGCCGGCGCCAGGTGAGCCCGGTGCCGCCGAAGGAGACGGCCGCGGCGCTGAAGGTGAGCCCGGTGTGCAGGGCGCTGAGGCCCAGCCCGCTCTGCAGGTGGAGCGCGATGGCGAACAGGAACCCGGCGTTGAGGGCCATGGCGACCCCGATGACGGCGACGGAACGGAGCATGCCGGGTGCCCGCAGGACCCGCGAGGAGACCAGCGGCGCGCCACCGCGCCGGGCGAGCCGGGTCTCCAGCACGGCGAAGACCACGCACAGCACGACGCTGAGGCCGAGGCAGACCCAGCCCCACGCCGGCCAGCCCTCCTCCTGCCCCAGCACCAGGGGCACGGTGAGCAGGGTCACGGCCGCGCCGAGGGTGACCAGCCCGGGCAGGTCGAGACCGCGGCGGCGCTCGGCGGCGCCCTCGGGGTCGCGCGGGACGACCCGCGGGACCAGGACGAGCAGGACGAGCCCGATGGGGACGTTCACCAGGAAGGCCGGGCGCCACCCGGTGCCGAACAGGTCGGCGCTGACCAGCAGCCCGCCCAGGGACTGCCCGGCGGCGGCACCGGTGGCCAGGACGGCCGCGTAGACGCCGAGGGCGCGCACCCGCCGTTCGCCGGAGAAGTTGCGCTGGATGAGGCTGAGCACCTGCGGGATCATCAGGGCGGACCCGGCCCCCTGCACCAGTCGGAACGCGGTCAACTGCCCCGTCGACCCGGCGAGTCCGCAGGCCAGGGAGGCGGCGGTGAAGACGGTGAGCCCGGCCAGGAACGCCCTGCGGTGGCCCCACAGGTCACCGGTCCTGGCACCGGTGATGAGCAGGACGGCGTAGGAGATGGTGTAGCCGGCCACGATCATCTGCAGCCCGGCACCCGAGGCGTGCAGGTCGGTGCGGATGGTGGGCGCGGCCACGTTGACGATGAAGACGTCCAGCAGGGCCATGAACTGACCGGTGAGCAGGACGCCGAGCAGCTGTCCGGCACGCGGTCCGCGGCGGCCCGGAGGGCCGGCCGGGGCACGGCGTGCGGTAACGGTGGGATTCGCCATGGTCCGAGGCTGCGGGCGGTCCCGTACCGGTAACGAGAGCCCCCGGATCCTGGTACCGACAGCACCTGGCAGCCCAGCGTGGACGGGCGGACGATGGGCGCATGGCCGTACCGTCCCCGCGCCGCACCGAGCTCGCCGCCTTCCTGCGCAGCCGCCGCGAGCGCATCCGGCCGGAGGACGTCGGCATGCCGCCCGGCCTGCGCCGCCGTACGCCCGGGCTGCGGCGGGAGGAGGTCGCGCAGCTCGCCGGGGTGGGGGTGACCTGGTACACGTGGCTGGAGCAGGGCCGGCCGATCAACGCCAGCGTGCAGGTGCTGGACGCGGTGGCGCGCATCCTGCGGCTGGACGTGGCCGAGCGCAAGCACCTGTACCGGCTGGCGGGCGTGCCCTTCGTCCGCGAGCCGGTCTCCGACGCCGAGGCGGTGGGCGAGGAGGTGGAGGGCATCGTCGACGCCCTCGACCCGCTCCCGGCGGTGGTCTACAACGCCCGTTACGACGTGCTGGCCTGCAACTCCGGTTACCGGCGGCTCTTCCCCCAGGTGCGGATCGCCTCCCGCGCCGACCGCAACGTGCTGCTGCGCCTGTTCACCGGCCCGCCGTGCTGCTCGGCGTACGTCAACCGGGACGCCGAGCTGCCCCGGATGGTCGCGCAGCTGCGCGCCTCGTACGGCCGGCACGTGGGCGAACCGGCCTGGGAGTCCTTCGTCGGGCGGCTGGTCCGGGAGAGCGCGGAGTTCGCGCAGATGTGGGCGAGCGGGGACGTGGCGGCTCCGGGACAGCGGATCAAGGTGATCCATCACGCCTCGGTCGGCAGGATCCGGCTGACCTCGACCTCGCTGGCGGTCCAGGCGATGCCGGAGCACCGGATCGTGGTCTACACGCCGGCCGACGAGGAGAGCCGGGAGCTGACGGCGCGGCTGCGGGAGCTGGACGACCCGCTGGTGGGCTGCCCCCGGCACGCGCGCCCGCTCTCGGCGCTCGCCGCGGAACAGGAGCCGGCCGCGGAACGGACCGGGTGAAACGCGAGGATCCCGCCTCCCCTGGGGGAGACGGGATCCGATACCGCTGTGGAGCTACGGGGATTCGAACCCCGGACCTCTTGCATGCCATGCAAGCGCTCTACCAACTGAGCTATAGCCCCGCTGTCCTCGGGCTTTCCGCCCGGCGAACGAGAAGAAGCTTAGCCGGTCAGGGCCGGATTCCTGAAATCGGCTGCGCCCCGGCCCCGCCCCGGCTCCCGGCCCCGTCAGTCGTCGTCGCCGAGCACCGGCTCGGGCAGGGTCCCGGCGTTGTGCTCCAGCAGCCGCCAGCCGCGGGCGCCCTCGCCGAGGACCGACCAGCAGGTGTTGGACAGCCCGCCGAGCGCCTCCCAGCTGCGCGGGTCCAGCCCGAGGAGCCGGCCGATGGTGGTGCGGATGGCGCCGCCGTGGCTGACGACGACCAGCACACCGCCGTCGGGCAGCTTGTCGGCCGCCGCGAGCACCACCGGGGCGGCCCGGTCGGCGACCTCGGTCTCCAGCTCGCCGCCGCCGCGCCGCACGGGCTCGCCGCGCTTCCAGGCCGCGTACTCCTCGCCGTAGCGCTCGGTGATCTCGTCGTGGGTCAGGCCCTGCCACACGCCCGCGTAGGTCTCCCGCAGGCCCTCGTCGTACGAGATGTCCAGCTCCGTGACCGCGGCCAGTTCGGCGGCGGTGTCGGCGGCGCGCTGCAGGTCGGAGGAGATGATCGCGTCCGGCTGCAGCGCGGCCAGCAACCGGGCGGCGCGCTTGGCCTGCGCGACGCCGGTCGAGGTCAGCGGGATGTCCGTGGAGCCCTGGAAGCGGCCCTCCACGTTCCAGGAGGTCTGTCCGTGCCGCCAGAAGACGACGCGGCGGCCGCGACCCCGCGTGTGGCCGTTCAGATCAGCTCTCCGTCCTCGTCGGCGGCCGCGGTGGCGCGGGCGTGCTCCTCGGCCTTGCCACGGGTGGCGACGGCGTCCTTGGGGAGCTCGAGCTCGGGGCAGTCCTTCCAGAGCCGCTCCAGCGCGTAGAAGACCCGCTCCTCCGAGTGCTGGACGTGCACCACGATGTCGACGTAGTCGAGCAGGACCCAGCGCCCCTCGCGCTCCCCCTCACGGCGCACCGGCTTGACGCCGAGCTCCTCCTGCAGCCGCTCCTCGACCTCGTCGACGATGGCCTTCACCTGGCGGTCGTTGGGCGCGGAGGCCAGCAGGAACGCGTCGGTGATGGAGAGGACGTCGCTGACGTCGTAGGCGATGATGTCGTGCGCGAGCTTGTCGGCGGCCGCCTGGGCGGCGGTCTGAATGAGCTCGATGGAGCGGTCCGTGGCGGTCACAGGTAAGGCTTTCCGGTCGGGGACGTCGTACGTCCAGGGTCTCACGGACCGCGCTCGGTCCCCGACCGGTTATGGACCGCCCCGGGTCAGTTCTTCTCCGGCGGGCTGTAGTCCTGGCCCAGGACCACCGTGATGTCGGCGTTGGAGGCCACGCCGCCCTTCTTGGCGGCCTTGGCGGACAGGCCCAGCGTCTTGGCCAGCTCCTCCGCGTTCGTCTTCTGGTCGGCGTCGGCGTACAGGACCTGCGAGGTGGCCCGGGTGTCCGCGGTGGCGCCGGAGACGAAGGTGTAGCCGCCGCCGACGATCTGCACCTGGGCCTCGCCGGTGTTGGCGGCGACGCCGGTCGCGTTGCGCAGGGTGACCCGGGGGATGCCGTCGGAGTCGGTGTTGGTGACGGTGCCGCCGAGCACCTTCTTGACCACGTCCTCGGTGGCCTTCTCGCTCAGCGTGCCGTCGGGCTCCACCGGCAGCGCCTCGGTGGTGTAGTCACCGCCCTTGGCCTCCTCCGACAGGGCCGCCAGGCTGCTGCCGAGGTCCTTCTCGGTCAGCGGGGGCTCGATGACCTGGTTGAGCCCCTCGACGGTCTTGGTCGCCAGGTCCGGGTCGCTGTACATCTTCTTCAGCACGGCCTGGACGACCTGCCCGAAGCGGGCCAGCTGCTTGTCGGGCCCCTCGCCCGGTCCCCGGTAGACGGCGTACGCGACGGCGGCCTGGCCGCCCAGCTCCTGCTGCTTGCCGGGCTTGACGAGGGTCTTGCCGTCCTGCTTCTTGCCTGCCTTCACCGTGGCGTCGGTGTCGACGAGGACTCCGCCGAGGGACTCGACGAGGTTGTCCAGGTACGGGGTGTCCAGCCGCCAGGTGCCGCTGATCTTGGTGCCGAGCAGACCTTCCAGCGCCTCACGGGTGGGGGCGGAACCGTTCTCCACGACGGACTTGCCGAGCGTGGTGCTGCCGCCGTCGTCGCTGCTCACGGCGAGCGAGTTCGGCAGCAGGACGGTGGTGCCCTTCTTGGTGGTCGAGTTGCTGACCAGCAGCGCGGTCGAGGTCGCCTCGCTGCCGACCGGGCGCAGGTGCAGCACGATGACGTCGCGCTTCTGGCCGCCCGCGGCCTGCTGGGCGGTCCCGGAGTCCCCGCCGAGGCCGGGGATCTTGCCGGCCTTCCACAGGTAGCCGACGCCGCCGACGGCGGCCAGCACCAGGACGACGACCGCGGCGACCACGCGGTTGCGGCCGCGGCGCCTGGCCTCCTCGCGCCGCTCGGTGCGGGACTCGGTGAACTTCAGCCAGTCGATGACCTCTTCCGACTCCTCGGTCTCCTCGTCGACGAAGGAGAACTGGCCGGTGTGGTAGTCGGCTTTGGCCGCGGCGGAGCGGCCGGCGGCGGGCCGGGCCGGCGGCTCCTCGAAGGCGGGCTGCCGCTGGGCCGGAGGGGCCTGCGGCGGGGTCTGCGGGGGTGCCGGCGGCTGCTGTCCGTACTGCTGCTGCTCGTGGTACGGCTCCTGGTACTGCGGCTGCTGCGGGATCCACCCCTGGTACTGCTGCGTCTGCTGGGGCTGTTGGGGGTGCTGGGGTTGCTGCTGCGGCGGCTGCGGTTGCTGGTACTGCTGCTGCTCCTGCGGGTAGTACGGCTGCCCGGAGTACCCCTGCTGGTCCTGGTAGGACTGCTGCCGGCCGGTCTGCTCACCGGTCTGCTGGGCGTACGGGTCGTACTGGCCGTACTCGTTGCCGTAACCGTTTGCGTAGTCGCCTTGCTGCTGTGCGTAGGGGTCTTCTCCGTAGGGATCCTGACCGC
Organism: Streptomyces sp. NPDC006207; assembly: GCF_040613835.1. Taxonomy (NCBI): domain Bacteria; kingdom Bacillati; phylum Actinomycetota; class Actinomycetes; order Kitasatosporales; family Streptomycetaceae; genus Streptomyces; species Streptomyces sp. NPDC006207. The sequence goes on along the minus strand of NZ_JBEXSX010000008.1, from coordinate 9,398 downwards.
CCCGCTCGGGTGTTCCCTCGGCGTATTGCCATCGGGGGTAGTCGTTCACTGGGGACCCCTCCAGTTGCCGATCAGCCGCTGATCACTTACCGGTACAGCCTGCGTTTGTCGATGTAGCGGACGACGCCGTCGGGCACGAGGTACCAGACCGGCTCCCCCTTGGCGACCCGCTGACGGCAGTCGGTCGAGGAGATCGCCAGGGCGGGCACCTCCACCAGGGAGACCCCGCCGGCCGGGAAGCCGGGGTCGGACAGGGTGTGCCCGGGGCGGGTGACGCCGATGAAGTGCGCCAGCGAGAACAGCTCCTCGGCCTTGCGCCAGGAGAAGATCTGGGCCAGCGCGTCCGCACCCGTGATGAAGAACAGCTCCGCCTCGGGGTGCTCGGCCCGCAGGTCGCGGAGCGTGTCGATGGTGTACGTGCGGCCACCGCGCTCGATGTCGCTGCGGCTGACCGAGAACTGCGGGTTCGACGCGGTGGCGATCACCGTCATCAGGTAGCGGTCCTCGGCCGCCGACACCTTCTGCTCGCTCTTCTGCCAGGGCCGGCCGGTGGGCACGAAGACCACTTCGTCCAGCTGGAAAAGGTGCGCCACCTCGCTGGCCGCCACGAGGTGACCGTGGTGGATGGGATCGAACGTCCCACCCATCACACCGATTCGCTCCTTCATGCGGATAGACCCTACCCGCATCGCCTGATCGAGCTCAGCGGTCGCGGTTGAAGCGGGTGGTGATGAAGAGCAGCAGCAGCAGCGCGAACAGCGCGCCACCGCCCGTGAGGTAGGGGCTCAGGCTCTCGTGGTTGCCGCCGCCCTCGCCCTCGGCGAGCGTGGTCAGAACGGCGGCGGTCGCGTAGGAGGTCATTCGGCTGTCCCTTGGTGGCTTCGGGGTCTGTCGACGGGCGGAGGACTCGGCAACATCGTACGGGCGGCCGGGGTGGAACTTCGCGGTGGCTCCGCGCGTCCTCACTAGGTACCCAACGGCCGAACAGGGGGGCGGGGACATATGTCCGGTCCGAACGATTCGAGTGGTGCGAACGGCGGCACGAGCGGCGGTGAGCGGCTGCCCGGACGCAACCGGCGGCGCTTCGAGGGCATCTCCTCGCGCGCGTACGAGCACCCGGCGGACCGTTCCGCGCTGGTGGCACTGCGCAAGCTGAGCGGCTTCGACACCGTCTTCAAGGCGCTTAGCGGCCTGCTGCCGGAGCGCTCGCTGCGGCTGCTGTTCCTCTCGGACTCGGTGCGCGTCGGCGACCAGCAGTTCGCGCACCTCAACGACATGCTGCGGGACGCCTGCTACATCCTCGACCTGCCCAAGGTCCCGGCGATGTACGTCACCCAGGACCCGCAGCCCAACGCGATGTGCATCGGGCTGGACGAGCCCATCATCGTCGTGACCACCGGGCTGGTGGAGCTGCTGGACGAGGAGGAGATGCGGGCCGTCGTGGGCCACGAGGTCGGCCACGCGCTGTCCGGCCACTCCGTCTACCGCACGATCCTGCTCTTCCTGACCAGCCTGGCGCTGCGGGTGGCGTGGATACCGCTCGGCAACCTCGCGATCATGGCGATCGTCACCGCACTGCGCGAGTGGTTCCGCAAGTCGGAGCTCTCCGCGGACCGTGCCGGACTCCTGGTCGGCCAGGACCTGCAGGCCTCGATGCGCGGCCTGATGAAGATCGCCGGCGGCAACCACCTGCACGAGATGAACGTGGACGCCTTCCTGAAGCAGGCCGAGGAGTACGAGGAGTCCGGCGACCTGCGCGACTCCGTGCTGAAGATCCTCAACGTCCTGCCGCGCAGCCACCCGTTCACCACGGTGCGGGCCGCGGAGCTGAAGAAGTGGGCGGCGAGCCGCGACCACCAGCGCATCATGGACGGCCACTACCCGCGGCGCAGCGAGGACAAGGACACCTCGGTCTACGACTCGTTCAAGGAATCCGCGAGCCACTACGCCGAAACGGTGAAGACGAGCAAGGACCCGCTCATGAAGCTGCTCTCCGACATCGGGGCGGGGGCCGGCGACGTCGGCGGCCGGCTGCGCGACCGCTTCACCGGGACGCCGGGCTCGGGCTCCGGCCCGTCAGGGCGCCCGCCGAAGGACTCGCAGGACCCGCCGCCGGAGGGCTGATCCCCGGTCCGGCCGCCGGGGCCGGGGCCAGCACCCCGCACACCGAGCCGATCTCGTGGCGGTGGTCGTAGGGGTCGACCCCGGGCTCCACCGGCGGCCGCTGCCCGGCCAGCAGCGGCAGAAAGTGCGCCACGGGGGCGGTCACGCAGGACAGCGGCCCGGCCTCGACGGCGGCCCGCAGCAGTTCCACGTGCTTGTCGCGCAGGTCCGCGCGGTCGAAGCGCAGCCGCAGCTCACGCCGCACGGTGAACAGCGAGGCCTGGCCGCTGCCCCCGGTGGCGGCCTGCACGACGTAGACCAGGGTGTGGTCCGTGACGACCTCCAGGGCCTCCTCCCCCGCCTCGGACACGGTCATGGTGCCGCGCACCTTGACCTCGTCGTCGGCGAGGGCGACGCGGGCGGGGTCGAAGCGCACCAGCCAGCCGGTCGCCGCGTGGCGCCCGTCGTCGGCGGGCCGCTCCAGGCTCCGGTCGAACTGGTCGAGCTGCCCGGGGTCCAGCATGGTGCGCACCGTGCGGATGTCCCCGCCGGTCAGCGCGTCGGGATCGGCGGAGGAGGCGACCAGGTAGTCCTTGGCGGAGACCAGGGCCTGCATGACCTGGCTCTCGCTGAAGTGCGCGGTGCGGCGCGCCGGCGGCAGGGCGTACCCGGTCCCGCCGGCCCGGTAGTGCTCGGCGCGCTGCCCGGCGAACGGCCGGGACCGGTCCACGGCGGCCACCGCGGCCGTGGGGGCGAGCGGCAGCAGGGTGATCTGCAGCGACTGCGCCACGGGAGGGGCGGGCTGGTCGTAGGGATTGCGTATGCCCAGGTAGACGGCGGTGCCGAAGGCCACGGCGATCAGGAGGACGAGGACCAGGGCCTGGCGCGGGGCGCCGCCACGGGCCCAGAGCCGACGGGTGCGCACCGAGCGGGCCGATCCGTCCAGCCGCTCCCGCGCGGAGAACTCCTGTATCCGGGCAGCGCGGACGAACGATTCGTCGAAGACGACGGATCGGTACTCGTCCTCACCACCTCCCGGGGAGCCCTCGGGGTTCCCCTCCGGTGGGTCTCCAGGCCCGGCCATACAACAAGCGTAGGTCTGTCAGGGCCCTTTAAAACGTCCTGGTACGAGACAAGTTCGCCAGGCGCTCATGGGGTGTGGCTGACCGCCACCGGGGGTAGCGACGGGGCTCCGATCCGGCCCGTCGGGGAGGGCGGTACGGAGGGCTGGCGGGCCCCTCCGGCGCCCCGGTAGACCGCCGCGAAGGTCAGGGCGACGACACCGATGCCCATCACCACGGCGAGCACCCACGCCACGGTCCGGTGCCAGCGGCCGTGCCCCCGGTACGGGCGGCGCTGGGCGTAGAGGTCCTCGTACTCCTCGTCCTCCGCGGAGTGCTCGGTCTCCTCCTGGTCGTACGGACCGCTGCCGTCCTCCGCGCCCAGCACACGCGGGCGGGACGCCTCTGCCTCGGCCTGTGCCGTGGCGGCGGCGAGCATGCGCTCGTGGGCGCTCGGTTCGTGGAAGGCAGCCGCCCGTATGAAGGCCTCATCGAGCACCACGGACGCGAATTCGTCATCCGCGCCACCGTGGTCCTCGCCGTCCGGGAACGGCTTGCCCCCCAGTTCGTCCGGCACCCGTCCAGAATAGGGCCGATGACGCGGATTGGGCAGGCCGCTCGGAAACTCCGTCCGTCCGCCGGGGCCGGTCAGCCGCGGACGTGGCCGTCCCCGGTGTAGACGTACTTGGTCGAGGTCAGCTCCGGAAGGCCCATCGGCCCCCGGGCGTGCAGCTTCTGGGTGGAGATGCCGATCTCCGCGCCGAAGCCGAACTGCCCGCCGTCGGTGAACCGGGTCGAGGCGTTGACGGCGACGGCCGCGGAATCCACCAACCGGGTGAAGCGCCGGGCGGCCGGCTGCGAGGTGGTGACGATGGCCTCGGTGTGCCCGGAGGACCACAGACGGATGTGCTGCACGGCTGCGTCCAGCGAGTCCACCACGGCTGCGGCGATGTCGAGGCTCAGGTACTCCGTCTCCCAGTCCTCGGCGGTGGCCGGGACGACGGTGGCCTTGGTGCCGCTCTTCTCGGCCAGTTCCCGCACCCGCTCGTCGGCGTGCACGGTGACCCCGGCCCCGGCCAGCGCGTCCAGGGCGCGCGGCAGGAAGTCGGCGGCGATGTCCCGGTGCACCAGCAGCGTCTCGGCGGCGTTGCACACGCTCGGGCGCTGCGCCTTGGAGTTGAGCAGGACCGCGACGGCCGTGTCGAGGTCGGCCTGCGCGTCCACGTACACATGGCAGTTGCCGGTGCCGGTCTCGATCACCGGGACGATGGACTCCTCGACCACCGTCTTGATGAGGGAGGCGCCGCCGCGCGGGATGAGCACGTCGACCATGCCGCGGGCGCGCATCAGCTCGCGCACCGACTCCCGGCTCTCCCCCGGCACCAACTGGACGGCGTCGGCGGGCAGTCCGGCGCCGCCGACCGCGTCGCGCACCACCGTCACCAGCGCGGAGTTGGAGTGGCACGCGGAGGAGGAGCCGCGCAGCAGCACCGCGTTGCCGGACTTCAGGCACAGCGAGGCCGCGTCCACGGTGACGTTGGGCCGGGCCTCGTAGATGATGCCGACCACGCCCAGCGGCACGCGGATCTGGCGCAGGTCCAGCCCGTTGGGCAGCGTGGAGCCGCGCACCACCTCGCCGACCGGGTCGGGCAGGCCGGCCACGTCCCGCACGTCGGAGGCGATGGCGCGGACCCGCTCGGGGGTCAGCGTCAGCCGGTCCACGATCGCCTCGCCGGTGCCCGCCTCACGGGCGCGGGCGACGTCCTTGGCGTTGGCCTCGACGATCTCCCGCGTGCGGACGACCAGGGCGTCGGCGATGGCCAGCAGCGCGTCGTCCTTCACCGAGCGCGGCAGCGGCGCGAGGTCTTCGGCGGCCGCACGGGCGCGGTAGGCGGCCTGCAGCACCGGGCTCTTCGGCCACGGCGAGGGCAGGGAGGCGGCGAGGTCGTCGTTGCTGTGGCTGCGGCTGCTCATAGCGGCCAGGGTACGGCGTGGGCGCCGGCCGGCGGGACGGCTTTCCGGCCGGTGAGACCGTGCCGCGCACGGCGGCCCGGCCGGTGCGGCTCAGTAGGGGTGCACGCCGAGGGGCGCCGCCGGGGGCGGTCCGTAACCCTCCGCGAGGCGCTGGTGGTAGGTGTCCCGGTCGATGACCTCCAGGCCCACCGTCTCCCAGGGCGGCAGGTTGGCGGAGGAACGGTGCTCGCCCCACAGCCGCAGCGCGATCGCGGCGGCGTCGTGCAGGTCGCGGGCCTCCTCCCAGTACCGGATCTCGGCGTGGTCGGCCGCGTACCGGCTGGTCAGCAGGAAGGGGTGGTCGTTCGCGAGCTGCTCCAGCGCGCGCCGCACCTCGGCGAGCGGGGCCTCGGGCCCGCAGACGCTGAGCGTCACGTGCCAGAGCCGGGACACGGGGCGCTCCCGCGCGGGCGGGGCGGTGTCGTCGCTCGTCACGCTGACCAGTGTCCGCTCCGCCGTCCCTCGGGACGACGATGCCCCTGGGCGCCCTCGTCTCACCGGCGGCCTCCCTGTCGTCCCTGTCGTCGCGTCCCTGGCCGGATTCCGTGCTCCGCCCTCAAAGTCCAGCAGCCCGGAAGCGGGCGCGGGGCGGTTTTCACGAAGTAACCACGAAGGAGGTCCGCCTCAGTGGTGCAGGAGTACGAGGTCGTCCCGGTGCACGACCTCGCGCTCGTAGGCGGGGCCGAGCTCCCGCGCCAGTTCACGGGTGGAGCGCCCGAGCAGCCGGGGCAGCTCCTTGGCGTCGAAGTTCACCAGGCCCCGCGCGACGGCGTGGCCGGAGGTGTCGCGCAGTTCGACCGGGTCGCCGGCGGTGAAGTGGCCCTCGACCGCCGCGATGCCGGCCGGAAGCAGCGAGGTGCGGCGCTTGACGACCGCCTGCACGGCGCCGTCGTCCAGGATGAGCGCGCCAAGCGGGGTGGAGGCGTGGGCCAGCCACAGCAGCCGGTCGGCGGAGCGCTTGCCCGTGGCGTGGAAGAGGGTGCCGGTCCGCCGTCCGGCCAGGGCGTCCGCGGCCTGCGAGGCGGAGGTGAGGACGACCGGGATGCCGGCGCCGGCGGCGATCCGGGCGGCCTCGACCTTGGTGACCATGCCCCCGGTGCCGACGCCGGCCTTGCCCGCGCTGCCGATGGAGACGCCCTCCAGGTCCCGCGGCCCGTGGACCTCCTCGATGCGCGAGGTGCCCGGGAGGGCGGGGTCGCCGTCGTAGAGCCCGTCGACGTCGGAGAGCAGGACGAGCAGGTCGGCACGGACCAGGTGGGCGACGAGGGCGGCGAGGCGGTCGTTGTCGCCGAAGCGGATCTCGTCGGTGGCCACCGTGTCGTTCTCGTTCACGATCGGCAGGGCGCCCATGGCGAGCAGCTTGTCCAGCGTGCGGTAGGCGTTGCGGTAGTGCGCCCGGCGGCTCATGTCGTCGGAGGTGAGCAGCACCTGCCCGACCCGTACGCCGTACCGGGCGAAGGAGGCCGTGTACCGGGCGACGAGCAGGCCCTGGCCGACGCTGGCGGCGGCCTGCTGCCGCGCCAGGTCCCGGGGCCGCCGGGTGAGCCCGAGCGGCGCCAGGCCGGCGGCGATGGCGCCGGAGGAGACCAGGACGACCTCCTTGGCTGCCGCGCCCTCCTGGGTCCCGCGCGCCTTGGCCAGCACGTCCACGAGGGCGTCCACCCGGTCGGCGTCCAGGCCGCCGGCCGCCGTCGTCAGCGACGACGACCCGACCTTGACCACGACCCGCCGGGCCTCCGCCACGTCCTGCCTCGCGCTCGCCACGTCCGTCCCTTCCCTCTCCCTGCTTCGCAATCTACGGCAGTGGGGCGACCGGGCGCTGCCGCCTTCCACCCACCGGACGGCGACTGGGACAACGCGTACGGGGCAGACGCGCCGTGAAGCCCGCGCCCGAACACCCCTTGACGAGATATGAAATTCATATAAGGGACTCTTCACTCCGTAAGTAAAAAAGTCACAAGAGAACCACCTCAATGGGAACGATTTGCCTGCGGATTCGAACACGGGGCAGCGTGCACGGGTACGGCGAACCGGCACCCCGGGCGGCCCAGCGCACGCTCGCGCGTCCGGGCGGTTCCGCCGGGCCGCCGAACGTACGACGATGGGAAGTTGCCGCTGTGAAACGTGCCGTGGGGAAACGGCCGGGAGTCCACCACTTCGGCCTCCTTCTGGCCCAGATGTGCGCCCTGATCGCGCAGGTGGTGGGCGTGGCCCTGCCCAACGGGGCCCTGATGGCGGGCGCCGCCCTCGCCGGTTGCGCCGCCGACGTCTGCCTGCACGCCGGCAAGCGCCCGCCGCCCAAGGCACTCGGGCTGCTCCAGGCGGAGGCGGTCACCCGGCAGTCCCTGCGCGACCTGCTGCTGATCGTCGGACTGCTGCGCCTGGACCAACGGGAGTCCGTGCTGTTCCACCTCGTGTGCCTCGGCGGCCTGTTGTACGTCCACGGCGCGCACATCGCCCTCCAGGGCGGGGCGGCGCTGGTGCAACGCGCACGCCGGCTCCCCGTCGTCACACGCAACATCGACACGTCCGAACTGCCGCTGCCCGCCCCGCCACCGCCCCTGATTACCCGTCAGCCGGGCCTGCGGCTGCTGCTGGTGGGGAGCCCGGCGACCTTCGGGCTGAGCGTGGCCGCGGCGACCGGGGCCACGGCGTACGCCGCCGACGGCGTCGCCCTGTCCGCGCTGCTGGCCACCGTGGCGCTGGCCCTGCTCGCCCGGTCCTTCATGCCCGGCAGGCGGCCACCGGGCGCGGACGAGGTCCTCGAGTGGTTCGACCGCTGGCTCGAGCGCTACCAGCCCACGGTCGGCATGTACTTCTCCGGGGGAGCGAGTTCCGCTTACCAGGCGAACATGTGGCTGGCCCCCCTGGCCGAGCTCGACGGGCGGCCGGTGATCCTGCTGCGCGAGCGCGGGATGGTGCCGCGCATCGGCCCGACCGATCTCCCCATCGTGTGCCTGCCGAAGGTCGCCGACCTCATGCGGCTCGGCGACTCCAGCCTCAAGGTGCTGCTCCACCCGGCCAACGCGCCCAAGACCTCACAGGTGCTGCGCATCCCGTCGATCATGCACGCCTTCGTCAACCACGGCGAGAGCGACAAGCTGTCCAGCTGCAACCCGTACGCGAAGGCGTACGACGAGGTCTGGGTGGCGGGCCCCGCGGCCCGGGAGCGTTACGCGCTGGCCGAGGTGGGCGTGGCCGACGAGGACGTCGTGGAGGTCGGCCGTCCGCAACTGGCCGGGATCCGGCCACATTCGGGCCCACCGGCGCCCGGGAGCACCCTCACGGTGCTCTACGCGCCCACCTGGGAGGGGTGGACCGACGACCCCGGCAACACCTCGATCACGGTGGCCGGTGAGGCCATCGTCCGCCGGTTGCTCGCCGAGCCCGCCGTCCGCGTGCTCTACCGCCCGCACCCGCTCACCGGCAGCGTCGACCCGCGGGCCGGTGCCGCCCACCGGCGGATCGTCGAACTGATCGAGGACGCCAACCGCCGGCGCCGTACGGACTCCGCCCTCCCCGGGCAGCGCGACCTCCTCCGGCACAGCGAGCGCGAACTGGCCCGGCTGACCGCCGCCTGGTCGCTGCCCGACGCCGACGACCTGGAGCGCATGGCCGACCGCGGCACGACGGGGGACGAGAGCGTCGCAGGCGCCGTACGACGGGCGACCGCGGCCTGGGAGGCCGCGTACTGGGCGGCGCATCCCGCGGACGAGCACCTGGTGATCGTCGAGGAGCGTCCCGGCCTCTACTCCTGTTTCGACCACTGCGACCTCCTGATCACCGACGTGTCCAGCGTGATTTCCGAGTTCCTGGTGAGCGGCAAGCCCTACGCGGTGACGAACACCACCGACCGGAGCGAGGCGGGATTCCGCGCGTCCTTCCCCACCGTGCGGGCCGGGACGGTACTGACCCCTGACGCGGCGGGACTGGGCGAGCTGCTGGCCGTGGTGCGCGGCACGGCCGAGGACACGCTGGCCACCGCGCGCGCGAACCTGAAGGAACACCTGCTGGGCCCGGCGGCGCCGTCCTCCGCGGAGCGCTTCCAGGAGGCCGTGCACGCCCTGGCGGCCCGGGTGGACGAGCGGCGGGCCAGGACGGCGGCGCGGAGCGCCCCCCAGGCCGTCCCACGGCAGCGCGCCGGGGTCGCGTGACCGGCACCACGGACGCGGGAGGGGGGCTGCGACGGAACGAGATCGTTCCGTCGCCCCGGGTGTGCGC